>NZ_JBVVAJ010000023.1:0-87692 GCF_055792805.1 Microvirga sp. HS2
AGCGCAGATCCGGTCTGCTGCAGAAGGCTGGATCGGCGCTCGAAACCGAGGGCGCTACAAAGCAATGAGAGGGGGTCAAATCTTCAGTTCGCCCGAGGGGTCAATTCTTCGGTTCGCTTGACATCTAAAGAGCCTGGCGCGACGTGACGGCGCCGGAAGCCCCTTTCTTAAGGAGCTTCCTTCCGTCGGCGAAAAGCCCTCGCCGCATCTCCAAACGCATGAAAGATGCTGCGCGACAAGTCGTTGTCGGACGCCTGAAACTCCGGATGCCACTGAACGCCCAAGCCGAACGTGCAGCCGTCCACGCTGACGGCCTCGATGGTTCCATCCGGAGCCCTCGCTTCGACGGTGAGACCGTGCCCCAACCTGTCGATCGCCTGAACGTGGAGCGAATTCACGAGAGTGGCCCCGCCCTTGGCCAGCTTCTCCATCTGGCCGCCCGACGAGACGAGCAGCTCGTGAGCAGGCCCGTAGAGCTGTTCGAGGGGAGCGCCGGAAACCCAGGTGCCATGGCAGTGGTGCGCATCGTCCGTCACGATATCGGCATGGAGAGTGCCGCCGCAGGCCACGTTGAGCTCCTGAATGCCGCGGCAGATCGCCAGCAGTGGAAGATCGCGCTCCCGTGCCAGCCGGATCACCCTGAACGCGGCATCGTCGCGACCGGCATCGAAGGGCTTGTACCTGGCCTCTTCGGCCCCGGGCTCAAAATAGTCCGGATGGACATTCGTTGCGGCGCCGGTCAGGAGAACGCCGTCGACACGGTCGAGAATGTTCTCGAACCCCGTGAAGCTCTCGAGAGCGGGAAGGATGATCACATCGACGTCCGAAAGGTCGACGAGCGCGCGAAGGTACTTCTCATCCACGGATTGGCCCGGCAGCAACCCGTCATAGGTTCGGTTGCCGAGAATTCCCACGATGGGCTTCGAACGTGACCGCTGGGTCATGATGAGACTGCCTTTCAAGCAGCCGGCTGCGCGTGGCTGCGGCAGGGGGTGATCGTTGTCCGGTGTCGCTCAGCCTCGCAGAACGTCGGCCAGTGACACTCGCATATTACCGCCCCGGCCGATAAACGCGTCCGCCGAGAGCATCGAATTCAACACGGCTTCCTGCGTTGCCTCGGCGGCGGCGCGGAAGAGAAGATCGATCCTGTTCTCATTCAGGACGCGCATGTCGAGGAGATCGGCCGTGGTGTCATGATCGACCGTATTGGCCGTCGTGAACGCGATGGCGATGTCGCCGCTGCCGTGGCCCCAGAACGACCCGAGCCGCGCAAGTCCTGCCCCGGCGCGCTTGGCAACGCGGGTGAGCTGGCGATGATCGAGCGGCGCGTCCGTGGCGAGAACGATCATGATCGATCCCTTCTCCTGCGCCTTGATCGGAGGCTCTGCCATTCTCGGACGAGGGCGGCGGCCATCAGGGAGAACGAGGTCTCCGGCATTGCCGAAATTGGTCAACACCAGCACGCCCAGATGATGATCTTGTCCGTCGAGCTCGATTCTGCGCGACGACGATCCGATGCCGCCCTTGAAGCCGAAGCAGGTCATGCCGGTTCCTGCGCCGACGCTGCCCTGCTCGATAGGCCCGTCCTGAGCAGCCTCAAGCGCCGCCCTGGCATGATCTTCCGTCACGACCAGAGCCTGAATGTCGTTCAAGGGCCCGTCGTTGCATTCGCCCACCACCGGGTTCACCGTCGATGTGGAGCGCCCGATATCCGGATTGCGCGAGATCGCATCCCGGATCAGCGCCGTTGCGCAGGTTCCGACCGAAAGCGTATTCGTTAGAAGGATGGGGGTCTCGATCGTCCCCAGCTCGTCGATCTGCACAAGCCCCGTGGATTTCCCGAATCCGTTGATCACATGAGACGCAGCGAGGACCTTGCGCCGGAAGAGATTGCCTGCATGCGGCAGGATGGCCGTTACGCCCGTATTGACGTCACCGCCGCGCAGAGTGCAATGGCCGACCCGGACGCCCGGGACGTCCGTGATCGCATTCCATGCACCTTGCGGGAGGATCCCGCAGACCAAATTGAAATCCTTGACTGTCCGGCTCATCTCTGAGTCCCTGCTGTGATGATGGGCCTCAGAGACGCCCGGCATCGATGATCCGCTTGAGGAAGGCCTTGGTTCGATCGCCTTGAGGATTCCCGAAGATCTGCGAAGGAGGTCCCTCCTCGTAGACGATTCCTTCCTGCAGGAAGCACACCTTGTCGGCGACTTCGCGGGCAAAACCCATCTCGTGGGTGGCGAGTACCATCGTCATGCCCTTGGCGGCAAGGTCGCGCACGATGTCGAGCACCTCCGAGACGAGCTCCGGGTCGAGGGCCGAGGTGATCTCGTCGAGCAGGAGCAGAGCCGGATCCATCATCAGAGCCCGGACGATGGCGACGCGCTGCTGCTGCCCACCCGAAAGCCGGTCGGGATACTCGTCGGCCTTGTGCGCCAAGCCGATGCGCGACAGAAGCGCCATGCCTTTGTCGCGGGCCTCCCCACGGTCCATTCCGAGCACCTTGAGCGGGCCGAGCGTGATGTTCTCGATCACGCTCATGTGCGGGAACAGGTTGTAGCCTTGGAAAACGATGCCGATCTCACGACGGAGCACGTCGAGGTCCACGCCGGGTCCCGTGATACGGTCGCCATGCAGGCGGATCTCGCCGCCCTGGATGGTTTCGAGCCTGTTGATGCACCGGAGCAAGGTCGACTTGCCGCAGCCCGAAGGCCCGATCAGGCAGACGACCTGATGCTCCTCGATGTCCAGGGAGAGGCCGTTCAGCACGGCCAGGCTCCCGTAATGCTTGTAGGCCTTGTCGATCTCAACGAGCGCCATTGCGATATCCCTTCCGCAGTTCCGTTGCCGCCTTTTAGGCCGATGCTTAGCCGGACCGCCGCTTGCTGCGGTCGCGTTCGATGAGCTTGTCCACGAAGCGGGCCTGCGGGATCGTGATCAGAATGAAGATGATGGCGACCGTCGTCACCGCCGAGAGGTTGAAGTTGTTGCTGGCAATGATCTTCGACTGGTTGAAGGCGTCGATCGTCCCGATGATGGCAACGAGCGCCGTGTCCTTCTGAAGACTGATGCAATTGTTCATCAGCGGCGGAATGATGCCGCGAACCGCTTGAGGCACGATCACGTAGCGCATGGTCCTGAAATAGGACAGCCCGAGCGAGCGAGCGGCCGCGATCTGACTCGGATGCACGCTCTCGATGCCGGCGCGATAAACCTCGGAGGTATAGGCGCCATACGTGAGCGTCAGCGCAATGATGGCATAGGCGTTCGAGGAAAGATCCTTCAGAACCGGCAGGTTCGTGAGCGGCAGCCCGAAGCCGATCAGATAGATGGTGATGATGGCCGGAAGGCCGCGGAAGAGATCACTGTAGATGATGGCGATCGTCCGGATCGGACGGCCCGCTTCGCCGGGCAGCGTGCGAGCGATCGCGACCACGAGAGCCCAGGCGAGGATCAGAACAGCTGAGACCGCAAAGATCAGCACATTGGTGCCGAAGGCCTTGAGTACCGTCGTTGCCGAGCGGCCGATCAGCTCCATGTCGAAGAACGTGCGGCTGACGGCGGCATCGTTGACCACCATGAACCAGGCGAGCGCGCATAGGATCAGAAAGGCGACGGAGTACGAGATGGCCTTCCAGGACATCTCCGATGCCTTGGCGCCGAGCGCTCGGGCGTCATAGATATCGGATGACGACCTGGCTTTCGCCGAGAGGCGGCTTGCCTGCGCAGCGAACCCGACCACGAGCAGGGACAAAGCGGCAGGGATGAGGCCGAGGATCCGGACAGGCCATGCGGACCATCCCTCCTCGATCGCGAAGCGACCGATGGAGATGGCGGTTGCCGCCACGGCGACGAAAGTGAGCGCAGTGATGGCTAAAGCGGCCCAGGTTTGCGCGCCATATGCGCGAACCTTGCTACGAGCGCGCCATTGATTGGCGCGCTCGACACTGGCCTGGAGAGCAGGCTTGTTCATCGGTTCCGATACCTGTCTCAGTGCTTCCACGTCGGAACGCTGTCCGGCGAGACGCCACCCCAGGACGGGAGCAGATAGGCGGCTTCGAGCTTCTTCAGGGTGCCGTCGTCCTTGAGCTCCTGAATGACCGCATCGATGACGGGCTTGTTGGGCGAGCCCTTGGGATAGATACCCGCCGTCTGTCCGCCGCTGGGATACTGGCCGGCGACCTTCAGCCTGCCCTTGGAATTCGCAACCTGGCCCAGAACGATGCTGAGGTCCGTCATGACAGCATCGACCTTGCCTGCGGCAGCAGCCGTGAACATGGAGGCGGTGTCGTCATAGACGTCGACCTTGGAGGCCTTCAGCGTCTCCTGGGCGAAAGGAACCAGCGTCGTTCCAGCCTGGACGCCGACGCGACCGGACTTGATCGAGGCTTCGGTCACGTTCGCATCCGCCTTCGTCGCGACGCCATAGCTGGAGTTCATGTAGACCGTCGAGAAGTCGACGACTTTCTTGCGCGGCTCGGTGACCGAGATCAGCGCGAGCGCGATATCGAAATCCTTGTTCTGCCCGGCGACGATGGAGTCGAATGAGGCGTTGACGAGCTTCACCTTGTCGAGGCCGAGGCGGTGGGCGATGTTGACCGCCATGCAGAACTCGTATCCGTCGCGGATGGTCTCAGGCGTATCGCCGTTGAATTGTCCGACTGCGGGCAGGTTGATGATCACCGTGAACTGGCCGGGGACCGCCGGCTTGATCGAATGGGCGCCTTTTTTGCCGGTCAGCTCGCATTGACCATAGCCGACCGTCTCGGCGGAAGCGATGCCGGCCGCTATGAACGTAAGCGCCGAGGCAAGCAGCGCGGATTTGATGGCTTTGAATTTCATTGTCTGAGTCCCCTTTGGCTTTTCTGATGGCACTATCTATCGAACCGCGCCTAGGGCGAGGTCCACGTAGATCTGTTGAATCCGGCGTGTAACCGGACCGGGTCTTCCCTCCCCGATCCGATGGCCGGAAATCTCAATGACGGGCGTGACGAGGCTTGAGGCGCTCGTGAGGAATGCCTCGCGTGCAAGATAAGCCTCATCGGCCGTGAACAGGCGCTCTTCGACCTGCAGCCCCTGATCGGCTGCGACCTGCAGCACCGCGCGCCGTGTGCATCCCGGCAGCGTGGCTCGCGAATTCGGTCTCGTGATGATCTTCCCGGCCTGCGTGATGATGAACGCCGTCGAGGAAGCCCCCTCCGTAATGAACCCGTCCTGCACCATCCACGCTTCGGCGCAGCCTTGCACCTTGGCCTGGCGCTTCGCCTGCACCTGGGCCAGGAGCATGACGGTCTTGATGTCGCGACGCCCCCAGCGGATATCGTCGATCAGCGCGACCTTGATCCCATCGTTGAGCGCCTTCGTCTCCAAGAGCTTCTTTGCCTGAGTGAAGGCGACGAAATTCGGATTCAGGGCATCGCTGTAATCGAAGTTTCGGTCCTCGCTCCCACGTGTCACCTGAAGATAGACGACGCCTTCGATGAGTTCGTTGCGAGCAATGAGATTGTTTTGCATGTCAACGATGTCGTCCCGCGATATGGGCATCGGGATGTCGAGTTCACGCAAGGAGCGTTCGAGCCGATCAAGGTGAAGATCGTTGTCAATCATACGGCCGCCGATCACGGCGCTGACTTCGTAGATGCCGTCGCCGAACAGAAAACCTCGATCGAAGATCGAGATCTGTGCCTCGGATTCCGGCACATAGCGCCCGTTGATGTAGATTGTTCTCGGCAACGCGTTTCCCCTTTGAGGATGAGGCTTGCCGCGAACGCTAGTGAGATCGCTCGTCTATTGCTAATGCCATGTTTCTCTGATCATGATGCAGAAATCGCATAATGATAGGGAGTTTCGATTGGCGATCGTTCTCGCAACAGAGTTGAGGGGATCATGGAGCTGAAATGGCTGGAGGATTTCTGCTGCCTCGCCGAGCATCTGAGCTTCTCGAAAGCCGCCTCCCTCCGCGGCGTTTCACAACCTGCGTTCAGCCGAAGAATCCGGCAGCTGGAAGAATGGATGGGCGTGACGCTCATCAACCGCGCGATATTTCCATCTGAGCTCACGCACGAAGGCAGGCGGTTCCTGCCCATTGCAGAGCAGACCGTTCGGGAATGGCAGGAGCATCGAAAGGCCCTGCGGCCGGACCCGGCAGCCGAACGGCATCGTCTGACATTCTCGGCTCTTCACACACTGACGGTCACGTTCTTTCCGGATTGGCTTCAATCCATCCAGAAGGTTCTACCGGCCTTCAGCTCGCATCTCAGCCCGGACAAAGGGGGCATCGAGGACAACATCGCATCCCTCGTCGACGGCAACTGCGACTTCCTGTTGACCTATGCCCATGCCTCCGTTCCGTTCCTGCTCGACCAGTCCCGGTTTCCTTATCTCGTGCTCGGCACGGAGAAGGTGTTGCCGGTCTCGCGTCCGCAATCGGCCGGCCCGGTCCTCGACCGCGCCGTTGAAAGCATGGGCTGTGTATCGTTCATCAGCTACGGCGACTTCTCGTTCTTCGGGGTCGCCCTGAACAAGCTTTTCGCCAACCGCCCGCCGCTGAACAGGCAGATCGTGCACGAGAACACCATCTCCATCGGCCACAAAGCCATGGCGATGGCGGGCTGGGGCGTCGCATGGGTGCCCTTGAGCCTCGTCCGGCAGGAATTGGCGGATGGCGCCCTGGTGCCGGCAAGCGACGATCCGGCATGGTCGCTTACCATCGAGATCCGCCTCTACCGGCACGCACAACGGGCACGGCCCATCGTTGACGAGCTCTGGAGAGTCGCGAGCGCCCGAAGCGCCCTCATCACACCGTGATGAAGCGGATCGCCCTCAAAACCTCGAAGTAATCGTTCGAAACGAAGCGCAGCACGCAGGCCCTCGGATGCTCCACACCCGGATAGAAGCTGGAGCGATAGGCGTCGCTGGCGTTGTTGAACTCGAGTTCGACTTCGAATCGCTCGGGGAGCGCAAGCGCGCATCGCGAAAGGCCTTCCGTCAGCGCCTCCTCGACACCCTCGCGAATCATCCGAACAGCCTTCGCGGGTGCGACCGACATCGTCGCTCGCCCGAAGCCCTCGCTGACGGCGACCGTCTTCATGCCTGGCACGAGCCGCTTCGCGCCGCCGCAGATGCCCCGGTCGCCGGAGAGGAACACCGGCGGCACGCCGTTCAAAGCCGCCGTGTAGGCATTAACTGTGAATTCCGAAGCAAGCTCGCCGTTGATCGAGAGCCGCGCGATCCGGTCATTCATCGTATGAGCAAGCGGATTGGTGTCGGACCCTGCCGCGTCGTGATAGCCGATGAAGAGAGCAGCGTCGTAGCTCGAATCCAGCCCGAACATCATCACGTAGGGATGACCGCTCCAGGCGCGAACGATTCGCGCATATTCCGGCAGGCGCGAGACGATCAGGTTGCAGCCGCTCTCATGAGCATCCTTGATCAGAATGTCAGTGGCTCCCGCAGCCCGCGCTCCTTCGCAGGCGGCGATCACTTCGGCCGTCATCTGCTCACGGAATTCCTGATATCCGGCCCGGCCTTTGTGAACCTCATCCCAAGTCGTGATCGCTGCGCAGCCCTCGATATCCGCGCTGATGAAGACTTTCATTCCACTTCTCCGCGTTCCCGCACATTGAGATCCCAATCGACAGAGCACGGGGAGCGCCTGACCGGAAGAGCGGAAGGCCGTGCCGACTGGATGAATCCTGCCCTATGTCCACAGGGGCGGTCTCGGCAAGTCGAATCTGCGCGGGAGAGCTCGGATACGGCTGGAATGGCGGCCTGCCTTGGGAGTTCGTCCCACGCGGCATCGGGATCCAGATCGCAGTCGCCCCTTGCCCATGGGCGGCAACGGATATCGCAAACGAGTTTGGAAGAGAAATGGCGCGCCCGAAAGGATTCGAACCTCTGACCCCCAGATTCGTAGTCTGGTGCTCTATCCAGCTGAGCTACGGGCGCTTGGTCGGCAAGTCGTTGCGGGGAGCAACATCAGCCGAGGCGGGTCAATTAAAGGGTTCTGACCCGCTTGGCAAGCCTTCTTTGGAGAGATTTTGCACGAGCCCCGTTTTATTCCTGAGAAGAGGCCCGGTCGGGGATCTGAATGCGGAAGCAGGTATGACCGCTGCGCTCATCGAGACTGATCGTGCCGCCATGAAGCTGGATCAGTTCCGCGGCAATCGCCAGCCCCAGGCCTGTCCCCCCTTTCCGGGCAGAGCTCTGGAACGGCGTGAAGAGATCGGCCTTCAGCCGGTCTGGAATTCCGGGGCCATTGTCCTCGACGAGAATGGTAACCGTATTGCCTTGGCGGCTCGCCGTCACGTCGATGCACGGCCGCCCCTCGGGAGAGCCTGCCTGGCTCAAGGCCTGCACGGCATTCCGGACGAGATTAACGAGCACTCGGGAGAGCTGGTCCCTGTCCGCGTCGATCATCAGGCCCTCGGGCACGTGGGCGTTGAAGGCAATGCCGACTTCCGGAGCCAGCTCCTTCAGATGGGAGAGCTCCTCGATCAGGGGCGCCAGCGGGATGAGCCGGCGCTGCGGCAATGGCTCCGTCGCGCGGCCATAAGCCAGCGTCGTTTCGCAGAAAGCGATCGCCCGATCGAGGGTAGCGACAAGCCGGGGCGCCACCCGCTGGGCCGTCTCGTCGTTCACGCGCTCGAGGCGGTCCGTGAGCAACTGAGCCGTGGTGAGCATGTTGCGAAGCTCGTGATTGATCTTGCTGACGGCAAGGCCGAGCTGCGCGAGCCGCCGCTTCTGGCGAAGCTCATCCGCAAGCGCCGTTTCCATGCGCGCCAGGGCCTGCTCCGCCAGCCCGATCTCGTCGGCACGGTCCGACGGCTGAATGACGCGGGAGGCATCTTCCGGATTCCCGGAGAATTCAGCGATGTTGCCCGTCAGCCGCCGCACCGGCCTGACGATCACCCATTGCAAGGTGAGATAGACGAGGCTTGCCGTGATAATCGAAATCAGAAGGGACACCAGCAGAATATTGCGCGAGAACTCGAGCATGGCGGCGCGCAGGGGGCGCTGATCGAGGATGAGTTCGACGAAATCGACTCCCATGCCGTGGCCGATCACCCGAATCGGCTTGTCGGCCGGATTGAACAGGACCGAGAAGGCATCGGTCACGAGGGTCGACCATTTCGCATCGCGCAGGTCGATGCTCTTGCTGACCTCCGGGGGCATCTCGCTGATGGCCAGAAGGCTCCGGCGCCCGCCGCCCCGAAGGGCGATGGCCTGGGCCCCGACGCCCTGCAGGAGGCGTATTTCGAGCTCCTCCGACAGGCTTTCTTCCGGCGCGGCATCAAGCACCATGGCCGCGATCTGAGCCGCGGCGATGCGATCATTCAGCCACGTCTGGCGGAAATTGGCGATGGAGGGCACATAGATCATCACCTCCGCAATCATGACGAATAGAACGGTCAGCAGCAGCAAGCGGGCGGAGAGCCCGAACCGGCTCAGGATCCGCCACGTCAGTGAATGCGGCTGGTCGACGCTCATGCCCGCCCTGTCCTCAACGGCGAAACAGCCCGATGCCTCGCCGCACCCCGGATTCTGAGCCTTAGGCCCCAGAAACTCCACCGCCGTGCTCTTCGTCACCTTGGAGAAGGTGGGGTAGGGATAGACCAAGCCGGCGAGATCGCAAACCTTCAATTCTCTCGCCACCATCCAGGACCCGGGACCTGGGAAAGCTCTCCGGATCGGGCTCGCCGGCGATCGCCCGCGGGACCGGATCCGCGCTCACGGCTCTTCCCTTCCGCGCCAGGATCGGACCGCAAGGGGCGTCAGGGCCAGGATGCCCAGGATCGAGAGCGCTACAGCCAGCTCGGATGTCAGAAGGCTCCTGGCGTCGAAGCCTATGGCACAATCCGCCCGGCCGGCCGCGAGGCATTGCTGGAGAGCCCGCTCATGGTCGGCGATGACCTCATCGAGGCCCGAACCCGCGAAGGAAAAGGCGAAACAGGCCGGGAGCATGCCGATATATGTCGCCAGAACATAGCTTTTCAGCCGCATGCCGAAGAAGGCGGCGGCCAGATTGGTCAGCCAGAAGGGCATGACAGGCATCAGCCGCAGGAAAAGCAGGTAGGAGAACGCCTGTTTCCGGAAGCCCGCCGCCAAGCTCTGGATCCGGGCGCCGGCCCGCTTCAGGAGCGGCTGGCCCAAGGAGGTCCGGGCAAGGACGAAAATGCACGTCGCCCCCAGGGTGCAAGCCATGGAGGCCGCGGCGCCCCCGAGGACCCAGCCGAACAGGTATCCGCCGATGGTGGTCAGGAAGGCGGAGGCCGGCAGGGACAAGGTAACGGCGGCCACATAGACCACCATGTACAGCCCCAGCATGGCCAAGCGGTGTTCCGCCACGAGCTCCCGAAGCTGAGCCTGGTACTGCAGGAAAGTGGAGAAATTCATGGATCGGTGCAGCCCTGTGGCGAAGGCCGCGCCAATGGCGATCAGCAGCACCGTAGGAGGCAGGTACCTGCCGAAACTGCGACGGGTGAAGGCTCCTTCAGCCATGTTGCTCCTATCCGCCACGCTCCCTCCGGGCCAGGGGCCTCTATATAACGCCCGATCATCCCGAACCCACCGAGCTCCCGCATGGGGCCGGAGCTGCCGGATTGCCGCAGAAGGGCCAGAGCGGCGTTGACTTTGCCCCTCTCTTCCGTCATAAGCCCGCGAGCTGACAGCGCTCTTCGTGGGCGCTGATCGTTTTTTCGAGACAGTTTCGGGGGCAACCCCTTACCTAACCAGACGGGCGCGAGCTTTTGAGCACCGCTGCCCCTTTCGACCGGAGATGTGCCGTGAAGAGGACGTATCAACCGAGCAAGCTGGTTCGCAAGCGCCGCCACGGCTTCCGTGCGCGCATGGCGACCAAGGGTGGCCGCAAGGTCATTGCCGCTCGCCGCGCCCATGGCCGCAAGCGCCTTTCAGCGTAAGCAGCCTTAAAGGACACCCGATGCGCGAAGATCGCGCACATGTGACCATCGGGCGTCTGACGAAAAGACCCGACTTCGTCGCGGCGGCCACGGGCCGCCGCTTTCATACGGAGCGGATGACGGTGCAGGCCCGCCTGCGCCCAACTACGGATTCCAGCAGCTCGGGTCTTGGTCTCCGGATCGGCCTGACCGTTACGAAACGGGTTGGCCATGCGACCGAGCGGAATCGGATCAAGCGTCGGCTCCGAGCTGCCGTCCCTCTGGCAGGGCAGGACTACGCGACGATCAATGCGGACGTCGTCATCATCGGCCGGCGCGAGATTCTGACCGCAGATTACAACGTTCTCATCGACGATCTCCGGCGCGCTCTGCGGGTTGTCACCAAGCCGAAAAGCGCCCACCTCTCTGATCGTCCCCTCCCCTCCTCACCTCATGCCAAAGGCGAGCGTCGCGGACATTCCCATGCGTGAAGAAAACAAAAACCTGATCGTTGCCATCGCCTTGTCACTGGCGGTTCTGCTGGGCTGGCAGTACTTCTTCGCCGCCCCGCAGGCTGAAAAGCAGCGCCAGGCGGCCCTCCAGCAGCAATCCACGCAGGTGAACCCCACCGCGCCCAATCCGCCTCCGAGCCCGAGCCAGGCCGGCGGCGCCTCGCCCACCGTGCCCGGCACCGTGCCGAGCACTCCGACGGCCCCCACCATCGTATCTCGCGAGGCCGCGCTCGCGGGCACGAAGCGCGTGGCGATCGACACCCCCGCCATCGCAGGCTCGATCAACCTGCGCGGCGGCCGCATCGACGACGTGTCGCTGAAGAACTACCACGAGACGGTGGACCCCAAGAGTGCCAACATCATTCTGTTGTCGCCCGAGGGCACGCAGAACCCGTACTACGCGGAATTCGGTTGGGTCGGCGCTCAGGCGGGCAGCCTGCCTAACGCTACGACCGAATGGACCGCGGACCGGGATCGGCTCACCCCCTCCACGCCCGTGACACTGACCTGGGACAATGGCCAGGGCCTCGTTTTCCACCGCACGATCTCGGTGGACGACAAGTTCATGTTCACGATCAAGAGCTCGGTCGAGAACCGAGGCTCCTCGGCTGTCGCGCTGCAGCCCTATGGCCTCGTGTCCCGTCACGGCAAGCCGACGACGCTGGGCTATTACGTGCTCCACGAAGGCATGATCGGCGTTCTCGGCGACACCGGCCTACAGGAGATCAAGTACGACGCTCTCGACAAGGAAGCCCCGGTCGCTGGCACCAACGTGTCCCAGAAGACCTGGGACAACGTGCAGGGCGGCTTCCTCGGCATCACCGACAAGTATTGGGCCGCCACCGTCATTCCCGATCAGGCGATGACCTATCAGGGCGCCTTCACCTCGCAGCAGAGCCAGGCGGGCCGCACGTACAACGCGTTGATGCAGGGCGCGGCACAGACGATCCAGCCCGGCAGCACGGTCGAGGCCACGCAGCGTTTCTTCGCCGGCGCGAAGGAAGTGGCGACGGTCGATGCCTATCAGAACTCGCTCGGCATCAAGAACTTCGACCTCGTGATCGACTGGGGCTGGTTCTACTTCATCACCAAGCCGCTGTTTAAGGTCCTGGACTTCTTCTACAAGCTGTTCGGCAATTTCGGCATCGCGATCCTCCTCGTGACCGTGGTCCTGAAGATCCTGTTCTTCCCGCTCGCCAACAAGTCCTACGCCTCCATGGCGAAGATGAAGGCGGTGCAGCCGGAGATGGCCTCGATCCGCGAGCGCTATGCCGACGACAAGATGAAGCAGCAGCAGGCGCTGATGGAGCTTTACCGGAAGGAAAAGATCAATCCGGTCGCAGGCTGCTGGCCGGTGCTGATCCAGATCCCGGTGTTCTTCGCCCTCTACAAGGTGCTCTTCGTCACCATCGAAATGCGCCACGCGCCGTTCTTCGGCTGGATTCGCGACTTGGCGGCGCCCGATCCGACGTCCATCTTCAACCTGTTCGGCCTGCTGCCCTACAACCCGGGCGCGGTGCCGGTGATCGGCCACTTCCTCATGCTCGGCGCCTGGCCGATCTTCATGGGCATCACCATGTGGCTCCAGATGAAGATGAACCCGGAGCCGCCGGACCCGGTGCAGAAGCAGGTCTTCTCGTGGATGCCGGTGATCTTCACCTTCATGCTCGGCTCGTTCCCGGCCGGTCTGGTGATCTACTGGGCCTGGAACAACCTGCTCTCCGTGACGCAGCAGGCCTTCATCATGAGGCGCAACGGCGTGAAGATCGAGCTGTGGGACAACCTGCGGAAGACCTTCAGCCGCAGGAGCAGCCCCGTCGGCAGCTGATCCGAGACACGCTTCAGACGATCATCCCCGGGCCTTCGACCCGGGGATTTTTTTGCCTGTGATCCGGAATCCGGACAGGACGGCAACGGGGAGAAAAGCTCCACGGCGGCCCGCCGATCCTCAAAAATCCACAAGAGACCGAGACCTCCTGGCCAACTGCGCCATATCCTCAGGAGGAACAGATCCGATGATGCCGGTCATGGAAGCGCATAAACCCACAATCGAGGAGCCTGTTGCCGGGCGGAATGCCCTGCGTGAGATAGAGCTGAAGCTCGAACTCGCCTCCGGCCACATGGACGACATTCTCGATCACCCCGTGCTGGCCCGGGCCAAGCCGCTCCCTGACCAGGGCGGCGTCCTGTTTGCGGTCTATTACGACACGATCGATCAAGCTCTGCGCCGGGCCGGGCTGACCCTTCGGATCCGTCGCGGCAAAGGACGCCAGATCCAAACCATCAAGGCCGAAACCGGCGATCGCGGCCTTGCTCTCGACCGGGCGGAATGGGAATGCGACGTCGAGGGCGGGATCGACCTTGCCGCGGCGGCAGAGACGCCCCTCGCCCCCTTCATAGGAGACGCCGAAGGCCGGAAACTGATCCAGCCCGTATTCACGATCGAAACGAACAGGCGCGTCTATCTGATCGAACATGCGGGGGCCCTGATCGAGCTGGCGCTGGACCAGGCGGTCGCAACCGCAGATTCTGAGAACTCCTCCTTTTCCGAGCTGGAGCTCGAACTCAAGGAGGGGCAGCCCTCCGGCCTCTTCGACCTTGCAGGCAAGCTCGCCGGGGCCGCGCCCCTTCGATTGTCGCTCACGACCAAATCGGAACGCGGCTACGCCCTGACCGGGGCCGCAGCCCCCCGCCTCTCGACCGCCGAAGCAATCGAGCTTGCGCCCGACACTTCCTGCAGCGACGCCTTCCAGATCATCGCCCGCTCCTGCCTGTCGCAGATCGTCAGGAACGAGACCTTGTTTCGTCGGACCCGGGACGCCTCGGCCCTTCATCAGATGCGAGTCGGGTTCCGGCGGCTCAAAGCGTCCCTGTCCTTGTTCAAGGAGATGCTCGGCAATCGGGAAACGGAGGCGGTCAAGGCGGAGCTGCGCTGGGCGGGCCAGCAGCTCGGCCCTGCGCGCGACCTCGACGTGCTGTTGGCGCAGACGCAGGGCAAGGAGCCTCAGGAAGCCCATCCCGACAGGATGAAAGCCGAGAGAGCGAGGACCGAAGCCTATGGCGCCCTGATCGAGGTCCTCGCCTCGCACCGGTTCACGCATGCTCTCCTGCAGACGGCCGCCTGGATCGAGACCGGGCGATGGCTCACGCGGGGCAAGGCGACAATGAGACGGCGCTCCATCGCGGACCATGCCGCCAAGGAGCTTCCCCGGCGCTGGAAATCCATCCGGAAAGGAAGCAAACGGCTGGCCGCGCTGGAACCCGACCAGCGGCATCGGGTGCGGATCAGAGTGAAGAAACTGCGCTACATCGCCGAGTTCCTTGAAAGCCTGTTCGGGCAAAGGCCCGCAAGGAGGCGCCATGCCTGGTGGCTCGCCCGCCTCAAGCGCCTCCAGGACACGTTGGGCGAGATGAATGACATCGCCGTCGGATCGCAGCGTTTCCCGGCCTTGTCGCAGGCCAGCCCCAAGCAGGTGAAGACACGCGAAAAGAAGCTCCTCGCGGTGGCGGAGAAAACGGCTCGGAAACTTCGAAAAGCCGACCCGTTTTGGGCCTGAACCGCCTCTGCGCGGCCCAACGGCCGGGGCAGGACGGGATTGATCCCTTGAAGAATGCCGCCCAACCCCCGATAAGGACCTTATGACCGACACGGACCCCCAAACCGACCCCTTCCTTGAGATCGGCCGCAAGCTCTTCGCGGGCGAGGCGGATTTCATCTGGGCCGCCAACTCCCTGAAGAACCTGCCGCCCATGAGCAAGGTGGAGATTGCCTTTGCCGGGCGCTCCAACGTGGGCAAATCGAGCCTCGTGAATGCCCTCACGGGGCGCAACACCCTGGCCCGCACCTCGCACACCCCGGGGCGCACGCAGCAGCTCAACTTCTTCAATATCGGCGATCGCCTCCACCTCGTGGACATGCCCGGTTACGGCTATGCGGCCGTGGACAAGCAGAAGGTCCATGCCTGGACGCAGCTGATCCACGATTATCTCCGGGGCCGGGCGAGCCTCGCCCGCGTCTATGTGCTGATCGACGCCCGCCATGGCATCAAGCCCGTGGATGAAGGCGTCCTCGAGACCCTCGGCACCGCCGCCGTGTCCTACCAGATCGTGCTGACCAAGGCGGACGAGCTGAAGCCGGGAGATCTCGAAAAGCGGATCGCCACGACGATGGAGCAGATCGCCAAGCGCGCGGCCGCCTACCCCGAGATCCTGCCCACGTCGAGCCGCACGAGCTTCGGCATTCCCGAGCTGCGCGCCGGGATCGCCCGGCTGCTCGACGAAAGAGGCGCTCTATGAGCCTGGCGGCCCGCCTCCTGATCGTGCTGGCCGGCCTCTCCGGCGCCCTGGGCGTGGCCCTGTCCGCGGCGGCGGCCCACATCACGGGCGGAAACCTGACCACGGCCGCCCAGTTCCTTCTGTTCCATGCTCCCGGGCTCCTCGCCCTGGCGGCGCTGATCGCGGCCGGGTCCGTCCACCCGACCGTTGCGCAGATCGCGGGCTATCTCCTTGTCCTGGGGCTTGCCCTCTTCTGTGGCGACCTTTCCCGCCGCGCCTTCGCGGGCGTAGCGCTTTTCCCCAGAGCCGCACCCATGGGCGGGATCCTGCTGATGCTCGGCTGGGTTCTGGTGGCCGTCTCCGCCCTTCTTCGCCTGCGGGGCTGAAATCCCTGCCTGCACGCACCTGCCATCGGCACATCGTGGGAAAATGAGGCCCTGGCTGGCCCACTCCAGGAAAACAGCGTCGGAACACGCCCAAAAGTGCATTCCACTTTCGGGTCCGATGCTCTAGAACGCAGGCCGTTTCGTCCTTATCCCACCCGTTGGAGCCGCCTATGTCCGATTCCAAACAGCTCCCCGACGTCCATGTCCAGGCCGAGGTGCTCGTGCAGGCCCTGCCGCACATGCAGCGCTACGACCAGCAGGTCGTCGTGATCAAGTACGGCGGCCATGCCATGGGCGACCGCGCCGCCGCCGAGGACTTCGCCGAGGACGTGGTGCTGCTCGAACAATCGGGCATCAAGCCTATCGTCGTTCATGGCGGCGGGCCCCAGATCGGCAAGATGCTGGAAAAGCTGGGCATCAAGTCCGAGTTCAAGGGCGGCTTGCGGGTGACCGACCAGGCCACCGTCGAAGTTGTAGAGATGGTGCTCGCGGGCTCGATCAACAAGCAGATCGTGGGCTGGATCGGCACCGAGGGCGGAAAGGCCGTGGGCCTCTCCGGCAAGGACGGCAACATGGTGATTGCCCGCAAGGCGACCCGCACCGCCGTCGACCCGGATTCCAACATCGAGAAGGTGGTGGACCTCGGCTTCGTCGGTGAACCCGAGAAGGTGAACCGGGAGGTTCTGGACCAGGTGCTCAGCGCCGAGCTGATCCCGGTTCTCGCCCCGGTGGCCATCGGCCATGACGGCCAGACCTACAACGTCAACGCGGATACCTTCGCAGGGGCCATCGCCGGGGCCATGACGGCCAAGCGCCTCCTGCTGCTGACGGATGTTCCGGGCGTTCTGGACAAGAACAAGAATCTCATCCCGGACATGACCATCGAGGATTGCCGCCGTCTCATCGCGGACGGCACCATCACCGACGGCATGATCCCGAAGATCGAGACCTGCATCTATGCCCTCGAACGGGGCGTGGAGGCCGTGGTCATTCTCGACGGTAAGGTGCCTCACGCGGTGCTTCTCGAGCTGTTCACCGACCACGGCGCAGGTACGCTGATCCGGCGGGGCTAAGCCCCTTCCCGAGGGCTCGCACCATCCCTATATTGTCAGCAGTGGGGCCGCACGGCCCCATTGTCGTCTCTGGCGCATCGTGCGAAAGGCGCCCCGGTTTTTCGCATTCGACGATGCGCCGCCTTTAGAGGGAGCATCGGATGGATCCCAGAAGTGGAATCCACTCTGCACGTCCGATACTCTAGGACCCATGAACGCAAAACCGCCTGTCGAGAACCACCTGTCATCCGCCGAATCCCGCGTCTTCTCGCATGTGGACACGTGGATCTTCGACCTCGACAATACGCTCTATCCGCACACCTCGCGGGTGTGGCCTCAGATCGACGAGCGCATCACCCTTTACGTTGCGGATCTGTTCGGCCTCGACGGCATGTCGTCGAAGGCGCTGCAGAAATATTTCTATCACAAATACGGCACGACCCTGCGGGCGCTGATCGACGAATACGATATCGATCCGCACGACTTTTTGGATTTCGCGCATGATATCGATCACACCGATATCGAGCTGAATGCCAGCCTGGGCGAGGCGATCGAGAAGCTGCCCGGCCGCAAGCTGATCCTCACCAACGGCTCGCGCAAGCACGCCGAGAACGTGGCGAGGAAGATCGGCATTCTCGATCATTTCGAGGACGTCTTCGATATTGCCGCGTCCAACTTCGTGCCCAAGCCCGAGCGTCGCGCCTATGAGAGCTTCCTCGACAAGCATGGCGTCGAGCCTTCCCGTTCGGCCATGTTCGAGGATATCGCCAAGAATCTCACCGTCCCGCACGAACTCGGCATGACGACGACATTAATCGTGCCGAAGACGGTCGATCCCTTCCGGGAGAGTTTCGAGCAGGAAGCGGTGAAGACTCCGGAGATCGACTACATCACGAACGATCTCGCGGAATTTTTGCGGCAATATGCATTGCCGGTGAAGTAAACTGCCCACCATAGGAAAATGGCCTCCCGAAGGAGGCCATTTCACTTTCGACCGGTGAGACCTTACGCAGCCCGCGTGTTGATCTTGCTCTCGGCGATGCGGTTGAGCTTCTGATCGGTGGCTTTCTCCTGATCGAGGATCTGATGCAGGACGCCGGCGCAATCGTCGCGGCCGAGCTGCTTGGCCCAGGCGACGAGAGTGCCGTAGCGGGTGATCTCGTAATGCTCGACGGCCTGAGCGGCCGCGAGCAGCGCGGCATCGAGGACTTGCGGATCGTCGATGTCGCCCGCGATTTCCTGTGCTTCGTCGATGATGCCGTCGATGGCCGGGCAGGTCACGCCCTTCGGATCCTGTCCGTGCATGCGGAAAACCTGTTCGACCATCTGGATCTGCTGTTGGGTCTCACCCAGATGCGTCTGGAAGGCCTGCTTCAGCTGAGGATCCGAAGCCTGCTCGATCATCTCCGGCAACGCCTTCGTGATCTGCTGCTCGGCATAATAAATGTCCTGAAGCGTGTGAACGAAGAGATCGTCCAGCGACTTGATGTCTTTCGACAGAAGGCCCATAGCGCTTAATCCTTCCCGTTTTGTGATCTCGTGGAATATGCAAGCGCCGGCATCCGCCTGGCGCGTCGGCTAGAACTGGAAGAACGTCGCTGGTAAAGGGCGGTTCCGGGCTATTCGACGATACGCAGATCCCGCCCGCTGAGCCGCAGCATCTCGGCACGGGCTTTCACGTCGCCGTCCTCGAATTCCAGAGTCTCGATCCGCTCGCCGCGTTTCGTGATCTTTTCCGTGGAGACGCGGATCTGGGCCACGTCCTCCTGCGCCTGCCGGAAATGAGCGTCGAGCTTGGCCACGCGGCTGTCGAGCCGGCTCACGTCTTCGAGCAGTTTCTGCACTTCGGTCTGGATCACGCGAGCCTCCTCCCGGATGCGGGCATCACGCACGAGCGACTGCATGACCTGGATGGCGAGCGTCAGGAGCGACGGGGAGACGATGACGACCCGCGCCCGATGAGCCTTCTGGATCACGTCGTCGAAATGCTCGGCGAGATCCGCGTAGATCGATTCCGCCGGCACGAACAGCATGGCGAGATCCTGCGTCTCGCCGGGGATGAGATATTTCTCCGCGATGTCCTTCACGTGCACGAGCATGTCGTTGCGCACCCTCGTGGCCGCGCGGGCCCGCGCCTCCTCGCCTTTCGCCTCACGGAACGAGGTAAACCCTTCGAGCGGGAACTTGGCGTCGATCACGAGGCCGCGCGCATCCCCGGGGAGCCGCACGAGGCAATCAGGGCGCGTGCGGTTGGAGAGCGTTGCCTGAAACGCGAAAGCGCTCGCAGGAAGCCCGTCGCGGATGATCGCCTCCATCCGTCCCTGGCCATAGGCGCCCCGGCTCTGCTTGTTGGCGAGAATGTCCTTCAGGCCGACGAGTTCCCCGGTCAGGTTGCTGAGGTTCTGCTGCGCCGCATCGATGACGGCAAGCCGCTCGTTGAGCTTGGACAGGTTCTCGCTCTGATGGCGCGTGGATGCTTCGAGCCCCTGCCCCATCCGGTGCTGCAGTCCGTCGATGCGCTCGGCGATCACGCGGACGAAGTCGCTCTGGCGGGATCCGAAGACCTCCGCCATGGTCCGCATCCGCCCGGTCATCTCCGCCTGGATCCGGGTGAGTTCAGCCACCTTGTCGTCCATCTCCCGGGCCCTCTCCTCGGCGATCGCGACTTCCAAGGCCTTGTCCTGGCGCGTGCGCAGAAGAAGCATCGTGACGATGGTCAGGAGCAGAAGGCTCGAAGCCGCCATGCCGGTCACGAGATGCGCCCAGGTCAGGGCATGGGTGCCGAGGATCAGGACGGTATCGTTCATGCTCACGCTTTCGGTTGACGGCGGCATCCGAACATATCACGAACGATTTGACCATCCACTTACAAGCCCTTATCTCCCGCAATCATGAGCATCAGACCCCTTGTCATCCTTCCCGATTCCAAACTCCGGCAGGTTTCCGAACCCGTTAAGGACATCACGCAGGAGATCCGCCAGCTGGCCGAGGACATGCTGGAAACCATGTACGACGCCCCCGGCGTCGGCCTGGCGGCGATCCAGATCGGCGTTCCCCTGCGGATCGTGACGATGGACGTCTCCAAGTCCGAGGACGAGCGGGAGCCGCTGGTGCTGATCAACCCCGAGGTCGTCTGGGCCTCGGAGGAGAAGCGGGTCTATGAGGAAGGCTGCCTGTCGATCCCCGAATATTACGAGGAGGTCGAGCGCCCGGACCGGGTGCGCTTCCGCTACATGAATCTCAAGGGCGAGGTGATCGAGCAGGAGGCCGACGGCCTCATGGCGACCTGCGTGCAGCACGAGATCGATCACCTGAACGGCGTTCTCTTCATCGATTACCTGTCCAAGCTCAAGCGGGACAGGGTCATGACCAAGTTCAAGAAGGCCGCAAAGCGCGAGGCCGGAGCATGAGCCTTCGCGTCGTCTTCATGGGCACCCCGGATTTCGCGGTGCCCACCTTGGCTGAGATCGTCGGGCAGGGCCACGAGGTCGTCGCCGTCTATACCCGCGAGCCCGCCGCGGCGGGCCGGGGCATGGAGCTGAAGCCCTCCCCCGTGCACCGGATGGCGGAGCGGTTCGGCCTGCCCGTCTTCACGCCCAAGACCCTGCGCACCGAAGAGGCGGCCGAAACCTTCCGGAGCCTCGATGCCGATGTGGCCGTGGTGGTCGCCTACGGCATGATCCTGCCGAAGGCGATCCTGGAGGCGCCGGAGCTCGGCTGCCTCAATCTCCACGCCTCGCTCCTCCCCCGCTGGCGCGGTGCGGCTCCGATCCAGCGCGCGATCATGGCGGGTGACAAGGAAACGGGCGTCGCCGTCATGAAGATGGAAGAGGGCCTCGATACCGGTCCCGTCGCCATGGCCGAGAAGGTGGCGATCGGCCCCGACATGACCGCGGGAGAACTCCACGACCGGCTCATGGTGCTCGGCGCCGATCTTATGGTCCGCGCCCTCGCCGCCCTCTCCCGCGGGGGCCTGAGCTTCACGCCACAGCCCGACGAGGGCGTGACCTATGCGCACAAGCTCAAGAACGAGGATGCGCGCATCGACTGGGCGAAGCCCGCGCAGTCCGTGCACGACCAGATCCGGGGCCTGTCTCCCTTCCCGGGGGCTTTCTTCACGGCTGATTTCGGCAAGGGCGACGAGCGGGTGAAGGTTCTCAAGGCTACGTTGGGAAAAAGTTCCGGAGAGGTGGGGACACTTCTCGACGGCGATGGTACGGTATCCTGTGGCGATGGGGCTGTGCGCCTGGTCCAGGTCCAGCGGGCCGGCAAAGGGCCCGTCGCCTTCGACGAATTCATTCGCGGCGTGAGGATTGGTCCGGGCGCCCGCTTTTCGTGAGGTGTACCATGGGCATCCGCGTGGAGGACACGACCGATTGGTCGGCGGTCTATGCCATCTACGAGGCGGCCTTTCGGCAAACGACCGAGGCCGAACTCGTGCATCGCCTGCACGATGAGGGAGACCTGATCCTCTCCCTCACCGCCTATGTCGACAAGCCTGCCGGTCACATCGCCTTTTCACGTCTGGCGCTCCACGAAGCCCCCGCCCTCGACGGATGCGTGCTGGCCCCGCTGGCCGTCACCCCCGAATTCCAGAGGCAGGGCGTCGGCTCGGACCTCGTGCGCCAAGGTCTCGAGAGGCTTGAAGGCGACGGATACGATCTCGTCGTGGTGCTCGGCGATCCGGACTACTACAAGCGGTTCGGTTTCACGCCCGCTCTGGCGAGCCGGTTGAAAACTCCCTATGACGGGCCCTATCTCCAGGCCCTTGCTCTGTCCGAGAAGGGAAAAGAGGCCCATGGCCCGGTATCCTATGCCCGGGCCTTTGCAGAATTGAAGTAACATGCCCCGCTACAAGCTCGTCGTGGAATACGACGGCACGCCCTTTACAGGCTGGCAGCATCAGACGAACGGCCTCTCGGTGCAGCAGGCCGTGGAGGATGCCATCGCGCGCTTTGCCGGTGAGACGGTCCGCATCCATTGCGCCGGGCGCACGGATTCCGGCGTCCACGCAACCCATCAGGTCGTCCATGTGGATCTTGGGAAGGAATGGCGGCCCGACACGGTTCGGGACGCCACCAATGCTCACCTGAGGCCCGCGCCCGTTGCGGTCATTTCGGCCCAGAGCGTGCCCGAGACCTTCAACGCGCGTCTCTCCGCCACCAAGCGGCACTATGTCTATCGCATCCTCAACCGCCGCGCGCCGCCGGCTCTCGAAGCCTCCCGGGTCTGGCATGTGGCGTGGCACCTCGATGCGGCCGTGATGCACGAGGCCGCGCAGACGCTCCTGGGCCGGCACGACTTCACCACCTTTCGCGCAGCGGAATGCCAGGCGAACAGCCCGATCCGCACCCTCGACCGACTGGACGTGGAGCGGATCGGCGACGAGATCCGGATCTACGCCTCCGCCCGCTCGTTCCTGCACCACCAGGTGCGTTCGATGACGGGAACCTTGGAGAGGGCTGGTGCCGGGCGCTGGTCGGTCGCGGACGTGCGCGCCGCCCTCGATGCCCGGGACCGCACCCGGTGCGGCCCCATGGCGCCATCGACGGGGCTCTACCTGATCGGCGTCGATTATCCGGATTAGCCGAGGAGAGAGCGGGTGACACTCGCCACGCAGGAATTGAGGACGATCCCAAGCAGCACGATTCCGAAGGCCGCGAGGCCTGAAATGCCGAGCGTCGCCTTCGTCGCGAACCATTGCATCCGCACGATGATAATGGCGAAGGCGAGACTGAAGAGGCTGGCGAGCGACGGAGTGGCCCAGCCGAGCAGCAGGAGCATGGCCGGCACGGACAGCACGAGCAGGCCGACGACGGTTATCCAGTTCGTGACGATGACAAAGGGCACATAGGCCCTCGTCAGGTTGAAGCGGCGGGCGACCCAAATCATGGCCAGAGGCAGCGCGACAAAGCCCGCCACATGGCCTACGGCCACGACGATGTCGATCCACAGGCTGCCGAGCAGGGATCGATCTGGTTGCAGCAGGCCAAGACGCAGGCGCTCGAAGGCAAGCGAGACGATATAGGCGGGCAGCGTCAGCCAGATCGCGGCAAAGGAGCGCCAGAAGCCCCGTTCGCTCATGTCGAAGGACTTCAATCCTTCCGCCCTGCTGTGAAGCAGATCGAGCGCTCCCCGGAACGAGCGATTGACCTCTTCTGCCGTGATGATCATGAGCAGCCTCACTTTGGTTGGGATGCTCACGGAAACCGGCTGAAACCGGAAAACGTTCCGGCGCAGGTGCGACTTTAGTTGAATACAGCCCCGCTTCTACGAGGGATTCGTCGAGAAATAGGCGTTCAAAACTTTGCGATAGATCGCCGTGAGCCGGTCGAGATCGTCCACCGCCACCCGCTCGTCGATCTGATGCATGGTCTGGCCGACGAGGCCGAATTCCACGACCGGGCAATCCTTCACGATGAAGCGCGCATCCGATGTGCCGCCCGTGGTGGAGAGCTTGGGGCGCAGCCCCGTCTCGGCCTCCACGGCATCCGCGATGAAGCCCACGAACTGATTGGGGGGCGTGAGGAACGCGACGGCGTTCGTCGGCTCCATGCGCAACGTATAGCGAACGCTGTTGCCGGCGGCCTCGTTCAGGCGCCGAGCGATTTCCGCTTCCAGACTCTCAGGCGTCCAGAGATCGTTGAAGCGGATGTTGAAGGTGGCCTTCGCCTCGGCGGGGATCACGTTGGAGGCGGGATTGCCGACATCCACCGTCGTCACCTCGAGGTTCGAGGCATCAAAATGCTCCGTGCCGTGATCGAGTGGCTCGCGCAGGAGCCCGTCGAGGAGGCGCAACATGCCGGGAATGGGATTGTCCGCGAGGTGCGGATAGGCCACGTGCCCCTGCTTGCCTTCGACGACGATTCGGCCGGTGAGCGAACCGCGCCGCCCGATCTTGATCATGTCGCCGAGCTGGTTGGGATTGGTCGGCTCGCCGAGGATGCAATGATCGAAGCGCTCGCCGCGCCCTTTCGCCCATTCGAGGAGCTTGACCGTCCCGTTGACGGCCGGGCCTTCCTCGTCGCCCGTGATGAGAAAGCCGATGGAGCCGCCGAAATCGGGATTTTCCTGAACGAAGTCGAGCGCAGCCGCCATCATGCAGGCGATGCCGCCCTTCATGTCGACGGCGCCGCGCCCATAGAGCTCGCCATTGTCGATTTCGCCGCTGAACGGGTCATGGCGCCAGCGACCGAGATCGCCCGGCGGCACCACATCCGTGTGGCCCGCAAAGATCAGGTAAGGCTCGCCCGTGCCATAGCGTGCGTAAAGGTTCTCCACGTCCGGCGTGCCGGGCTCGGAGAAGACCGGACGATGCACCTCGAACCCCGCCTTCTTCAGCACGCTCTCGATGAAGGAAAGCGCACCGCCCTCCTCCGGCGTCACGGACGGACAGCGGAGAAGCGACTGGGTGAGGAACAGGGGCGTGAGGCGCATCGATCAATCCCGCAGCAGCTCGTTGATGCCCGTCTTGGCGCGGGTCTGAGCATCCACGCGCTTGACGATGACGGCGCAGTAGAGCGACGGACCCGGAGTGCCGTCCGGCAGCGGCTTGCCAGGGAGCGAACCGGGGACGACCACAGAGTAAGGCGGCACGCGGCCCACGAAGACCTCGCCCGTGTTGCGGTCGACGATCTTGGTCGAGGCGGAGATGAACACGCCCATGGAGAGCACGGAGCCTTCGCCCACGATCACGCCCTCCACCACTTCGGAGCGGGCGCCGATGAAGCAATTGTCCTCGATGATGGTGGGATTGGCCTGGAGCGGCTCGAGCACGCCGCCGATGCCCACGCCGCCGGAGAGATGCACGTTCTTGCCGATCTGCGCGCAGGATCCGACCGTGGCCCAGGTGTCCACCATGGTGCCTTCGTCCACATAGGCGCCGAGGTTCACGAAAGAGGGCATCAGCACCACGCCGGGCGCGACATAGGCGCCGCGGCGCACGGTGCAGTTCGGCACGGCGCGGAATGCCGCCGCCTTGAACTCGGCCTCGGTCCAGCCGTCGAACTTGGAGGGAACCTTGTCCCACCACGTGGCCTCGCCGGGCCCGCCTTTGATCACGGACATGTCGTTGAGGCGGAAGGAGAGCAGAACCGCCTTCTTGAGCCATTGATGGACCTGCCACTCGCCGCCTTCGGTTTTCTCCGCCACGCGGGCCTTGCCGGCATCGAGCTGACGGATCGCTTCCTCCACGGCTTCGCGCACGGCGCCCGTCGTCGCGGGGCTGACATTGGCGCGGTCCTCCCAGGCGGCATCGATGGTGCGGGCGAGATCGGTCTGGGTCATGGCATCACTCGGAGCAAAAGGGTTATTGACGCCCTGCTTAGCAACGAGATTTGCCTCTGTCACCTGGACAAGAGTGCCATTGCCGAGCAGAGCGCCTCATGGGCCCCAGATCCCTCGTACGCTCCCGGAGCCCGAGACTGCGTCTCATGATCCCCGTCCGTGACATGCGCAGCATTCTCTACGCTACGGCCATCCTTTTCGCTGTTGCCGTGCTTGGACTGCGAGGCACATTCCTCTGGTTCGAGTATCGCGCCGCGACCACCCGGGCAGAGGCCGCAACGCAGGATCTCTCTCTGCTGATGGAGGAGTACACGAAGCGTACCCTCGATACGAGTGATCTGCTCCTGGCGGCCAGATCGAAATCGTGGTCCGGGACAACGGAAGGGGCGTGTCCGGCGTGACGGAAAACGCCTCTTCGCTCGGCATGAAGCCGATCCGCGCCTTCGCGGCGCAACTCGGCGGCAGCTTTACGTTGGAAAGCAACGCAGGCACGATCGGCTCGTGATCCCGGCGTGAAGCGGCTGAGTTGTTTTTAGAACGACGTGCGCTGTCGAATCGCGGCGGAGAGCGTCCCCTCGTCGAGGTAATCGAGCTCGCCGCCGACCGGGACACCATGGGCGAGCTTCGTCACCTTGACGGGCAAGTGCCCGAGAAGCTCGGTGATGTAATGCGC
Organism: Microvirga sp. HS2; assembly: GCF_055792805.1. NCBI lineage: Bacteria > Pseudomonadati > Pseudomonadota > Alphaproteobacteria > Hyphomicrobiales > Methylobacteriaceae > Microvirga > Microvirga sp. HS2. The sequence goes on from NZ_JBVVAJ010000023.1 coordinate 26,086, forward strand.
GGTGGTCTGCCCGTCGACCGTCGCGTTGAGGGCGAGGATCACCTCCGCCACGCCGGGCTCCGATGCGCGCGCGACGAGGCGGTCCAGATTGAGATGCTCGGGGCGCACGCCATCGAGCGGCGAGAGCACGCCGCCCAGCACGTGATATTTCGCATTGACTGCGCCCGAACGCTCGAGCGCCCAGAGATCCGACACGTCCTCCACGACCACCAGGATCGACGGATCGCGCTTGGGGTCGCGGCAGATGGTGCAGGGATCGGACGTATCCACGTTGCCGCAGGACGAGCACACGACGATGCGCTCGTTGGCGATGCGCATCGCATCGCTCAACGGATTGAGCAGCGTGTCCCGCTTCTTGATGAGATGGAGCGCGGCCCGGCGCGCCGAACGAGGCCCGAGACCCGGCAGGCGCGCGAGCAATTGAATCAGGCGTTCGATCTCGGGACCGGCAACGTGCTGGGCCATTCAAGCGCCTCAGAACAGCTTCAGGCCGGGCGGCAGGGGAAGGCCCTTCGTGAGGCTCTCCATCCGCTCCTGCGCGGCGCGATCCGCCTTCCCGCGCGCGTCGTTCATGGCCGCCACGATGAGATCCTCGAGGATCTCCTTCTCGTCCGGGTTCATGAGCGAGGGATCGATGCTGATGGCCTTGAGGTTGCCTTTGCCCGTGATCTTCACGGTGACGACACCGCCGCCGGCGGAGCCCTCGACCTCGAGGTTGTCGAGCTCGGCCTGAGCATCCTGCAGCTTCTGCTGCATCGCCTGAGCCTGTTTCATCAGCCCCATGATGTCCTTCATGACCGCGCTCCTTGATGCGAAAAGATCGGATTAGAAAAGATCGTCGTCGGCTTCCGCCTCGTGCGCCGCCAGCGCATCGGCCTCGCCCAGGATGTCCGTCTCCGCGTCCTCGCCCGCCTTCTCCGCGCGCTCGATCACGTTGACGATCTGCGCGCCCGGGAATTTGGTGAGGACCGCCTGCACGAGCGGATGATTGGCTGCACCTTCCTTGCGCTCGCGCTCGGCAGCCACCGCCTGATCGCGCAAGGTCGGCGCGCCCTCCTCCGAGGAGAGAGCCACCATCCAGCGCTCGCCGGTCCATTGCTGCAGCGCGCGCGAGAGATCGTTGGCGATGGTGCGGCTGCCGTTCTCCGCGAGGCTGAGCTCGATATGGCCTTCCTCGAAGCGCACGAGGCGGACCTCGCGCTCCAAGGCAGCCTTCAGCACGATCTCCCGCTTCTCGCCGGCGAGCGCCACCACGTCCTCGAAACGGCGAAGACGCATGGTCGGTTCGGCCAGCGCGGCCTGCGGGCGAGGCATCGGCCGGGCCTGCGACGTCGCAAGCGCCATATTGCCGGAGGTCGCAGGGCCACCACCGGACGGCCGCGCCGGCGCGGGGCCGCCGGGGGCGAGCGGCGCGCCGTCCTTCAGCGCGCGCAGCGCCTCGTCGGGCGTCGGCAGATCGGCCGCATAGGCCAGGCGCACGAGCACCATCTCCGCCGCCGAGATCGGACGGTTGGAGGACTGGACCTCGGGAATGCCCTTCAACAGCATCTGCCAGGCGCGCGAGAGCGTGCGCACCGAGAGCTTCTGCGCGTAATCCAGGCCGCGCGTCTTCTCGATCTCGGACAGCGCCGGATCCTTCGCCGCCTCCGGGATCAGCTTCAGGCGCGTGACCACATGGGAGAAGGCGGCGAGGTCGGACAGAATCACCGCCGGGTCGGCGCCCGCGTCATATTGCGAGCGAAGTCCGGCGAAGGCGGCGGGAACGTCGCCGCGCATCACGGCCTCGAAGAGGTCGATCACCTGGGTGCGGTCCGCAAGCCCCAGCATGTCGCGCACGGTGTCCGGCGTCACCACGCCCGCGCCGTGGGCGATGGCCTGGTCCAGCAGCGAGAGCGAATCGCGAACCGAGCCCTCCGCCGCGCGGGCGACGGCGGCGAGAGCCTCCTGCTCCGCCTGCACCCCTTCGGAGGCGCAGATGCGGGAGAGATGGCCCACGAGCTTGTCCGCCTCCACGCGGCGCAGATCGAAGCGCTGGCAGCGGGACAGGATCGTGACGGGAACCTTGCGGATCTCGGTGGTGGCGAAGATGAACTTCGCGTGCGGCGGCGGCTCCTCCAGCGTCTTCAGGAAGGCGTTGAACGCCTTCTCCGAGAGCATGTGGACCTCGTCGATGATGTAGACCTTGTAGCGCGCGGAAACCGGCGAATAGCGGATGCCGTCGATGATCTGGCGAACGTCGTCGATGCCAGTATGGGAGGCGGCGTCCATTTCCAGCACGTCCACGTGCCGCGATTCCATGATGGCTTCGCAATGCGTGCCCAGCTCGGGCATGTGGATGGTGGGGGCGCCGGATCCATCAGGCTTCTGATAGTTCAGGCCGCGGGCCAGAATGCGGGCCGTCGTGGTCTTGCCCACGCCGCGGACGCCGGTGAGCATCCACGCCTGGGGAATGCGCCCGGTCTCGAACGCGTTCGAGAGGGTGCGAACCATCGCCTCCTGACCGATCAGGTCGTCGAAGGTCCGGGGGCGGTATTTGCGGGCGAGAACGCGATAGGGCGAGGACTGCGCAGCCGGCTGATGCGCGGCGGGGAAACCCGGCAGGGCCGGCTCGTCGTTCAGGGGCGTGCCGGCTGTTGTGTTGTCCATCGGCTGCAAGGCTTTGGGAAACTCTCAGGTGGGAGGCTGGACGAAGACCCGTTCGGTCTCGTTAGGGCTGCTTCCTTCCGGACCTGACCCGGTTGGCGAGTGAGACGTCCCTCGCCAACCTCCCAATCGCTATATGGGCGTTTCGGGGACGGAACGCAAGTTGGAAACTTTTTCCTGTGGGTTCGTCCCCGGCATCCGGTCGCAGCGGCGGCTGCCGACCCTCCCACATTGTCGAAGCCCGAGCGCTTTCGAGACGAGAATTCCCGGGGCAAGCCCGGGGATGACGGCTGACAGAAAGCCGCGACCTCGGCTAGATAGAGCGATGACATTTCAGCTCGATTCCCGGCTCGAAGCCGATACGATCCCCATCGGGGATCTCGCCCTCTCATCGGTCCTGCTCCTGAACGATGCCCGCTTCCCCTGGTTCGTGCTGGTGCCGCGCATCCCCAACGTGAGCGAGTTCACCGATCTGTCGGAGGCGGATTACGCCCAACTGGCGCAGGAAATCCGCATCGCCACCAAGGTGATGCTGGCCCTGTCCAAGCCCGACAAGGTGAATGTCGGCGCGCTGGGCAACATCGTGACGCAGCTTCATGTCCATGTGATCGGGCGCTTCCGCTCGGATCCGGCCTGGCCCGGGCCCGTCTGGGGCCACGGCACGCGCACGCCTTACCCGGACCATGCCGCAACCGCGCTCATCGAGCGCGCCGCCACCGTTTTCGCCGAAGCTTGAACCGAAGCCCGAATCCATGACGCGCCCCATCGGCTACATCACCAACCCCCTCGTCCGCCACAGCGCGGAGCGTGACCCGGAAGCCTTGGCCCATGCCGCCCGGAACCCGGAGAGCGCCCTGGTCCTCCTGGCGGGCGACCTGCCGATCCTGAAGGCCGGAGAGCCCTGCACGGGGCTTCTGCCCCTCTCAACCTTGGACCGCCTGCCCGCTCACAAGGAGCAGGTGTTTCTCGGAACCCTTCGGGACCGCCCTGTGATCGCGACCCTGGCCGCATCGGAAGCGGCGGAGCCGTTCCAGAACGATCCTGCCTATGCCGTGACGGATCTGCGCTCCATCGCAATTCGCGGCCTCGTGCCTGCGGAGGAACTCGGCATCCTGGCCATGGCGAAGTCGATCCTCGACTGGCACAACCGCCATCGCTTCTGCGCCAATTGCGGCGCGCCGACCGGGGCCTCCCAGGCCGGCTTCCGGCGCGATTGCCCGTCTTGCGGCGCGCAGCATTTCCCCCGCACCGATCCGGTGGTGATCATGCTGATCACCCGTGGCGACAAGTGCCTCATGGGCCGCCAGTCGCGCTTCGCGGAGAAGATGTATTCCTGCCTCGCCGGCTTCCTGGAGCCGGGCGAGACCGTGGAGGACGCGGTGCGCCGCGAAACCTTCGAGGAAGCGGGCATCCGGGTGGGCGAGGTTCGCTACCTGACCTCGCAGCCCTGGCCGTTCCCGTCGAACATCATGATCGGCTGCGTCGGCGAGGCGATCACGGAGGAGATTCACTTCGACCAGGAGGAACTGGAGGACGCCCGCTGGTTCACCAAGGACGACGTGCGCCGCATGCTGGAGGGCACGCACGACGATTTCGCCGCCCCGACCCCGATCGCCATCGCGAACCACCTGCTGCGGGAGTGGGTGAAGGGCTGAACCTCCGGATCGTCGCGGCGCTCGAGTTGGAATAACGGATGGATCAAAGCCGCGGAACGGGCTCGAAGCGGTAGGCCACTTCCGTGAGCATCTGGCCGCGCACATCGAACGTCCGCTCGGGCCCGGCCCGTCCTCCGAGCGCTTCGTAGAAGCAGCGGGCCGCGAGATTGTCCTTTAGAACCCACAGCCCGACTGAACGAAACCCTTGAGCCGCCAGATGATCGAACACCCCAGCCATCATCCTGCGCCCGAGGCCCTGCCGCTTTGCCTTGTCGAGCAGGTAGATCGCAAAGACCTCCGCATCCGTCCCGAGAGCATCGGCGCCATTCTTACGGGCCGGTCCGCCACGCACGAAGCCGACGATCTCGCCGTCTGGCCGCGTCGCCACCAAGAGCTTCGCCTGTGGATCGGATTCAGCGAGGACGCTACGCCACATCCTTTTCCGTTCATTGACGGAGAGGCCCGCGAGGGCTTCGGGCGTCATGAAATCCTTGTAGGATTCTCGCCAGCCCTGAACATGCACCTGAGCGATGCCGTCCACATCGCCCTCGTCGGCCTCGCGGATGGTCACTCCGCCGCTTCCTGGATGTGTTCGCGGAAGGGCGCGGCCGGATAGACGCCGAGGATGCGCAGCTCGCGGGAGAAGAATTCGAGCTCCTCCAGGGCGCGCCTGAGATTCGCGTCCTCCGGATGGCCGTCCACCTCGGCATAGAACTGCGTGGCCTTGAAATAGCCCTCGACCATGTAGCTCTCGAGCTTGGTCATGTTGATGCCGTTCGTCGCAAAGCCGCCCAGCGCCTTGTAGAGCGCCGCGGGCAGGTTGCGCACGCGGAAGACGAAGGAGGTGACGGTCGGCCCGTTGCCCGCAGGGGCCCATTTCGGCGTCTTCGACAGAATCACGAAGCGCGTCGTGTTGTGCGATTCGTCCTCCACGTCCTCGGCGAGGATCTTCAGACCATAGATGTCGGCCGCCATGCGGGGAGCAAGCGAAGCGCGGGTGGGATCCTTCCACTCCGCGACCTGCCGCGCGGATCCGGCGGTGTCACCCGCGACATTCGCCTTCAGGCCGAGCTTGCGGATGATCTTGCGACACTGGCCCAGGGCGTGGACGTGGCTGTACACGCTCTTGATCGTGCCGAGATCGGCCTCGGGCAGCGCCATCAGCTGGAAATGGATGGGCAGGAAGTGCTCGCCGACGATGTGCAGGCCGGAGGTCGGCAGGAGGTGATGGATGTCCGCCACGCGGCCCGCGATCGAGTTCTCGATGGGGATCATGGCGAGCCCAGCCTCGCCTTCGTTCACGGCGGCGAAGGCGTCCTCGAAGGTCGGGCACGGCAGCACCTCCCAACCGGGATACATCTCCGAGCAGGCGATGTGGGAATTGGCCCCCGGCTCGCCTTGGAACGAAATAACCTGCTTCATGCTGTCCTCCGGGCCGCGATGATCTCGCGGGCTCTATCCAAATCCTGCGGGGTGTCGACGCCGAGCGGCACGCCATCGACGGCCACCGCGTCGATGCGCATGCCGGCCTCGAGCGCCCGCAGCTGCTCCAGCTTCTCACGCAGCTCCAGCGGAGACGGCGGCATGGCGACGAAGCGCTGCAAGGCTGCGCGGCGATAGGCATAAAGGCCGATGTGGTGATAGAGCGGCCCTTCTCCATAAGGGGCCGTGGCGCGGGTAAAATAGAGCGCCCGGAAGCGGCCGGGCGAGACCTGAGCCCCCACCATCTTCACCACGTTCGGGTTGGTCTTCTCCTCCTCGCGTTCGATCACCGCCACCAGAGTGGCCAGATCGACGGCAGGGTCCGAGAGAGGCGCAACCGAGGCCGCGATGGCGGCCGGATCGACGGTCGGCAAGTCCCCTTGCACGTTCACCACCACATCGTGCCGCCCCTCGGGATCGATCTTTTCCACAGCCTCGAAGATCCGGTCGGACCCCGAGGCGTGGTCGGAGCGGGTCATGACGGCCCGCCCGCCGACCCGCGTCACGGCCTCGGCGACCTCGGGGGCGTCGGTCGCGATCGCAACGGGTCCGATCCCGGCTTCAACCGCCCGCCGCCACACATGGACGATCATCGGCTCACCGGCGATATCCGCCAGGGGCTTGTTCGGCAGGCGGGTCGCCGCGAGGCGGGCGGGGATGAGAACGAGAGGGTCGGACATGGCGCAATCCGCAGAGAAAAAGCTGCGCGTCCTTACCAAGGCGGCTCCCGTTTGTCATGGGCTGCGCAGCACTTGACGCAGGGGCGCGAGCGCTTCTGTCGGTCTTTTGAACCGCGCTGCGACCAATGGAGCGCCGAAACCTGCAACAACCCCATTGTCAAAACCCCTTCATAACGGCTAAGCAACGCCGCGTAACCGTGGGCGCCCGCCCGCGAAGCCGTTCTGTTTGCGCTGGGTTCGCCGTGACCAGGCGAGGAGAGCCTAACTTATGAATATCGAGACCAATAAGATCCTGGGTGCCCTTTTCGGTACGCTTCTCTTCGTGGTCGGCGTCAAAGTCGTTGCCGAAGGTCTGTTCTCGCCTCATGCACCGGCCGTTCCGGGCTACGACCTTCCGGCAGCCGAAGAGGCTTCCGCCGGCGGCGCTGGAGCCCCGGCCGCTCCGGCCGAGCCGCTCCCCGTCCTCCTGGCCAACGCCGATCCGGCCAAAGGCCAGGCCGCGGCCAAGAAATGCGCCGCCTGCCACGATCTGACCAAGGGCGGCCCGAACAAGGTCGGCCCGAATCTCTATGGCGTCGTCGGCCGCCCGGTCGCCTCGCACGAGGGCTTCAACTACTCCAACGCCATGAAGGCCCATGGCGGCGACTGGACCTATCAGGCGCTGAACGATTTCATCCACAACCCGAAGAAGGCGACGCCGGGTACCATCATGGCCTTCGCGGGCATCGCGAACGACAAGGAGCGGGCCGACCTGCTCGCCTACCTGCGGACCCTCTCGGACAATCCCGTTCCGTTCCCGGCCCAGTAAGGTCCGCGAACACCCCTGAATTTCAGAGAAGCCGGGCCTTGCGCCCGGCTTTTGTTTTGCCCCTCCTCCCTTGCGCTCGCCCTGGACCGCCCAAAAATGTAACCTGCCGACAGACGCCTCGTCCTTCAGGAGACGCTTTGTGATCCGTACCCTTCTGCTCAGCTTCCTGGCCGCCTGCCTTGGCCTTACCCCCCTCGCAGCCCAGGAAGCCCAGTGGCGGCATGGCGCGGCCCTCCTCGGAGAGCCCAAATATCAGCCCGGCTTCAAGCATTTCGATTATGTGAACCCCGAAGCCCCGAAGGGCGGACTAGTCCGGCTCGGGGCCCAGGGCACCTTCGACAGCTTCAACATCGTGGTCGCGGGCGTGAAGGGATCGCCCGAGCAGGGCCTGGGCCTCATCTACGAGACGCTGACCACGTCCTCTCTCGACGAACCGAGCGCCTCTTACGGCCTGCTCGCCGAGGCCTTCTCCTATCCGGAGGATTATTCCTCCGTCACGTTCCGGCTGCGTCCCGAGGCCAAATGGCACGACGGACAGCCCGTCACGGCGGATGACGTGATCTTCTCCTTCGAGTCGTTCAAGGCGAACAGCCCGACCTACGCCTTCTACTACGCCAACGTGACGAAGGCCGAGAAGACGGGCGAGCGTGAAGTACGGTTCACCTTCAACGAAAAGGGCAACCGGGAGCTGCCCCAGATCATGGGGCAGCTGATCGTGCTGCCCAAGCACTGGTGGGAGGGCACCGATCCCACCGGACGGAAGCGCGACGTCTCGCAGACCACGCTGGAGCCTCCTCTGGGTTCGGGCCCCTACCGGCTCAAGAGCTTCGACGCCGGACGCAACGCCACCTACGAACGCGTGAAGGATTACTGGGGCGCGAATCTCAACGTGAATGTCGGCGAGAACAATTTCGACGAGATCCGCTACGAATATTACCGCGACGCGACGGTGCTGCTCGAAGCCTTCAAGGCGGATCGAATCGATTTCCGTTCGGAGAACAGCGCCCGCAACTGGGCGACGGGCTACGATTTTCCGGCGCGGCAGGAAGGCCGCGTCGTCCTCGAGGAATTTCCCTATCGCTCCACCGGCATCATGCAGGCCTTCGTGCTGAACCTGCGGCGCGACAAGTTCAAGGACGAGCGCGTCCGGCGCGCCTTCAACCTGGCGTTTCCGTTCGAGGAGCTCAACAAGATCGTGTTCTACGGGCTCTACGAGCGCGTGAACAGCTACTTCTACGGCCTCGAGCTCGCCTCCTCCGGGCTGCCCGAGGGCAAGGAGCTGGAGATCCTCGAAAGCCTCCGCGACAAGGTTCCGCCCGAGGTCTTCACGACGCCCTACAAGAATCCGGTCAACGATACGCCGGAGAACATCCGCGGCAACCTGCGCGAGGCGGATCGCCTGCTGCGCGAGGCCGGCTGGGAGGTCAAGAACGGACGGCGGGTCAACGCGCGCGGCGAATCGCTGAGCGTGGAGCTTCTCAGCAGCAGCCCCAACGACGAGCGCGTCTTCCTGCCCTACAAGTCGGTGCTCGAGCGGCTCGGCATCGTCGTTTCGGTTCGCACGGTCGACGACGTGCAATACACCAACCGCACCCGATCCTTCGACTTCGACATCACCACGGCGGTCTGGCCGGAATCCCTGTCGCCCGGCAACGAGCAGAGGGAATTCTGGGGATCCCAGGCGGCGCAACGCGAGGGCTCGCGCAACCTCGCGGGCATCTCGGATCCGGCGGTCGATGCGCTGATCGACAGGATCATCTACGCCAAGGATCGCGATGAGCTCGTGGCCGCGACGAAGGCTCTCGACCGGGTCCTGCTCGCGCACAATTACGTGGTTCCGCAATGGACGTCGCTGAAGCAGCGCACGGCCCGCTGGAATCGCTACAGCCACCCGCAGACCATGCCCCGCTATGGCGGCGCGGCCTTCCCGACCGTCTGGTGGTACGACGAGGCCAAGGCCGCGAAGGTGGGAGCGGCGCAATGAGAACGTTCGATCGGCGCACCCTTCTCAAGACCGGCGCCGCCGGCGCGGTGCTGAGCGTTCTCCCGAAAGCCAGCTTTGCTCAAACGGCGGAGGAGACCGAAACCCACGGTCTCTCGGCCTTCGGCGACCTGAAATACACCGCCGACTTCAAGCATTTCGATTATGTGAATCCCGCGGCCCCGAAGGGCGGCACGCTGGCGCTGCAGATCAAGCAGACCACCGGAAACCAGAATTTCGACACCTTCAATACGCTGAACATATTTGTGCTGCGCGGCGACGGCGCGGCCGGCATGGGCGCCACCTTCGACACGCTGATGGCGGGCTCAAGCGACGAGCCCGACGCGCTGTACGGGCTGATCGCCAAGAGCGTGCGCGTCTCCCAGGACAAGCTGACCTATCGCTTCATCTTGCGCCCTGAGGCGCGCTTCCACGACGGCTCGCGGCTGACCGCGAAGGACGCCGCCTTCTCTCTGAACATCCTCAAGGAAAAGGGCCACCCGGTCTATCGCGCCCTGCTGACCCAGATGGCGGCCGCCGAAGCGGAAGCCGACGACGTCCTGCGGGTTCAGTTCACGCCCAAGCGCAGCCGCGACCTGCATCTCGTCGTCGCCGCGCTGCCGATCTTTTCCGAGCGCTACTGGCAGGGCAAGGATTTCGAAGCCTCGACGCTGGAGGCGCCGCTCGGCTCGGGCCCCTACAAGGTGGGGAAGTTCGAGACGGGACGCTACATCGAGTTCGACCGCGTGCCGGATTACTGGGCCAAGGACCTGCCCGTGAATGTGGGCCAGAACAATTTCGACCGCATTCGCTGGGAATACTTCCGCGACCGCACGGTGGCGTTTGAAGCGTTCAAGAACGGCACCCTCAACTATCACGAGGAATACACCTCGCGCATCTGGTCGACCGGCTACGATTTTCCGGCCATGCGCGAAGGCAAGGTGAAGAAGGAAGAGATCTCCAACGACGCCCCCTCGACCGTCCAGGGCTGGTATTTCAACACCCGCCGCGAAGCCTTCAAGGACCCGCGCATTCGCGAAGCCATCGGGCTCGCCTTCGATTTCGAATGGACGAACGCCAACATCATGTTCGGCCTGTACAAGCGCACCACGTCCTATTTCGAGAACAGCGACATGGAGGCGACGGGTATGCCCTCACCCGAGGAGCTCGCCCTTCTGGAGCCGTTCCGCAGCAAGCTCCCGGCCTCCGTGTTCGGCGAGCCGCCCGCGCCGCCCGTGTCAGACGGATCCGGCCAGGACAGGAAGCTGCTGCGCCGCGCCGACGAACTGCTGCGGGAAGCCGGCTGCAAGCGCGAGGGCGGCGCGCTGAAGCTGCCCAACGGGCAGCCGTTCCGGATCGAGTTCCTCGATTTCCAATCGTCGCTCCAGCCGCACACGCAGCCGTTCCAGGCCAATCTCAAGCGGCTCGGGATCGATGCGTTCTCCCGCGTGGTGGACGCCGCCCAGTACCAGCGCCGCATGGAGGAGTTCGACTTCGACATGGCGAGCCGGAACCTCTCCGGCGGATCGACGCCCGGCGACAGCCTGCGGGTGGTGTACGGCTCGGAGGCGGCGAAGACGCCCGGCTCCCAGAACATCGCCGGCATCAGCGACCCGACCGTGGACTCCCTGATCGAGACGATCGCCAACGCCAAGTCCCGGCAGGAGCTCAACGTCGCCTGCCGCGCCCTGGACCGGGTTCTCCGTTCGGGCCATTATTGGGTGCCCATGTGGTATCGAGCCAGCGAATGGATCGCCTATTGGGACCAGTTCTCCCGCCCCGGGCAGAAGCCCCGCTTCGCCTCGGGAGCCCCGGGAACCTGGTGGTACGATGCCGAGAAGGCCAAGCGGATCGGGCGAGGGTAAGGTTTGGACACGTTCACAGCGGCACCGGCCGTGACGGGCACGCCCCGCCGGCTCCTGCGCCTGGAAGGCTTGGCGCTGTTCATCCTTGCCTCATGGGCCTTCCCGCGCCTGGGAATGTCCTGGTGGGCCTACGTCATTCTGTTCTTAAGCCCGGATCTGAGCTTCGCCGGCTACCTGGCGGGCCCCAGGACCGGAGCCGCAATCTACAACGCGGCCCATACCCTCCTCGGGCCCGCCGCCCTGCTCGGTCTCGGGATGGCGCTGGAAGCCCCTCTCTGTTTCGGATTAGCAGCCATCTGGGCGGCGCATATCGGGTTCGACCGCATGCTGGGATACGGATTGAAATACGCCACCGCTTTCAACGACACCCACCTCGGCCGTATCGGCCGCAACCGTGCAGGCGCTTGATGCTGGCCTATATCGCACGCCGCATCTTCCTCATGATCCCGACCATTCTCGGGATCATGCTCATCTCCTTCGTGCTCGTGCAGTTCGCTCCCGGCGGCCCCGTCGAGCGCATCATCGCGCAGCTGCAGGGGCAGGACACGGGAGCGACCTCGCGCATTTCGGGCGGCGGCGGGGATTTCTCCGGCGGCCAGAGTCACGGCGGCGGGAGTGAGGCGTCCTCGTCCCGCTATCGCGGCGCGCAAGGCCTCGATCCTCAATTCATCAAGCAGCTCGAAGCACAATTCGGCTTCGACAAACCCGCCCACGAGCGCTTTCTCAAGATGCTGTGGGATTACGCGCGGTTCGACTTCGGCAAGAGCTATTTCCGCGACATTTCGGTGCTGGAGCTGATCAAGGAGAAGCTGCCGGTCTCGGTCAGCCTCGGTCTCTGGATGACGCTTCTGTCCTATGCCATCTCGATTCCGCTCGGCATCCGGAAAGCGGTCCGCGACGGCTCCTCCTTCGACATCTGGACATCGGCGGTCGTCATCATCGGCTATGCGATTCCGGGATTCCTGTTCGCAATCCTGCTCATCGTGCTGTTCGCGGGCGGATCGTTCTGGCAGATCTTCCCCTTGCGCGGACTCACCTCCGAGAACTTCGCCTTCATGCCGTGGTACATGCAGATCGCCGATTACTTCTGGCATCTGGTGCTGCCGATCACCGCTATGTCGCTCGGCGCATTCGCCACCTCGACCCTACTCACGAAGAACTCCTTCCTCGACGAGATCCGCAAGCAATACGTGCTCACCGCGCGCATGAAGGGATTGTCCGAGGGACAGGTGCTTTACGGACACGTGTTCCGCAATGCCATGCTGATCGTGATCGCCGGCTTCCCGGGGGCCTTCATCAGCGCTTTCTTCGCGGGATCGCTGCTGATCGAAACGATCTTCTCCCTCGACGGTCTGGGCCTCCTCTCCTTCGAGTCGATCGTGAACCGCGACTACCCGGTGGTGTTCGCCAATCTCTACATCTTCTCCCTCATGGGTCTGGTGGTGAACCTGATTTCGGATCTCACCTATACCTGGATCGATCCACGGATCGATTTCGAGACGCGGGAGGCGTGAGATGAACGAGAACGTTCCTGTCGTCTCCCCGGCCGCATCGCCGGTCGCGCCGCCGCTGCCGAAAGAAGGCTTCATCAAGCTGTCGCCGCTCAACCGCCGCCGCTTGACGAACTTCAAGGCGAACCGTCGCGGCTACTGGTCCTTCTGGATCTTCATGGTCCTGTTCGTGCTCAGCCTGTTTGCGGAACTCATCGCCAACGACAAGCCGATCCTCGCTTCCTACAAGGGCGAGCTGCTCTATCCGGCCTTCGTCGATTATCCGGAGGAGAAATTCGGCGGGTTCCTGGCGCAGACCGATTACCGCGACCCGATCATCGCGAAGGAGATCCGGGACAACGGATGGATGCTCTGGGCGCCGATCCGCTACTCCTACAACACCCACAATCTCGACCTTCCCGTTCCTGCCCCGGCTCCGCCGACCTGGATGCTGACCGACGAGCAATGCCGCCCCATCGCAGAGCGCACCGGCGGCACGGGCTGCAAGGACATCGAGTGGAACTGGCTCGGCACGGACGACCAGGGCCGCGACGTGGTGGCGCGCCTCATCTATGGTTTTCGCATCTCCGTGCTGTTCGGCCTGATCCTTGCGGGAATCTCGTCCGTCATCGGCATCTTCGCCGGCGCGGTGCAGGGCTATTACGGCGGATGGATCGATCTCGTCGCCCAGCGCTTCATCGAGATCTGGACCGCGATTCCCTCGCTCTACCTGCTCATCATCATCTCGGCGATCATCACGCCGAGCTTCTTCGTGCTGCTCGGCATTCTGCTTCTCTTCTCCTGGGTGTCGCTGGTGGGGGTCGTGCGCGCGGAGTTCCTGCGCGCGCGAAACTTCGAATATGTGCGCGCCGCGCGGGCCCTCGGGCTTTCGAACGCCACCATCATGTTCAAGCACCTCCTGCCCAACGCCATGGTCGCGACGCTCACCTTCCTGCCGTTCATCATCAACGGCTCGATCACGACGCTCACCTCATTGGACTTCCTCGGATTCGGTCTGCCGCCCGGCTCGCCCTCCCTCGGCGAGCTTCTGGCCCAGGGCAAGGCCAATCTCCAGGCCCCGTGGCTCGGCCTCGCCGGCTTCTTCGTGATCGCCCTCATGCTCAGCCTTCTCATCTTCATCGGCGAAGCAGTGCGTGACGCCTTCGACCCGAGAAAGACGTTCCGATGACAGAGCCTCTCCTCTCCGTCCAAGACCTCTCCGTCGCCTTCCGCCAGGGCGAGCGCGACATGCTGGCGGTGGATCGCGTCTCTTTTGACATCCTGCCCGGCGAGACCGTGGCGCTGGTGGGCGAGTCGGGATCGGGCAAGTCGGTCTCGGCCCTCTCCGTGCTCAAGCTCCTGCCCTACCCTTCCGCCCATCATCCGTCCGGCCGCATCCTGTTCAAGGGCAAGGACCTGATCGGCCTGAGCGAAGACGAGATGCGCCGCGTGCGCGGCGACGACATCACCATGGTGTTCCAGGAGCCGATGACCTCGCTCAATCCGCTCCACACTATCGACCGGCAGATCGGTGAGATCCTCAAGCTCCATCGCGGCCTCTCCGACAAGGACGCCCTCGCCCGGACGCTGGAGCTGCTGGAGCTCGTCGGCATCCGCGATGCGCAGAGCCGCCTGGGCGCCTATCCGCACCAGCTCTCGGGCGGACAGCGCCAGCGCGTGATGATCGCCATGGCGCTGGCGAACGAGCCCGATCTCTTCATCGCCGATGAGCCGACGACGGCGCTCGACGTGACGGTGCAGGCGCAGATCCTGAAGCTGCTGGCCGAGCTCAAGAACAAGCTCGGCATGTCGATGCTCTTCATCACGCACGATCTCGGCATCGTGCGCAAGATCGCCGACCGCGTCTGCGTGATGCTCAACGGGAAGATCGTGGAGCACGGCACGACGGCGGAGGTCTTCGACAATCCGCAGCACGCCTACACGCAGCGCCTTCTCGCAGCGGAGCCGAAAGGCCGCGCCAACCCCCTGGCCGCCGATGCCCCCACCGTGGTCGAGGCGGGCCCCGTCAAGGTGTGGTTCCCGATCAAGCGCGGCCTCTTCCGCAAGACCGTCGGCCACGTGAAGGCGGTCGATGGTGTTTCCGTCCGTGTGCGGCGGGGCGAAACGGTCGGCGTCGTTGGGGAATCGGGTTCAGGAAAAACGACGCTGGGCTTGGCGATCCTGCGCCTCGTTCAATCGGAAGGGCCCATCATCTTCCTCGGAAATCGCATCGATCGCCTGCCCACGCGGGAGATCCGTCCCATGCGCAAGGATCTTCAGGTCGTGTTCCAGGATCCTTACGGCTCGCTTTCGCCTCGCATGTCCGTGGCCGAGATCGTGGAAGAGGGACTGCTGGTCCAGGACAAGAACCTGAGCTATCGGCAGCGCCGCGACGTGGTGGCAAAAGCGCTGCACGATGTCGGGCTCGACCCCGCGACGATGGACCGTTACCCGCATGAATTTTCCGGAGGGCAACGCCAGCGCATCGCCATTGCGCGGGCGATGGCGCTGGAGCCGCAATTCGTCATGCTCGACGAGCCGACCTCCGCTCTCGACATGTCGGTCCAAGCGCAGATCGTGGAACTTCTGCGCGACCTGCAGAAGCGCCGCGATCTCGCCTATATGTTCATCAGCCACGATCTGAAGGTGGTGCGGGCCCTCGCGAACCATGTGATGGTGATGCAGAACGGGAAGGTCGTCGAAGAAGGACCTGCCGAGAGCATCTTCGCCGCGCCTCGGACGGATTATACGCGGGCCCTGTTCGCGGCGGCCTTCAACCTCGAGACGGTCGGCGCGAACACCGTTCGTCAATGACGCATTGAAGCCATGCCGGCAGATCAGCACGCTTCGGGCCATTCGCATCACCCTCACGGTCATGGCCACTCCCATGACGTCGGACACGGCCGCGCGTTCCTCATCGGCATAACGCTCAATCTCCTCTTCGTCGCGGTCGAGGCGGGATACGGGTTCTTCGCGGGGTCCATGGCGCTTCTGTCGGATGCGGGCCATAACCTGAGCGACGTGCTGGGGCTCGGGATTGCCTGGGGCGCCGCGATCCTGGCCAAGCGGCAGCCCAGCGAGCGCTACACCTATGGCCTGCATTCGAGCTCCATTCTGGCGGCTCTCTTCAATGCGCTTCTGCTGATGGTCGCTGTCGGCGGCATCGTTTGGGAATCCGTGCAGCGCCTCATCGCACCGGCGCCTGTGATGGCCGGCACCATGATGGTCGTCGCCGGCATCGGCATCGTCGTGAACGGCTTCACCGCCTTCCTCTTCATGAGCGGGCACCACGATCTCAACATTCGCGGCGCGTTCCTGCACATGGTGGCGGACGCGGCCGTGTCTCTCGGCGTCGTGCTCGGAGGCGTCGTCATTCTCTGGACCGGCGCGACCTGGATCGACCCGGTTCTGAGCCTCGTCATCGCGGCCGTGATCGTGGGGGGCACCTGGGGCCTGCTGCGGCAATCGCTCAGGCTTTCGCTTCATGGCGTGCCAAGCGGAATATCCGTCTCGGGCGTGCGGGAGCTCCTGGCGGAGCGCCCGGGCGTGGCCCGCGTCCACCATCTCCACGTCTGGGCCATCAGCACGACGCGAACCGCGCTCACGGCCCATCTCGTCATGCCGGACGGTCATCCGGGCGATCACTTCCTCGCCGAGACGCAGCAAGCGTTGAAGGAGCGTTTCGGGATCGGCCATTCGACCCTGCAGATCGAGGTCCATGTCCCCGGCGCTCACGATCACGGCCGCGCGTGTCCTCTCGACGGTCACGACCATGATCGTCACCCACACGACGAGGGGAACGCGCTTGGGGGACACCCCCACGGGGCCGGGGCGTCGCATCGCTCGCGGTAATGCCGTATCATCACTGATTCGAACGTCTTGAAGGACCAGAATTCATGGCTCGCGCTCTCCTCATCGTTCTCGACTCCGTGGGCATCGGCGGAGCGGAAGATGCGAGGACCTACGGTGACGTCGGCTCCGACACTGTCGGTCACATCGCAGAGGCCTGCGCGCAGGGACGCGGCGACCAGGAGGGTCTGCGCCGGGGTCCGCTCGATCTGCCGCACATGAGCGCGCTTGGCCTGGGATTGGCCTGCGAGGCCTCCACCGGCCGCATGCCGCCGAACCTTGCGCCCCGGGGGGCTCTCAAGGGAGCCTGGGGCTACGGCGTCGAAACCTCCAGGGGCAAGGATACGCCTTCGGGCCATTGGGAAATCGCCGGCGTTCCCGTCGCCTTCGATTGGGGCTACTTCCCGAATACGGTTCCGGCCTTTCCGGAGGCGCTGACGAAGGCGCTGATCGAGCGCGGCAACCTGCCCGGCATTCTCGGCGACAAGCACGCATCCGGCACGGCGATCATCGAAGAATTCGCCGTCGAGCACCTGCGAACCGGAAAGCCGATCTGCTACACCTCCGTGGATAGCGTGCTGCAGATCGCTGCGCACGAGGAATTCTTCGGCCTGCAACGCCTCTACGATCTTTGCGAGATCTGCCGCGAATTGTGCGACGAGTACCGGATCGGGCGCGTGATCGCGCGGCCCTTTCAGGGCACGCCTGAGACCGGATTCAAACGCACGGGCAACCGCAAGGATTTCGCGACACCTCCGCCGTCCGACACCATTCTGGATGCGCTGATGAAGGCGGGACGCTCCGTGGTGACCGTGGGCAAGATCGGCGACATCTTCGCCCATCGCAGCACCGGCAGAGAGGTGAAGCCGAACGGCAACGACGCCTGTCTCTCGGCCGCCATCGAGGCCATGTCGACGCTTCCGGAGGGCGGCTTCGTCTTCGCCAATCTCGTGGATTTCGACAGCGAGTTCGGCCATCGCCGCGACATTCCGGGCTATGCGGCGGCGCTGGAGACCTTCGACGCCCGCGTCCCGGAGATCGAGGCCGCCCTGAGGGACGGCGATCTCGTGATCATCACGGCCGACCATGGCAACGATCCTTCCTGGCAGGGCACGGACCACACCCGCGAGCATGTGCCGATCCTCTGCTTCGGGCCCGCCGTGAAGCCTGGCAGTATCGGGCGGCGGGACAGTTTCGCCGATATCGGGGCGAGCATCCTCGCCCATCTGGGCCTTGGACCCGCGAGCAAGGGCTCGTCCTGGATCCGATGATCTTAAGCCGTTGACGGCCACGCAACTTTGGCTCACTCTTCCAAGGATCGTAAGGAGACTTTCCTGGCGATCGTTGGGGGAGTCTTCCCGTTCTCGCGTGGAAGATCGTTCATGAGCACGCCTAACCGCTCGACCCATATCCGGCTCACCTCTCACCCCGAGCCGAATGCAGGCACCATCAGGCATCCGATCAAATGGGGCGCCAGTGACCCGAAGGAGCGCGGGCCGGTCATCGGCACCGTCACGAATCCCGGCGACCGCAACGTGATCGGCGCGCATGGCGGCTCCTATTCGCTCTATCGGGCCCTGGCGATCTCGGCGCGAGCCCTCAATCCGCTCTCCCGGCCCGATCTGCACAACACGCACCCCACCGCCGAGATCGGACCTCACCCGCAATGGTCCGAGCCGGGCAAGATCGTCTCGCTCGATCCCTGGGGCCATCTGGTCGGCCAGATTTTCAGTGACGACATCGCGAGCGGCCTCGACGTCCGCCCCTCCATCGCGGTCACGAAGGCGCGCCTCAACATGCCGGAAATCCTCTCCGCCATGGGCGCGAAGCGCCTGAAGGCAGACGGAGGTTTCCTGCACGAATCCGGCGACATCTCGGTGACGAAGATCGCGGTCGATCCCGTGTGGTATCTGCCCGGCATCGCGGAGCGCTTCGGCTGCACGGAAGGCGAATTGCGCCGCACCCTGTTCGAGCAGACCGGCGGCATGTTCCCGGAACTCGTGACGCGTCCCGACATGAGCGTGTTCCTGCCGCCCATCGGCAACACGACCGTCTACGTGATCGGCGACGTCGCGCGCCTGAGCGACGAGAAAACCCGCATCGCCTGCCGCGTGCACGACGAGTGCAACGGCTCGGACGTGTTCGGCTCGGACATCTGCACCTGCAGGCCCTATCTCGTGCACGGCATCGAGGAATGCGTGAAGGAGGCGCAGAACGGCGGCGTCGGCGTGATCGCCTATAACCGCAAGGAAGGCCGCGCGCTGGGCGAGGTCACCAAGTTCCTCGTCTACAACGCGCGCAAGCGTCAGGAAGGCGGCGACTCGGCCGCCACCTATTTCGAACGCACGGAATGCGTTGCGGGCGTGCAGGATGCGCGCTTTCAGCAGCTCATGCCCGATGTGCTGCAATGGCTCGGCATCCGCCGCATCGACCGGCTCATGTCCATGTCCAACATGAAGTACGACGCCATCACCGGATCGGGCATCGAGGTGGTGGAGCGCGTGCCGATTCCGCCGGAACTGGTGCCGCCGGATGCGCAGGTGGAGCTCGAAGCCAAGAAGGCGGCGGGCTACTACACGCCGGACGGCGCGCCCGATGCCGCGGAGCTGGACCGGGTGAAGGGCCGCGATCTCGAGCGCTTTTAACCTTCTCCACAGCCGGCCGGGCTCGAGGGTGCTGGCCTTCTGAAGACTATGCTATCGCTTCTCCTTCAGAGAGCATCGGAGTCCTGCGTGACGGATCAGTCGAACCTTTCCCCCGAGACCCAAGCCGCCCGCACGCTCCTGACGGCTGCGGCGGTGCGCGAGCGATCGCATCAATTGCTCGATGCCGGCCTGGAAGGCCGCCTGCAGCATTTCACGGTGAACCTGAGCCGTCTGGAGGCCTGCGCCGACGAAGTGGCGGCGACGATCCGCGAAGCCTATCCCTCGCTCGACATTCCCTTCCATGCGCGCTGGCGGCACTTCTCCGCCGGCGGCCATGACCGCTGGGGCGCGGTGATGTACGGCGCGCCATGGACCGACGCCGCCGAAATGGCCCGCTCGGCCTTCGATCTCGCCATCGTGTCCGTGCTGCTCGATGCGGGCGCGGGACCGCAATGGCGCTATGAGGAAGGCCGCACGGACGAGACCTATGCCCGCTCCGAGGGCCTGGCCGTGGGGAGCTTCGACATGTTCGTGAGCGGAGCCTTTTCCAGCAGGCCCGAGGATCCCTTCCGCGTCGATGCGGATGTGCTGATGACGATGACGGCGGAGGACCTCGCGGCAGGGTTCCAGGTATCGGCGGACAACCCGCTCGTCGGGCTGGAGGGCCGCGCGGCTCTTCTCAACCGCCTCGGCCGCACGGTGGCGACGAACCCTGACATCTTCGGCCAGGTGGACGATCCCCGCCCCGGCGGGCTCTTCGACGTGGTCGCGGCGACCGCAGAGGAGGAGGCCATCAGGGCGACGTCGATCCTGGAGGCGCTTCTCACCTATCTCGGGCCGATCTGGCCCGGACGGATCACCTTAGGAGGCCTCGACCTCGGCGACACATGGCGCCACCCGCTGGTCAAAGCTCCGGACGCCACGGATGGGCTCATTCCCTTTCACAAGCTCTCCCAATGGCTCTCCTATTCGCTGATCGAGCCCCTCGAATGGGCCGGCTACACCGTCACGGATATCGACGGCCTCACGGGCCTCCCCGAATATCGGAACGGCGGTCTTTTTCTCGATACCGGCGTGATCGCCCTCAAGAATCCTGACGATGCCGGGCATGCCCATGCGGTGGATTCCATCCTCGTGGTGGAATGGCGGGCCTTGACGGTTGCCCTTTTGGACCGCATTGCCGATCCGATACGCGCGCGGCTCGGGCTGTCGGCCGAGTCCTTTCCCCTCGCGAAGGTGCTCGAAGGCGGCACCTGGGCGACGGGGCGCAGATTGGCCAAGGAGAAGCGTGGCGACGGCTCGCCGCCTCTCAGCGTAGTCAGTGACGGAACGGTGTTTTGATGAATCAGCCTATGACGACCCAAGGAGGAATGAGCATGGAAGGCGTGACGGTGGTCGATCATCCGCTGGTTCAGCACAAGCTTACGCTGATGCGGGACAAGCAGCGCTCGACGAAGGGCTTCCGCCAGCTCCTCAACGAGATCGGCATGCTCCTCTGCTACGAAGTGACCCGCGACCTGCCCGTGGAGCGCATCGAGATCGATACGCCGCTCACCAAGACGGAAGGCGTGCAGATCGCCGGCAAGAAGCTCGTCTTCGCGCCCATCCTGCGCGCGGGTGTCGGCTTCCTCGACGGCATGCTCACCCTCGTCCCCGCCGCCCGCGTGGCGCATATCGGCCTCTACCGCGATCCGGAATCGCTCCAGGCAGTGGAATATTATTTCAAGGCCCCGTCCGATCTCGGCGACCGCATGGTGCTGGTGCTCGATCCCATGCTCGCCACCGCCAACTCGGCCGTGGCCGCCATCGAGCGCCTCAAGGAGCGCGGGGCGAAGGACATCCGCTTCGTGTGCCTTCTCGCCGCGCCCGAGGGCATCGAGCGGCTGCGCAGCGCCCATCCGGACGTGGATATCTGGACCGCCTCGATCGACGAGCGGCTCAACGACCACGGCTATATCGTGCCGGGTCTCGGCGATGCGGGCGACCGCATGTATGGAACGCGCTGAAGCCTCGCCCGGTTAGTCCCCAGCAAAGCGAAACAAGGATCAGGCCGTGCGCTTCATCGTCGCCGATTGGGGAACAACCCGCTTCCGCGGCTATCTGATCGAGAACGAAACCATTCTCGATCAGGTCTCCTCGGACGAGGGCGTTTCCGCCCTCCAGAAAGGCGAGCATCGCGGCGTCTTCCTGCGGCAATGCGGGCGCTGGCTCGAAGCCGAGCCGAAGGCGCCCGTGCTGCTCGTCGGCATGGTGGGAAGCCGCGAGGGCTGGCAGGAAGCACCTTACGCCTCATGCCCCGCAGGTCCGGCGGAGATTGCGCAGGCGCTGATTCCGGTCGATCTCACCGACGGCCGCAAGGCCTACATCATCCCGGGCCTTTTCTGCGAACCGGCTCCCGGCGCGGCGGACGTGATGCGTGGCGAGGAAACGCTGGTGCTGGGCGCGGGCGTCGAGAACGGCCTCGTATGCTCGGCCGGAACCCATCCGAAATGGATCCTCATGCGCGACGGGCGCATCGAGCGCTTCGCGACCTACATGACCGGCGAGATGTACGCGCTGCTGCGCGAGCATTCCATGATCGGGCGCCCTGCAACCGAACCCTCCGACCCGAAGGGCTTCGACATGGGTCTCGACGCAGCCGAGCGCAACGGCGGCGCGGATGGCGCGGCGCGCGTGGGACTTCTCCATCTCCTGTTCGGCGCACGGGCCGCCGTGGTGTCCGGGCGCATGGGGAGCAATCTGCTCGGCCCCTATCTCTCCGGCCTTCTCACGGGTGACGAAATCCACGGAGCACTCGCTCAATTCGGCCGCCCCGGCTCGGTCACCCTTCTCGCCGATCATGCCCGCGCGGACCTCTATGCGCATGCGCTCGCGCGATACGGCATCAAGACGGAATGGAAGAACCCGCAGCAGGCCCTGCTTGCCGGTCTGGCGCGGATCGTGCGCCACCATGCAGCCCCGTGAAAGCACGCCGTCATGGCAGTGCTTGTCACGGCCACCCATGTCTTTGATCGCTGTGGTTCCCAAGACGTGGATGCCCGGCTCAAGGCCGGGCATGACGACGGAGGGTGGATTCTCCGGGACGAGCCCCGGGATGACGGTGAGAACCTGCGAAGTGCTATGCTCCGCGGCACACCCTCTCCAGGATGACATCCCTTCATTTCATCCTTAAAACTCACTTTGAAACGACATCACGAACCTCAAGGCTCAAGCCATGCCCCACCCTCTTCTCGCCACGTCCGCCGACAATTCGCTTCCGATCTGGCTCGTGACGGAGGGCACGTGGGACGGCATCTGCGCGCAATTGCCGAAGACGGCGCAGGGCTTTGCGAAGGCTCAAGGGTTCGAGGGCAAGGCGGGCAGCCACTGCCTTCTGCCGGATGGGGACGGCAACCTGGCGGGCGTGGCGTTCGGCCTTGCCGGTGAGGACGCCAAGCATCGGGATCTCTTCGCGGTCGGCAAGCTGCCGACGATCCTGCCGGAGGGTGTCTATCGCTTCGAGACCGAAGCTCCGGACGCGACGCTGGCCACGCTCGCATGGATCCTCGGCTCCTACAGTTTCGGGCGGTATCGCAAGCGCACGGAGAAAGCCGTCCGTCTCGTCGTGCCCCAGGGCGTCGACGCGGATGAAGTGACGCGGATCGCCCAGGCGGTGTTCCGCAGCCGCGATCTCGTCAACACACCGACGAACGATCTCGGACCCGACGGAATCGAGGCGGCCGCGCGCCAGGTTGCGGAAGCACACGGCGCGCACTTCACCTGCATCGTCGGCGACGATCTCCTGAAGCAGAACTTCCCCATGATCCATGCGGTCGGCCGCGCATCGGACACCGCGCCGCGCCTCATCGACTTCACGTGGGGCGACGCCAACGCGCCGCGCATCACGCTCGTCGGCAAGGGCGTCGCCTTCGACACGGGCGGCCTCGACATCAAGCCCGCCTCGTCCATGCTGCTCATGCGCAAGGACATGGGCGGCGCCGCCGCGACCCTCGCGCTTGCCGACATGATCATGGGCGCGAAGCTCCCGGTGCGCCTGCGCGTGCTCATTCCCGCCGTCGAGAATGCGATCTCCAGCAACGCCTTCCGTCCCGGCGACATTCTGAACAGCCGCAAGGGCATCACGGTCGAGATCGGCAACACGGATGCGGAGGGCCGCCTCATCCTCGCAGACGCGCTGGCCCTGGCGGACGAGGAGAAGCCCGATCTCATCGTCGATTTCGCGACGCTCACGGGCGCGGCCCGCGTGGCCCTCGGCCCGGAGCTTCCGCCGTTCTACACGGACGACGAGGAGCTGGCCGCCGAGATCGCCCGCACCGGCATGGCGGTGAACGACCCCGTGTGGCGCCTGCCGCTCTGGGCCCCCTACCAGAGCCAGCTCGACTCGAAATATGCCGACATGAACAACACGGGCGGGCCGATGGGCGGCTCGATCACCGCGGCCCTGTTCCTGCGCCGCTTCGTGTCCGACGCGAAGGCGCATGTGCATTTCGACATTTTCGCCTGGAATCCCACGACACGCCCGGCACGGCCGGAAGGCGGCGAGGTCCAGGCGGCGCGGCTGATGTACGCCCTTCTCAAGAAGCGCTACGCGCGTTGAGTGGCGAACGGCCGCTGGCGCTTTGGCGGTGGAACGGTTAGCGCATCGTGCGGTAAAGTGGATCCGGTTTTCCGCGCCCCACGATGCGCTCATTCAAGAAGGGAGCATCGGATGGATCCCAAAAGTGGATTCCACTTTTGGGTCCGATGCTCTAGGAAACACCGTCCCTGCCCGCGCCGAGGAGCTGCCTTCATGAGTTTCGACCGCCGCATCACCCCTGTCCGCGCCGATCTGGCCGACGAGAGGCTTCGCGGGCAGGTGGAGGCCGAACGCTACACGGCCGGCACGACGAAGCGCGTCGCCGCCTCCTTCGCCCCCCTGCACCGCCATCCCTCGCGGGAGGCGCCGGTGGACACGCAGGCGATTTTCGGGGAGGCCGTGACCGTCTATGACGAGCACGAGGGCTGGGCCTGGGTGCAGCTGCACGAGGACGGCTATGTCGGCTATCTGCCGAGCGAGGTTCTGAAAGAGTCAGGGCCCGCGCCCACGCACAAGGTCGCGGCCATCCGCACCTTCGTCTATCCCGGCCCCAGCCTGAAGCTTCCCTACCAGGATTACCTGACCCTCGACGCCAAGCTCGCCGTCATCGGCACCGAAGGCGATTACGCCCGGCTCGCAGATGGAGGCTGGGTCTATGCGCCGCATCTCGCCTCTCTCGACGTGTATGAGCCCGATTACGTAGGCGTCGCCGAGCGCTTCCTGCATACGCCCTATCTCTGGGGCGGCAAGACGAGCCTCGGCATCGACTGCTCGGGCCTCGCCCAGACCGTGCTGGCCGCTTCCGGCATCAAGGCCCCCCGCGATAGCGACATGCAGGAACGGGAGCTGGGCGCCGCCATCGAGGTCCGGCCCGATCTGAGCGGCCTCGAGCGCGGCGATCTGGTGTTCTGGAAGGGCCATGTGGGCCTGATGATGGACGAGACGAATTTCATCCACGCCACCGGCCACAGCATGACCGTGATGATCGAGCCGCTCGCGGTCGCGGAAGAGCGCATCCGCAGGACCAGTTACGGGCCGATCAGCTCCATCAAGCGCCTCTAAGCGACCGTCGTGCCCGATCCAGCTGTCCTTCTCGTCGTCGCTTTCGGCGTCTTTCTCATCGCCTTCATGAAAGGGGCCTTCGGCGGCGGTCTCGCCATCATCGGCATCCCGGTCCTGTCCCTCGTCATGGATCCGATCACCGCGGGCGCGCTGCTCGCGCCGCTTTTCGTGCTGATGGATGCGGTGGCGCTCTATTACTGGCGGCCGAAGACCTGGTCGAAGGTCGACCTCGCGCTTCTCATCCCGTCCCTTGCTCTGGGCACCGCCATCGGCTTCATGCTCATGAAGGTGGTGGACCGGCACACCTTCGCCATTCTCATCGCGCTGATCACGCTGACCTTCACGGGCCTGTGGTTCCGCGGCGGCGGCAGGATCGTTCAGCGGCCACGCTCGAAGGCGAAGGCGGTGATCGCCGGAACGGCCTCGGGCGTATCATCCATGATGGCGCATTCCGGCGGCCCGCCCGTGGCCATGTATCTTCTTCCCCTGGGCCTGCCGAAGGTGGTCTATGCGGGAACGAGCAGCAGCTTCTTCGCGGCCGGGAACCTGATGAAGGTCGGCCCATGGCTCGCGCTCGCAAGGCCGAGCGCCGAGCTCTGGACGCTGATGGCCCTGTCCCTGCCGCTCATTCCGCTCGGCGTCTGGTCCGGCTTCAGGCTGCACGAGCGCCTGGACCAGCAGCAGCTCTACCGCCTGTGCTACGGCCTGCTGACGCTGACGGCCCTGAAGCTCTTATGGGACGGCTTGCAGGGATATGGGGTGGTCTGAAAGCCCGCTGCTCCCGAGCCGTTGAGCCGGGACCATCGGATGTGCGCTGGAAGTCACCCCCGATGCTCTAATCACGCTGACCGAAAGGGATGCCTCCGGCCTCCTGAGGCAGCGCATCCGCAATATCGAGCCAGGGGGCCTTGGAGCCGACTTGAAAATGCATCTCGGCCTTCATGGACGGATCGGAATCGAGCGTCCCGAGCCGGAAGCCCAGCTCATGCGGATCCGCTTCGTCGCGCTTGTAGATCGACGATCCGCAGCAGCCCGCGAAGAAGCGTTGCACGCCGGGACTCGACGGCCAGCTGCGCAGCAGTTCCTCGCCTGCGACGAAAACCAAAGCGTTAGCATCGACGCCCGCGGTCGTGCCGAAGCTCGACCCGGAATGCTTGCGGCATCGCCAGCAATGGCAATAGGTCACCGGCCCACGCAGCTGCCCCCTGATTTCGTAGCGAACCTGACCGCAGGCGCATGAGCCTTTCAGCATCGGACGCTCCTCCATTGGGACAGCCGCGCTGGTCCCGCTTCAATAGCCCCGCACCCGATCCACGATGTTCTGGAACGGCTCGCCCGCCTCGTGACGGCGGATCTGATCCGCAATGTAGCGCGCCGTCGCCTCGGGCTCGCTCACGGCCGCGTTGTGCGGCGTGATCGTGACGCGCGGATGATCCCAGAGCCGGGATGTTTCCGGCAGCGGCTCCTTCTCGAACACGTCGAGGGTCGCGGCCTTCAGCGTCCCGTCGTCGAGGCAGGCGAGAATATCGCTCTCGACCTGAAGCCCGCCGCGCCCCGCATTGATGAGGATGGGGCCGCCGAGCCTGCCGTCCCGCGCCAGCTTCGTGAACAGGCTGCGGTTGAGAATGCCGCGCGTGTCAGGGGTGAGCGGAACGAGGCTGATCAGGATGTCCGTGCGCGCGAGGAACTCGGAAAGCCCGCTCTCGCCCAAATAGACCCTGAAGCCTTCCACGGTCTTCGGCGTGCGGCTCCAGCCCGCCACGTCGAAGCCCATCATTCTGAGCTTGACCGCCGCATCCTGCCCCAGCACGCCGAAGCCCATGACGCCGACGCGAACGTCGGAGGCGATCGGCGGGGAGCGGTCCTCCTCCCAGCGCTTGGCGCGCTGCGCCGCCGCAAAGCGGGCATGGTCCCGCAGATACATGAGGCAATGCATGACCATGTATTCGCTCATGCGGTGCGTCAGGTCATCCTGCGCCACGCGCACGATCGGCACGTCGGGAAGGCCGGGATAATTCATCAGGTGATCGACGCCCGCGCCGAGCGAGAAGACCGCCTCGAGATTCGGCAGGTTGTCCAGGCTTCCCGGCTTGGGGCCCCAGGTGGCCACGTAGCGGATCCCGGCCCGGTCGAAGTCCTCGCCGAGAACGACGATCCCGCGATCCGGCAAATGGCGGCGGAAGCGTTCGACCCATGGCTGTGTTTCCCAGGTGACGGCGACGAGCAGGCTCACGATTTCACTCCGATACGTTCGAGAATCATTGCCCCGGGCTCAGCCTTCGCATCGCCGAGGAGATAGGCGGCGCGCACTTGTCGCGCGGCGGCTTCGGCCGCCTCTTCGCTGCGTGCATGCACCACGGCAAGCGGCCGGTGCGCATCGACCGTCTCGCCGATTTCGGCAAGCCGGGTGAGGCCGACCGCGTGATCGATGGGATCCTGCGGACGCGTGCGCCCGCCGCCCAGCGCCACGACGGCGACGCCGACATCCCGCGTCGCGATGCGCTGGACGATGCCGGAACGCTCCGCATGGACGGGTCGCACGACAGGCGCCACCTGCAGGTGCTTTTCATGCCTCTGTGTGAAATCCGCGGGTCCGCCGAGGGCCGTCACCATTCTCTGGAACACCTCGGCCGCCTTGCCGGAGGCGATCGCGTCCTCAATCTTCGCGCGTGCCTCGACGATGTCGGCCGCGATCCTGCCGAGCACGAGCATTTCGGCGGACAATTCCACCGTCACCTCGTGGAAGCGCTTTTCACGGCGGCGGCCGGTCAGGTAATCGACGGCATAAGCCATCTCCACCGCGTTGCCCGCCGCGGACGCGAGAGGCTGGTTCATGTCGGTGAGCAATGCGCTCGTCGGCAGGCCCGCCCCGTTGGCGACGAGCACGAGGCTCTCGGCGAGAGAGCGCGCATCCTTCGCATTGTCCATGAAGGCGCCGGAGCCGAACTTCACGTCCATCACGAGCCCCTGAAGGCCCGCCGAAAGCTTCTTCGACAGGATGGAAGCCGTAATGAGATCGATGGATTCCACCGTCCCCGTCACGTCGCGGATGGCGTAGAGGCGCTTGTCGGCGGGCGCGAGATCGGCCGTCTGCCCGATGATCGCGCAGCCCACCTCGCGGGTGACACGGCGGAATGTGGCGAGGTCGGGCTGCGTGACGTAGCCGGGAATGGAATCGAACTTGTCGAGCGTTCCGCCCGTATGTCCGAGGCCGCGCCCGGAGATCATCGGCACATAGCCGCCGCAGGCCGCGACCGCCGGGCCGAGCGCCAGGCTCACCGCATCGCCGACGCCGCCCGTCGAGTGCTTGTCGAGCACGGGACCCGGCAGGTCCCATGTCAGCACCTCGCCGGAATTCATCATGGCGCGGGTCAGCGCAACGCGCTCCGGCACGGACAGGCCCCGGAAGAAGATCGCCATGGCGAAGGATGCGGCCTGGCCTTCGGAAACGGCGCCCGAGGACAATCCTTGAATGAAACTCTCGATTTCATGCGCCTCGAGAGTGCCGCCGTCGCGCTTGCGGCGGATGATTTCCTGCGGAAGATAGGCCATGTCAGTAAGCCTCGGTGGCGGCGGCGCCGTCACGTCCCTCGATGGCGGCAATCAGCGTGTCGTAGACACTGCTCGCGCCGATGCGGAAGGTCTGCGGCGTCGCCCAGCCCGGCCCCATGATGTGCTCGGCGAGGTCGAGATAGAGCTTCGCATCGGCAACGGTGCGGATGCCGCCGGAGGGTTTCAGGCCCACGGGACGGCCCGAGGCCTTGATGACCTTGAGCATGATTTCCGCCGCTTCCGGCGTCGCGGAAACGGGTGTCTTGCCGGTCGATGTCTTGATGAAATCGGCGCCGGCATCGATGGACAGGCGGCTCGCCGTCTCGATCAGCTTCGGATCCTTCAGCTCGCCCGTTTCGAGGATCACCTTGAGAAGCCGCCCCTGGTCGACGCACTCGCGCACGGCCTCCACCATCTCCCTTGCAATCGCCAGATCGCCACGACGCACGGCGTCGTAGGGCAGCACCAGATCGATCTCGTTCGCGCCATCGGAGAGAGCCTCCTGCACGTCGTCGGTGACGCGGTCGATGTCCTCGCCCCCGGCGGGGAAGTTCACCACGGTCGCGATGCGCACGGTCGCCCCTCTCAAGGCCTCCTGCGCACGCTTCACGAATTGCGGCCAGACGCAGACAGCGGCCACCGGCCCGCGCGGGTCAACGGCTTTCTGGCACAAGGCATCGATGGCCTGATCGGTGCAGTTATCCGTCAGATCGGTGAGATCGAGGCAACGCAACGCACGCTGCGCAATTTCCGCATCGGACATGGTCAAAGCTCCGCGACGAATGAACGAATGAGACGCTTGAATTTTCCTGAGGCCTCCGCAGCCGTGTCCTTGGTTTCCTGATGCGAGGGCGAAGCGCCCTCGATGCCGGCGGCAAGATTGGTGACGACCGAGATCGCAACAACCCGCAGGCCGTAATACCGCGCAAGGATCACTTCGGGTACGGTCGACATCCCGACGAGATCGCCCCCGAGGATCTGCACCATCCTGATCTCGGCGGGCGTCTCGAAGCTCGGACCGGAGAGCCAGGCGTAAACGCCCTCGGGCAGATCGATGCCGCTCTTCTTGGCGGCGCTCTGAAGGCTATCGCGCAAAGCGGGATCGTAGGCGTCGGTCAGAGACACGAAGCGGCCTTCCGTATGATCTCGCAGCAGCGGGTTCGCGCCGGACAGGTTGAGATGATCGACGATCGCCACAAGGCTGCCGGGGCGGATCGAGGCACGCACGGAGCCCGCCGCGTTGGTGGCGACCAGCACCGGAATGCCGAGCTCCTTGACGAGAGCAACGGGAAGCCGCATCGCGCCGGCATCGCCGGTTTCGTAATAATGCGCGCGACCCTGGAACAGGAGAACGCGCTTGCCTTCGAGCATCCCCGCCACGAGCTGGCCCGCGTGACCGGAAACGCCGCTTCCCGGAAAATGCGGAATGTCGGCGTAAGGAAGGCTGACCGCATCCCTCACCTCGTCGACCAGCGTGCCGAGTCCCGTTCCGAGCACGAACGCGGCGTCGAAGCGGCCGTCGAAGCCGCGGGCGCGCACGAATTCGGCGGTCTCTTGAACGTTCTGGTGCATGATCCTCTCACCTGTCCGTCAGGTTGTCGGGCCCGAACGAGAAGGGCAGCAGCTCGTCCAGGGTAAAGCTCTTGCGGATGCCTTCCGGGCCTGCGACGTGAATCCTGGTGTCCGGCGCCGCGAATTCGCGAATGCGCTGGCGGCAGCCGCCGCATGGCGTGCAGAGAATTTCGCCCTCACCCATCACCACGATTTCGCTGATCCGGCTTCCGCCGCCCGCGATCATCGCGGAGATCGCGCCTGCCTCCGCGCATGATCCGACGGGATAGGCCGCGTTCTCGACATTGCAGCCCGCAAAGACCTGTCCATCGGGCGTTGCGATGGCGGCCCCGACCTTGAAACGCGAATAGGGCGCATAGGCCTTGGCCTGGATCGTCCTGGCCGCTTCGAACAGCGTGTCGAGGGAAGCCATGATCAACGCTCCTTCACATAAGGCACGCCCGCGGCGCGCGGTGGAATGGCCTTGCCGATGACGCCCGCGAGCAGAATGACCGTCAAGAGATAGGGCAGCGCCTGGATGGCTTGAACCGGCACTTCGCCGATGCCGGGAAGCGCGCGCCCCTGGAGCTGATTGGCGAAGGCGTCGAGGAAGCCGAAGAGGAAGCATGCGCCGAGCGCAGGCCACGCCCGCCACTTGGCGAAGATGAGCGCGGCGAGCGCGATGAAACCGCGTCCCGCCGTCATGTTGGGCAGGAACCCCGCCGCCTGCGCGACCGACAGATAGGTTCCCCCGATGCCGCAGAGAACCCCGCCGATGACGACGGCCGCATAGCGCAGCCCCGTGACCGAAATGCCCGCAGTGTCGACCGCAGCCGGGTTCTCGCCGACCGCCCGCAAGCGAAGTCCGAAACGCGTGCGTCCGAGAATGAACCAGGTGACCGGCACGGCGAGCAGCACGACATAGACCAGAACAGAGTGGCCGAAGAGAAGGCCGTCGAAGCGCTGCTCGCCCTCCAGGGGCGGTGTGCGTCCGCCCTGCCCATACCACGCATTGCCGACGATGGCGGTGAGCCCCGCGGCCAGCATGTTGATGGCGACGCCCGACACGATCTGATTGCCACGCTGGCTGATGGAGGCGAAGCCGTGAATGAGGCCGAAGGCAACTGACGCGGCGATGCCGAACACGAGCCCGATCCACGCGGAGCCGAACGCATAGGCTGCTGCTGCGGCGGCGAAGGCCGAGACCAGCATCTTGCCCTCGAGGCCGATATCCACGACGCCCGAGCGCTCGGACCAGAGACCGGCCAGACATGCGGCGAGCAGCGGAATGGACAGACGCAGCGCCGAGTCGAGAACCGTTGCGATGATGCCGAGATCCATGCTCACGCTCCCGCCAGTTTGGGGCGTGACAGCAGATGCGCCACGAGCCGCCGGAAGAGGCCGTCCAGGGCCCCCGCGAACAGAATGATGATGCCGCCGATCACCACCACCATGTCGCGCGTGATGTTGGGCTGCTCGAAGGCCAGCTCCGCGCCGCCCTGGTAGAGGATGCCGAACAGGAGCGAGGCGAGGACGATGCCGACCGGATGCGCGCGCCCCATGAGCGCGACGGCGATGCCGACGAAACCGTAGCCGGAGGTGAACTCCAGCAGCAGGCGATGCTGGTAGCCCATGAGTTCGTTGACCGCGAGGCCTCCCGCGAGCGCGCCCGACAGGACCATGGCGATGACGATGATGCGCTCGGGCGAAATGCCCGCATAGACCGCCGCCGTGGGGCTGGAGCCCACCACGCGGATCGCATAGCCGAGGCGCGAGCGGTAGATGAGAAGCCAGATGAGATAGGCCGAGATCAGCGCCAGCACGAGCGTGAGATTGAGCTGCGAGGATGGAATCGTGACGCCGAACCAGGCGAACGCCTCGTGCATGAACGGAATGTACGACGCTTCGGGAAACGCGCGCGTTTCCGGGTTCATGGATTGCGGCTCGCGCAGGACGTTGACGAGCAGGTACACGATCAGCACGCTGGCGAGCCAGTTGAACATGATCGTGGTGATCACGATATGGCTGCCGCGCCTGGCCTGCAGATAGCCCGGCACCGCGGCCCAGGCCGCGCCGAACGCGGCGGCGGCGAGAATGCCGACGGGGACGAGCAGGAAGCCGGGAAGGAAGGTGAGATTGTTGAGCGCCAGCGCGATGCCCAATCCCGCCAGCGTCGCCTGGCCTTCGCCGCCGATGTTGAACAGACCCGCATGATAGGCGACGGCCACCGCGAGCCCCACGAAGATGAAGTCGGTGGCATAGAACAGGGTGAAGCCCAGGCCTTCGCCGCTCCCGAGGCTTCCCTGCAGCAGATAGCGTGTGGCGGTCAGGGGATTCTCGCCGATGCTGAGCACCACGAGGCCTGCGATCAGAAAGGCCGCGACCACGGAGATAGCGGGCACGAGAACCGTGTCGGCCCATTTGGGCATGTCGATGGGGGCGCTCACGTCTGATGATCCGGCAGGAACAGGTGGCCCTGTTCGTCGAGAGGGAAGAAGGGATTCCAGGCCACCTCCCAAAGGTGTCCGTCGGGATCGGCGAAATAGCCCGAATAGCCGCCCCAGAACACGTCCTGCAGCAGCTTCACGGGCCTCGCTCCCGCAGCGATGGCGCGGGCGTAAACCTCATCGGCCTCCTGCTTCGAGCGCGCGTTGTAGGCGAGCGTGACGGCGGCGAACCCGGTGGGCTCGTCCTCGACGCCCGCATCCTTCGCGAGGTCGGCCCGTCCGAAGAGGGCCAGGGCGAGACCGTTCGCCTGAAAGAAGGCGATGCTGGGCTGGCTGGCGGGCGACGCCTTCCAGCCCCAGGCCTCGTAGAAGGCACGGGACTTTTCGAGATCGGCGACGCCGAGCGTGACGAGCGACAATCGCGGCTGCATCAGGCGGCCTCGTCGGTGATTCCGGCCATGAGAAGCCCGAGATCCTGCTCGTTCGTATCCGAGGTCTTGCGCTCGCCGGTGATCCTGCCGCCGCACATGGTGAGGATGCGGTCGGAGAGATGCATGATCTCATCGAGCTCCACCGACACGAGGAGAATGCCGACGCCCGCATCGCGGAGCGAGATCAGGCGGCGGTGGATGAACTCGATGGCGCCGATATCCACGCCGCGGGTCGGCTGCCCGACGAGGAGCACCTTCGGATTGCGCTCGATTTCGCGGGCGAGCACGATCTTCTGCTGATTGCCGCCGGAAAAGTTCGATGTCTTCAGGCGCGGCGCGGGCGGCCGCACGTCGTATTGCTCCATCTTCTTCGCCATATCCGCGATGAGACGATCATGGTCGAGAAGCGGGCCGGGACCGAGCTGCGGCTCGTCGCTGAAGCCGAGAATGGCGCTCTCGAACGCCGGAAACGCAGGAACGAGGCCCATGCGCAGGCGGTCCTCCGGCACATGCAAAAGGCCGAGCCCGCGCATATGGTGAGGATTGTGCTGCGAGGCATGGATCTCGCGCCCTTCGACGCGGATGGAACCGGGCATGGGCCTGCGCATGCCGGCGATCGACTCCAGAAGCTCGCTCTGCCCATTGCCGGCGACACCCGCGATGCCGACGATCTCGCCCGCGCGAACGGTCAGGGATGCATCGGCCACCCGGAGCACGCCGCGCGCATCGACGACCGAGAGGTTTCGCACCTCCAGGACGGGTGCGCCGGGCGTCTTCTCCGTCTTCTCCACCCGCAGCAGCACGCGACGGCCGACCATGAGTTCCGCGAGTTCGGGCGGTGAGGTGTTCGCCGTCTCGACGGTCGCTACCATCTCCCCGCGCCGCATGACGGACACGCGATCCGTGACCGCCATGATCTCGCGGAGCTTGTGCGTGATGAGAATGACGGTCTTGCCCTGTTCTTTCAGCGAGCGGAGCAACGCGAACAGCGCGTCCGCCTCGGCGGGCGTCAGCACGGCGGTGGGCTCGTCGAGAATGAGAATGTCGGCGCCGCGATAGAGGGCCTTCAGGATCTCGACGCGCTGCTGCAGGCCCACGGACAATTCGCCGACGGTGGCATCCATGTCGATGTCGAGGCCGTAATCCTCGGCGAGACGCGCGAGTTCCTTGCGGACCTTGGCCTCGCCTGCGCGGAGCATGGCGCCGCCTTCGGCGCCGAGCATCACGTTCTCGACCACGGTGAGCGGCTCGACCAGCATGAAGTGCTGGTGAACCATGCCGATGCCCGCTCCGATCGCATCGTTGGAGGAGCGGATGCGAATGGGCGCGCCATTCACGCGCATCTCGCCGGAATCCGCCTCGTAGAAGCCGTAGAGGATCGACATGAGAGTCGATTTTCCCGCCCCGTTCTCGCCCACGATGCCGTGGATCGTGCCGCGCCCGACGCTCAAGGAGACGTCCCTGTTGGCGTGGACGGCGCCGAAGCTCTTGTTGATGGCGATGAGTTCAATGGCGGGAGACATCGGCCTCTAGGGGTTGTCCGGCAAGGAAAAGCGGGCGGATCTTATCGGAAAACGCATGAACCTAAAAATGGAAACGGCCGCAGGCCCTTCTGGGAGCCTGCGGCCGGGACGAAGCGTCAGCTTACATCGGGCACTTGGAGTCCGACATGTAGTCGTGGACCTTGATGGCGCCGGACTTGATGTCGGCGGCCGCCTTGTCGGCCGCAGCCTTCATGTCAGCCGTGACGAGCGACTTGTTGTTGTCGTCGAGCGCCCAGGCCACGCCGTCCTCCGCGAGGCCGAGAACCTGAAGGCCGCCCTTGAACGTGCCCTTCTTGGCCTGGTCGAAGGTGTTGTAGGTGGCCACGTCCACGCGCTTGACCATGGAGGTCAGCACCTTGCCCGGATGCAGGTTGTTCTGGTTCGAATCGACGCCGATGCCGAGCTTGCCCGCATCGGCGGCCGCGCGCAGCACGCCGATGCCGGTGCCGCCGGCCGCATGGTAGATCACGTCCGCGCCGCGGCTGATCTGGCCCTTGGCGAGCTCGCCGCCCTTCACCGGATCGTTCCAGGCGGCGCCCGTGGTGCCGGTCATGTTCTGGAACACCTCGGCGTCCTTGTTGGCGTATTTGACGCCCTGGACATAGCCGCAGGCGAACTTGCGGATGAGCGGGATGTCCATGCCGCCCACGAAGCCGACCTTGCCGGTCTTGGAGGCCTTGGCGGCCAGCAGGCCGACGAGGAACGAGCCCTCGTGCTCCTTGAACACGATGGATTGCACGTTCGGCTTCTCGACGACGGCGTCGATGATGGCGAACTTGATGTTCGGGAACTCCTCGGCCACCTTCTTCAGCGCGGTCTCCTGGGAAAAGCCGACGGCCACGATCGGCGAGTAGCCGTCGCGCGCGAAGCGGCGGAGCGCCTGCTCGCGCTGGGCATCGTTCTGCGGCTCGAAATCGCGGTACTCGGTGCCCGTGTCCTTCTTGAACTTCTCAGCGCCCATGTGAACGCCTTCGTTGAAGGATTTGTCGAACTTGCCGCCCAGGTCGTAAACGACGGCGGGCTTGAAGTCCGCCTGCTGCGCGAAGGCGGCCGAGGCGGAGAAGGCGAGGCCCGCGAGCGCGAGGCCGAACTTGGTGACTGTCATCGGCAATGTTCCCTGTCTGTCGCCGGATTTTCGTGTCCGGTTGCCCTGTGACGATGGCATGGGAAGGGTCATGACGCCAAGGTCCCTGTCAAGCCACTGTGTTACTTTCCAGCAAGGAATGGTTGATAGCCGGGCTCCTGACGCTAAGGTCTCTTCCATGCCCCTGACATCCGACGAAATCGACCGCTATGCCCGCCACCTGGTCCTGAAGGACGTCGGCGGGCCCGGACAGCTGAAGCTCAAAGCCGCCCGCGTGCTCGTGCTCGGCGCAGGGGGCCTTGGCGCCCCGCTGATCCAGTATCTCGCGGCGGCAGGCGTGGGCACCATCGGCCTCGTGGACGACGACACGGTGTCCCTGTCCAACCTGCAGCGGCAGGTGATCCATGGAACCCCCGATATCGGGTCCCTGAAGGTGGACAGTGCGGCCAGAGCCATCCTGCGCCTGAACCCTCACGTTACGGCAGAGACACATAACCTCCGCCTGACCCCCGACAATGCCCGCGAGCTCGTCCGCGGCTATGACATCGTTGCCGAGGGCACCGACAATTTCGAAGCCCGCTATGCGGTGTCAGACGCGTGTTTTTATGAGCAGAAACCCCTCGTCACAGCGGCCTTGGGTCAATTCGACGGCTCGCTGACGACGATCAAAGCGCATGAAGCCGGACGTAACGGCAGGCCTAATCCGACCTATCGCTGCCTGTTCCCCTCCCCGCCAGCGCCGGGTACCATTCCGACCTGCGCCGAGGCCGGGGTGCTGGGAGCGCTGGCCGGCGTGATGGGAAGCCTGATGGCGATGGAGGTGATCCGGGAGATCGCAGGCTTCGGGGAGAGCCTCGTCGGGCGGCTCCTGATGGTCGACGCACGCTCCATGCGCTTCGACACCATCGGCTATCGATGGGACGAGGCGAACCCGTTGAACGGTAGAAAAGCGACGGGCGCGGGCTAGGCCGCGCCCGAAACGACCTGTCGACTACGAGCGCAGCACCGCGCCGGGCTTCTTGGAAACCTCGGCGACGATCTTGGCCGAAACGGCCTCGATCTCCACGTCGGTCAGGGTCTTCTCCAGGGGCTGGAGAGTGACGGCAATGGCCACGGACTTCTTGTCCGGGTCGATGCCGGTGCCCTCGTACACGTCGAACACGTCGACGCTCACGATCAGCTGACGCTCCGCTCCTTGCGCCGCCTTCACGATGTCGCCCGCAGCCACGTCACGGCCCACCACGAAGGCGAAGTCGCGAGTGAGCGGCTGGAAGTCGGGCAGGTTCAGCTTCGGCTTCATCTTGGTGGGCTTCGCCTTCGGCGGCGGAAGCGCGTTGAGGTTGAGTTCGAAGGCAACCAGCGGCCCCTTCAGGTCGAGAGCCTTCAGGATCTTCGGGTGAACCTCGCCGAAAGCGCCGACGACGTTCTTCGGGCCGAATTGCAGCGTGCCCGAGCGGCCGGGATGGAACCAGGCCGGACCGCCCGCGACGATCTGGAGGCCGCCGGCCGGAATCCCAAGAGCCGCCAGCAGGGCCAGCACATCCGCCTTGGCGTCGAAGGCATCGACGCTTTGGGCGCCGCCATTCCAGTGACGGCCGACGCCTTCGGCGCGGGCCGTGCCGCGACGCACGGCGGCCGCCTTGATGGACTGGCCTTCCGGTTCGTCCGACGCGAAGGTCTGGCCGACCTCGAAGAGCGCCACATCGCCATAGCCGCGATCGGCATTGCGCTGAGCGGCCTTCAGAAGTCCCGGCAGCAGGCTCGGGCGCATGTCGGAGAGATCAGACGCAATCGGGTTGGCGAGTGCGAGCTGCGGCTGGCCGCCGCCGAAGAGTTCGGCCTCTTCCTTGGCGATGAAGGACCAGGTGACGGCCTCCACCAGGCCGCGCACGGCGAGCGAACGGCGGGCAAGGCGGGTGCGCTTCTGGATTAGCGTCAGGATCGGCTTCGCGACGGCCGCCTCGAGGCGCGGCAACGGCTGGGGCTCGATGCGATCCACACCGGCGATGCGAATGACCTCCTCGACGAGATCCGCCTTGCCGTCGATATCGGGACGCCAGGACGGAACCCTGACGTTCGCACGCTCGCCCGAACCCTCGACCTGAAAGCCGAGCTTCTTCAAGATCGCCTCGGATTCCGCAGGCTTCACATCGAGGCCCGACAGGCGCGGCACTTCCGAATACGGGAACTCGATCGTCAGCGTGTTCTCCGGCACCCGACCCGCCACCACGGCCTCACTCGCCTCGCCGCCGCAGAGGTCGATCATCATCTGCGTGGCGAGATCGAGCCCAGGCAGGGTGAAGGCGGGATCGATGCCGCGCTCGAAGCGGTAGCGCGCATCGGTGATGATGCCCAGCTTGCGACCCGATTGCGCGATGTTCAGGGGATCCCAGAGCGCGGATTCGATCAGAACGTCCGTCGTACCCTCATCCGAACCGGAATGCTCGCCGCCCATGATGCCGGCGATGGATTCGACACCATTCCCGTCGGCGATCACCACGGTGCCGGAATCGAGCGTGTAGGTGCGCCCGTCGAGCGCTAGCACTTCCTCGCCATCCTTGGCACGACGCACGGTGAGGTTGCCCTTCACCTTCTTGGCGTCGAACACGTGCAGCGGGCGTCCGCGGTCGAAGGTAATGTAGTTCGTGATGTCGACGAGCGCATTGATGGGCCGCAGGCCGATGGAGAGTAGACGGCGCTGCATCCATTCCGGCGACGGACCGTTCTTCACGCCGCGGACGAGGCGGAGCGCGAAGACCGGGCAGAGCTTCTCGTCGTCGGCAGAGAAATCGAGCGTCACGGAAACGGGGCAGGCACCCTTTCCTTGAACGGCAGGAACAGCCTCGCCCTTCAGCGTGCCGAGACCGGCAGCCGCGAGATCACGCGCGATGCCGAAGATCGAGGTGCAGTCGGGGCGGTTCGGCGTGAGATTGATCTCGATCACCGGATCGTCGAGGCCAGCGTAAGCAGCGTATGCCACGCCGACCGGCGCATCTTCCGGCAGCTCGATGATGCCGTCGTGGTCGTCCGAGATTTCGAGTTCCGCCGCCGAGCACAGCA
This sequence comes from Microvirga sp. HS2, assembly GCF_055792805.1. Classification (NCBI taxonomy): domain Bacteria; kingdom Pseudomonadati; phylum Pseudomonadota; class Alphaproteobacteria; order Hyphomicrobiales; family Methylobacteriaceae; genus Microvirga; species Microvirga sp. HS2. The sequence goes on from NZ_JBVVAJ010000023.1 coordinate 64,491, forward strand.
TGCCCGCGCTTTCTACGCCGCGAATGGTACCGACGCCGAGCGTGATGTTCTTGCCCGGAACATAGGTGCCGGGAGGGGCGAATACGCTCTTCATGCCGGTACGCGCATTCGGTGCGCCGCAGACCACCTGAATCGGCTGACCCGTTCCGGTATCGACCATACAGACCCGAAGGCGATCCGCATTCGGATGCTGCTCGGCGGAGATCACATAGGCGTTGATGTAGGCGCCGAGAGTCTTCGCCTTGTCCTCCACGCCTTCGACCTCAAGGCCGATGCGCGTGAGCGTCTCCACGATCTCATCGAGAGACGCCGTGGTGTCGAGATGGTCCTTGAGCCAGGAGAGGGTGAATTTCATGATGCTCTCCTCTTTTTACGCGGTCAGACCGCTGACGAGGGACGGAATGTCGAGCGGGCGGAAGCCATAATGGTTCAGCCAGCGCACATCGGCCTCGAAGAACGGGCGCAGATCCGGCATGCCGTATTTGAGCATGGCGATGCGGTCGATACCCATGCCCCAGGCAAAGCCCTGGTACTCATCCGGATCGAGGCCGCAATTCCTCAGCACGTTCGGATGCACCATGCCGCAGCCGAGGATCTCGAGCCAATCGGTGCCCTCTCCGAAGCGGATCTCGCCGCCCTTACGCGAGCACTGGATGTCCACTTCCGCGGATGGCTCCGTGAAGGGGAAGAAGGACGGCCGGAAGCGCATCTTCACCTGATCGACCTCGAAGAAAGCCTTGCAGAACTCCTCCAGGATCCATTTCAGGTGCGCGATATTGGCCTGCTTGTCGATGACGAGGCCTTCCACCTGATGGAACATCGGTGTGTGGGTCTGGTCCGAGTCGTGACGATAGGTACGGCCCGGAATGATCACGCGGATCGGCGGCTTCTGGCCCGTCATCGTGCGGATCTGCACCGGCGACGTATGGGTACGCAGCACCTTGCGTTCCCCCTTCTCGTCGGGAGCGAGGAAGAAGGTGTCGTGCATCTCGCGGGCGGGATGGCCTTCGGGGAAGTTCAGCGCCGTGAAATTGAGATAGTCCGTCTCGATATCCGGCCCCTCGGCCACGGAGAAGCCCATATCGGCAAAGATGGCCGTGAGCTCCTCGATCACTTGGCTGATCGGGTGGATGCGGCCGCGAGCCTCGGGCGCTTCCGGCACGGGCAGCGTCACGTCGATCCGCTCGGCGGCAAGGCGCGCATCGAGCGCCGCCTCGGCGAGCGTCTCTTTCTTCGCGAGGATCGCACCCTGCACCTTGTCGCGCAGGCCGTGGATGAGCGGGCCGCGTTCCTTGCGCTCCTCCGGCGTCATGGAGCCGAGGGTCTTCAGGAGTTCGGAGACGGAGCCCTTCTTGCCGAGAGCGGACACGCGCACGGATTCGAGAGCCGCTTCGTCGCCAGCGGCTTCGACCTGGGAAAGCAGGTCAAGTTCGAGTTGATTGAGATCGGTCATCGGTCCCTTGCCAGATGCAAGCGCTTTCAAGTGAGGCGCGGCGCGGGAACCGTGAAGTCGTCCGAGCCGCTAGAGCATCGGACCCAAAAGTGGATTTGCACTTTTGGGATCCATCCGATGCTCCTTTTCGATGAGCATATCGTCGAAAGCGGAAAACCGGGTCCACTTTTCCGCACGATATGCTCGGAGCAACCGACAGCAATTCGCCGTCAGCGCGGATGGTCTCGGAGAAGGGGGGTAAAGGCGGCGCGGCTGAAAAGACAGCCGCACCGAAGCTAGTCTATCCGAATTAAGCGGCCTGCTGCGGCAGGGCGGCCTTGGCGCGTTCCACGTAAGCGGCGAAAGCCGCCGGCTCGTGGATGGCCAGCTCGGACAGGACCTTGCGATCAACCTCGATCCCAGCCTTGCCGAGACCATCGATAAATCGGGAATAGGTCAGGCCATGCAGGCGAACCGCAGCGTTGAGGCGCTGGATCCAGAGAGCGCGGAAGGTGCGCTTCTTGTTGCGACGGTCGCGAGTGGCATATTGCATGCTCTTCTCGACCGCCTGCTTGGCGATGCGGATGGTGTTCTTGCGGCGGCCGTAGAAGCCTTTGGCAGCCTTGAAAACCTTCTTGTGCTTGGCGTGGGCGGTAACGCCCCGTTTGACGCGGGCCATTTAGAAAACTCCTTCAAAATCCGGGATGTGGGGAAGACCGCCTTAGCCGTTCGGCAGGAAGTACTTCTTCACGTTGTAGGCGTCGCCCTCGAACAGCGTCGTGGTGCCGCGCAGGTTGCGGATCTGCTTGTTGGTCCGCTTGATCATCCCGTGGCGCTTGCCGGACTGGGCGTAAACGACCTTGCCGGTGCCAGTGATCTTGAAGCGCTTCTTCGCGCCCGATTTCGTCTTCAGCTTGGGCATTTGGCTCTCCTTTGGTCAGGCCTGGGGAGCGGCGTCAAACCGCCCTTCCGGCCCATTCATTGCTGCTGTGAGCAAAACGAACCGCCACGGCAGCCCTAACGGCCGGGCGGTTCGATGAAGGGCGGCTTATCGCAGAAGCCTGCCCAAAAAGCAATGGCCCCTTGAAACCCAAGGGCCATGAATTTCGCCTGCAGGCAGAATCCCTTAACGGGGTGCCAGCACCATGACGACCTGACGGCCCTCGAAGTTGGGCTCCTGCTCGACCTTGGCGAGGTCGCCCACATCGGCCTTCACGCGCTCGAGAACCTTCAAGCCCAGATCCTGGTGCGCCATCTCGCGACCACGGAAGCGCAGGGTGATCTTCACCTTGTTGCCTTCCTCGAAGAAGCCCTTCATGGCCTTCATCTTGACGTCGTAATCGTGGTCGTCGATGCCCGGGCGCAGCTTGATTTCCTTGACCTCGACGGTCTTCTGCTTCTTGCGCGCCTCGGCGGCCTTCTTCTGTTCCAGGAAGCGGAATTTGCCGTAATCGAGGATCTTGCAGACCGGAGGGGTCGCGTTCGGCGAGATTTCCACCAGGTCGAGGCCAGCGTCCTCGGCGATGCGCAGGGCATCGAAGAAGGGCATTACGCCCCGGTTCTGTCCGGTGTCATCAATCAGCTGAACTTCGCGGACGCCGCGAATGTCTCGGTTGGCGCGCGGGCCTTCTTTTTGCGGCACCGGCAAGGGTCTCATGGGACGGCGAATGGCTTTTATCTCCTGTTTGAGGGCTCAGTTGAGGGGGGAGACCTTTTTCCAAAAGCCTCTTCAGCATGCTCAACCTTGCCATGAATGATCTGACATTTCGCGCAAAATGGCGGGAAGTCAACTTGTTCTGTGGGCTGACCAGCTATCCAGAAGGGCGGAATACACATTGAGCGTGCTCGAAACCATGCGTTCGAGCGAGAAATGGCGCTCCACATGAACCCTCGCCCTCGTCCCCAAGGCGATTCTCGCGCTGGCCCCCAGGCTCAGGGCCGCACCGATCGCATCGGCGAGGGCCTCTGAATCGCCTGCCGGAACCCGCCATCCCGTACGGTCCTGTGGCGACACGGCGGGTGGAGCGAGAACCGTTTCTGGTACGGCGCCGAGTTCCGAGACCACCACCGGGGTGCCCATGGCCTGCGCCTCGACGGCGGAACGGCCGAAGGCCTCCGGCTCCGTCGAGGGCACCGTCACCACCGCAGCCGCCAGGAAAGCCGCCGGCATGTCGGTGCAATGGCCGACCCGACGCACGACCCCCTTGAGCTTCTTGGCTTCGATCAGGGTATCCAGCTCCTTCACGTAGGAGTCCCGCCCCTGCGGATCGCCCGCCAGGATATAGGCCACATCCGCCACGCCTGCGTCGCGCAGCTTGGCCGCGGCTTCGATGAGGACCTTCTGCCCCTTCCAGCCCGTCAGGCGGGCGGCGAGCAGAACGACACGCTCGTGCGGCGCCACATTCCAGGCCTTCCGCAACGCCTCGATCCGCTCCGGCGCCACGGCCGAAGGGGAAAACTGCAGGAAGTCCGTTCCCCGGTAGATCACCCCGATCCTGTCCGCGGCCTGGGGGTACTGGGAACGGATCAGGTTGCTCGTATATTGCGAGTTGGCGATGACCACGTCGCCCCGGGCCATGACGGAGTTGTAGAGCACCTTTACCGAGGAGCGGCCGGAATAGCTGCCGTGGTAGGTCGTCACGAAGGGAATGTTGAGGCTGCGCGCGGCGCCGAGCGCCACCCAGGCCGGGGCCCGCGAGCGGGCGTGGATCAGGGATACCCCTTCCCTATGGCAGATCCTGGCGAGCTTGCGCACATTGAGCAGCATGGAGACGGGATTCTTCGTCGCGGCCGGGAACGGAATCCAGATCCCGCCCTTTGCCTGGAGTTCGCCCACGAGCCGCCCCCCCTCGGTGGCGACCAGGGCGCGTGCGCCCGCGTGGACAAGGCCCTCGGCGATATCCACCGTGGTGCGCTCCGCCCCGCCGGCCTCAAGCTCCGGGATGATCTGCAGGATGGTCCGGCCTGCCAGGGGATGAACGTTCGACGACGGGAATGCCGCTCCTCCGCCGGGTCGCGCTGAAAAACTCACCGATGTAAGAGCCTTCTCGAAGATGATGACAGAATCGCATTAAACCCTTGCTTCAAAGCAGTTGAGGACAGGTTAACCATGCAGCAAAGCGTCACACTCGGCTCTGGCGCCGACGAACGCCGGATCGCCGTGCTCCATCGGGAGGGCAAAGGCCCCCCGGTGGTCTGGATCGGCGGCTTCAGATCCGACATGCGGGCCACCAAGGCGAGCGTGATCGATTCCTGGGCCTCCGCGCAAGGTCGCGCCTATCTCCGTTTCGACTATAGCGGCCACGGCGAATCGGGGGGTGATTTCGAATCGGGCACCATCTCACGGTGGCTGGAAGAGGCTCTGGCCGTCATGGAGAGCTTCCTCAAGGAGCGCCCTGTTCTCGTCGGTTCCTCCATGGGCGGCTGGATTTCCCTTCTCGCCGCGCGCCACCTGCTGGCGAAGCACTCCGCCCTCGCGCCAGCAGGCATCGTGCTCATCGCGCCGGCCACGGACATGACGGAAAAGCTGATGTGGGACCGTTTTCCGGAGGATCTGAGGCGAACCGTCGAGGAGACGGGCGTCTATTATCGTCCGTCCGCCTATTCGGAAGACCCTTATCCCATCACGAAGACGCTGATCGAGGACGGGCGCCGCCACCTTCTCCTCGGGCAGCCGATCCAGACCGGCTGCCCCGTCCATATCCTGCAGGGCATGGAAGACCCGGACGTGCCGTGGGGCCACGCTCTCGAACTGGTGGAGCACCTGCCCGGGGACAGCGTCTCGCTCACCCTCATCAAGGACGGCGATCACCGCCTCTCCCGGGACGAGGATCTGGAGCGCCTGATCACTGCCATCGAGGCGATTGCCTGACGGCATCGTGTCTTGGCGATCTGGGGCGGGCCGGAGGAACACCCGGCCCACGTCCAGATATGGCAGGCTAGTGGAGGCTCACCGTGGTGAGATCATGGGCCCAGGCATTGGCGACCGCCGCATCATGGCTGTCTGTCAGCACGATGGGCTGCCCGCTGGCCGAGAGGAGCGCGAAGAGCTCCATCCCCGGCTGGAGCTTGGGAGCCTGCGGGAAGAGCCGCGCCACGTCGTCGGAACGCAGCGGCTTCACATAGGCCATCTCGCCGAGGCCAAGGCTTGCCAGCTCAGCCACGTCCAGAGGCCGATCGGCATGATTGGTGGTGTTGTGGTTCATGGCCATCTCCTTGATGCGGACGCTGCCGTCACACCTTGTCCGAAGCGCTGATGTTGATCTTGCGGACGATCCGCTCCGGTTCGGGCCGGACCAGATCGATCGACAACAGGCCGTTGGACAGATCGGCGCCCAGGACCTCCATGCCCTCGACGAGCAGGAAAGTGCGCTGGAATTGACGGGCGGCGATGCCGCGATGAAGGAAGTGCCTGGTCTTGTCGTCGGACTGACGCCCCCGGATGACGAGTTGGTTCTCTTCCAGGGTCACCTCGAGCTGATCCTGGGTGAAACCAGCGACAGCCAGGGTGATGCGCAGACGCTCGGGAGCGCGCTCGGTACGGGGCACACGCTCGATATTGTAGGGCGGATAGCCGTCTCCGGCCGCTTTCGCGACGCGGTCGAGCGCCTGCTCGATCTCGTCGAAGCCTAACAGAAACGGGTGCCCAAACGGCGACTGACGCGACATATTCGAAGCCCAAGAGTTAGAGGCACTTCGGTTGAATGTGAGCCCGCTCATGCGGCACTCACGCAGCCCATTATCGAGCCACTATCGGCAATATGGATATGGTTCCCGAGCGGATCAAGACCTCGGCCGCGCCTCACCGGAGAGGCGTGAAGGAAGGGTAAACGGGACCCCTGCGCCTACCTCCCAAGATATGTTATTCACCCTCCTGTTCTGGCCTATGATCACCCCCTCTCCTGAGGAGCAATACCATGGCCGAGAACGTGCAGCCCCGCTGGGCCAGTGGCGGTCTCTACGAGCCCTATGTCGGACGCTGGAGCCGTTTGGTAGCCAGGGAATTCCTTTCCTGGCTGAACGCGCCGCCGGGCCTCGACTGGCTCGATGTGGGCTGCGGCACGGGCGCCCTGACCGAAGCGATCGCCGAACGCTGCGCCCCCAGGCGCCTCGTCGGTATCGATGCCTCCGAAGGCTTCCTCGATTTCGCCCGTCATCGTCTGGCGGGCACGGTCGCTGAACTGCGCCAGGCCGACGCGCAGGATCTGCCTTATACCGCTGCCGCGTTCGACCGGATCACGTCCGGTCTCATGCTGAACTTCGTGCCAGACAGAGAGCGGGCAGCCGAGGAGATGGCGCGGGTCGCCCGGCCGGACGGCGAGGTGGCGTTCTATGTCTGGGACTACACCGGCAAGATGGAAATGATGCGCCGTTTCTGGGACGCGGCGGCGGACCTCAACCCCCATGCGCGGGAACTCCAGGACAACTGGCACGCGGCGTTCTGCCAGCCCGAACCGCTTTATCTGCTCATGGAAAAGGTCGGGCTCGCACATATCGAAGTTCGCGCCATCGACGTGCCCACCGTCTTTCGTGACTTCGACGATTACTGGACCCCGTTCCTGGGAGGTCAGTCCCCGGCGCCGGCCTATTGCATGGCCTTGAAGGAAGAGGACCGCTCCGCCCTTCGTGAGAGATTGCGCGAGACGCTCCCCACGCAATCGGACGGCAGCATCCATCTGACGGCGCGCGCCTGGGCCATCAAGGGCCGCAAGGGCTAATCCCCGCTAAACCCGGCTGCGCCACCAGGCGACCTGCTCGGCCACGCGATCCGGCGAGGTGCCGCCGAAGCTCGTGCGGGAGCGGACGGAGTTCTCGACGCCCAGAACGTCATAGATGCCCTTGTGAATGCGCGGCTCGACCGCCTGCATGACGTCGAGCGGCAGCTCCTCGAGGCTGCAGCCGCGTTTCTCGGCCTCGGACACGATGCGGCCCGTGACGTGGTGGGCATCCCGGAAGGGAATGTTGAGGCTGCGCACGAGCCAATCGGCGAGATCCGTCGCCGTGGAGAAGCCGGCCCCGGCCACCGCCGCCATGCGGTCCGGAACGGGCTCGAGGTCCTGGATCATGCCCGTAGTGGCGGCAAGGACGATCTCGAGGGTGTCGGCTGCGTCGAAGAGCGGCTCCTTGTCCTCCTGCGTATCCTTGGCATAGGCGAGCGGCAGCCCCTTCATGACGGTGAGCAGCGACACCAGGGAGCCGATGACCCGGCCGGTCTTGCCGCGCACGAGTTCCGCCGCATCGGGATTGCGCTTCTGCGGCATCATGCTGGAGCCTGTGGTCCAGCGGTCGGGGAGTTTCACGAAGCCGAAGGGAGCCGACATCCAGATGATGATCTCTTCCGCCAGACGCGACAGATGCATGGCGCAGATCGAGGCGGCCGCCATGAATTCCAGCAGGCTGTCACGGTCGGAGACCGTATCGAGCGAATTGCGGGTGGGCCCGTCGAAGCCCAGGGCCTGCGCCGTCATATGGCGGTCGATCGGGAAGGACGTGCCTGCCAGCGCGCCCGCGCCGAGCGGGCACTCGTTGAGGCGCTTGCGGGAGTCGCGGAAGCGGCTGCGGTCGCGGCCGAACATTTCCACATAGGCCATGAGATGATGGCCGAAGGTCACAGGCTGAGCGCTCTGCAGATGGGTGAAGCCCGGCATCACGGTCGCGACATGGGCCTCCGCCTTGTCCAGCAGCGCCTTGATCAGGTTGGTGAGCTGCTCCTCGGTGCGGTCATGGGCCTCGCGCACCCAGAGGCGGGTGTCGGTCGCCACCTGGTCGTTGCGGCTGCGGGCCGTGTGGAGGCGGGCTGCGGGATCGCCGACGATCTCGCGGAGCCTGCTCTCCACGTTCATGTGAATGTCTTCCAAAGCCGTGGAGAAGGTGAAGCTGCCGGATTCGATCTCGCCTAGCACCCGCTGCAGCCCCTGATGGATCGCGTCGCGGTCGCTTTCCGCGATGATGCCCTGCTTCGCCAGCATGGCGCTGTGGGCGATGGAGCCCTGGATGTCCTGGGAATAAAGGCGCTTGTCGAAGTCGATGGAAGCGTTGATCGCCTCCATGAGCGCGCTCGGAGAGGACGAGAACCGCCCGCCCCACATGGTATTGGCACCAGACTTCTTGGCTTCTTCAGACACTGTGTTTCACCCGGAATTCGCGTTCGCTAAGCCTTTGCCACAGGTCGCCCGCCGAGGCAAAGGCGTAACAGGCTGCCCGCGCATTAAGCACATTGGGCAATGTTTGCCAGTTTAAAACCAGTCGCTAGACTCGACAGAACCTATGTGATTTGCATTCATACGGCTGCACAAGAGCGCATCCAGCGCTGGAAGGGGACTGGCCCATGAAAAGACTACCGAAATTCCTCCTATCCGCCGCGATGGTCGCCGCCATGGCGACCTCGTTCAATGCCGTTCAGGCAGCGACGCCTCCCGACACTCTGGTCGAGGCTTGGCAGCTTGATGACATTACGTCGATCGACCCTGCTGAAATCTTCGAGTTCAGCAACTCCGAAATCGCCGGCAACACCTACGAGCGACTGATCAATTACGATCCCAAGGACGTCTCCAAGATCTATGGTGAGGTCGCCGAGTCCTGGACTGTCTCGCCCGACGGCAAGACCTTTACCTTCAAGATCCGCCAGAACAAGAAGTTCGCTTCCGGCAACCCGCTGACTGCCGAGGATGTGGTCTTCTCCTTCCAACGCGCGATCATCCTCGACAAGTCTCCGGCTTTCATCCTGGGTCAGTTCGGCTTCACGAAGGACAACGTGAAGGACAAGATCAAGCAGACCGGCCCGTTCGAGTTCACCATGGAACTTGACAAGTCCTACGCTCCGACCTTCGTCCTCTACTGCCTGACCTCGACGGTCGCTTCGGTGGTCGACAAGAAGCTCACCATGCAGAATGAGAAGGACGGCGATCTGGGCTACAACTGGCTCAAGACCCACTATGCCGGCTCCGGCCCCTTCGCGATCCGTGACTGGAAGGCGAACGAAGTCGTCGTCTTGGAGCGCAATCCGAACTCCGACAAGAAACCGCCGCTTGCCCGCGTCATCTATCGTCACGTAAAGGAAACAGCTACGCAGCGTCTGCTGCTTGAAAAGGGCGATGTGGACGTTGCCCGCAACTTGAACCCGGAAGAGCTGGACGCTGTCGCAAAGAACCCCGACATCAAAATCCAGAATGGCCCCAAAGGTACAGTCTATTATATGGGCCTGAACCAGAAGAACCCGAACCTCGCAAAACCCGAAGTCCGGCAGGCTCTGAAGTGGCTTGTGGACTACTCGGCGATTGCCGACACCATCATGAAGAACAAGGGCGAGGTCCATCAGGCCTTCCTGCCGAAGGGCTTCCTCGGTGCGATCAACGAAAACCCTTACAAGCTGGATGTGGCGAAGGCGAAGGATCTCCTTGCCAAGGCGGGCTTGAAGGATGGCTTCACCGTTACCATGGATACCCGCTCTACTCCTGAGATCACTGGAATTGCGCAGGCGATCCAGACGACCTTCGCTCAGGCTGGTGTCAAGGTTGAAATCATCCCTGGCGACAGCAAGCAGACCCTGACGAAGTATCGCGCCCGCCAGCACGATATCTACATTGGCAACTGGGGCGCGGATTATCAGGACCCGAACACCAATGCCGACACGTTCGCGGCAAACGACGACAACTCGGACAACGCTAAGGCCAAGCCGCTCGCATGGCGCAACGCTTGGGATCCGGGCCCGCTGACGGCGAAGACCCGTGCTGCTGTTCTGGAGCGTGACGCCGACAAGCGCGCCCAGATGTATCAGGAGCTTCAGAAAGCAGTTCTCGAAGATGGCCCCTATGTGACCTTCCTTCAGCAGATCGAGGTTATCGCGGTCCGCAAGAATGTTGAGGGTATCGTGATCGGCCCTTCGTTTGACATGAACAGCGTCGCTCAAGCTAAGAAGAACTAAATTTTCAATGGTACCAGCAACCATGACTGGAGGCGGAGGGCATCATGCCCTCCGCTTCTATCTTACAAAGACCGGCCAGTTCCTTCTGGTGTTGGCGATAACCCTTCTCGGGCTCGTTGCCGTCACCTTCTTCATCGGGCGCATCGTCCCGATCGATCCTGTGATCGCCATTGTAGGCGACAGGGCCTCTCCTCAGGTTTATGCCCGCGTTCGGCAGGAGCTCGGCCTCGACCTACCGCTTATTCAGCAATTCTGGATTTATCTGAAGAAGGCCGTCACCGGCGATTTCGGCAATTCGGTTCTCACCACCAACCCGGTGATGACGGATATTCTCAATGCCTTTCCCGCCACCTTCGAGCTTGCGACGCTCGGCACCCTCATCGGCGTGCTCATCGGGATTCCGCTCGGCGTTCTCGCGGCCGTGAAGCGCGGCAGCCTGATCGATCAGGTCGTGCGCTTCCTGGGACTCGCCGGCTACTCCATTCCGATTTTCTGGCTCGGCCTCATGGGCCTGCTGCTGTTCTATGCCAAGCTCGGCTGGGTCGCAGGACCCGGACGCATCGACGTGACCTATTCCTATCTCTATACGCCGGTCACCGGCATCGTGCTGATCGACACGGCCATGCAGGGCCAGTGGGACGCGTTCTGGGATGCGGTCTCGCACATCGTCCTGCCCGCATGCCTGCTCGGCTATTTCTCGCTTGCCTATATCAGCCGCATGACGCGCTCCTTCATGCTCAACGAGCTAGCGCAGGAATACGTGATCGCAGCGCGTGTGAAGGGTCTGTCGGAAATGCGCGTGATCTGGCGCCATGCCCTGCGCAATGCTGCGGTGCCGCTGGTGACGGTGATCGCACTGTCCTACGCGAACCTTCTCGAAGGCTCCGTGCTGACCGAGACCGTGTTCGCGTGGCCGGGCCTCGGCCAATACATCACCAATTCCCTGCAGAACGCGGACATGAACGCCGTGCTGGGCGGAACGCTGGCAATCGGCACCGTCTTCGTGGTGCTCAATCTCGTGTCCGACCTGCTCTATCGTCTGCTCGATCCGAGGACCCGCTGATGGCTGGCTCCCCTGCACTTTCCCGCCCCACCGGATACCGGGCATGGCTTCTGTCGCCCGAGCCCGGATCCCGCTGGCAGGCGCGGCTCGGCCGCGCTTATCTCGGCTGGCGCTCGTTCACCAAGAATCCGCTGGCCGTTCTCGGCCTCGGCATCGTGATCCTGTTGATCCTCGTCGCTCTCCTCGCCGATGTCATTGCACCCCACTCGCCAGTGATCGGCGGAGACCTGCGCACGCAGCGCTTCCTGCCTCCGAGTGAAGCCTTTTGGCTTGGAACGGACGATCAGGCGCGCGACATCCTCTCGCGCATCATCCATGGCTCGCGCATCACGCTCTTCGTCATCGTTCTGGTGTCGGTCATCGCGACGCCGATCGGGCTTCTGGTCGGAACGATCTCCGGCTATCTCGGCGGGTGGGTCGATACGGTGCTGATGCGCATCACCGATATCTTCCTCGCTTTCCCGCGCCTCGTTCTCGCGCTCGCCTTCGTGGCGGCTCTGGGCCCGGGCATCGAGAATGCTGTCATCGCGATCGCGATTACCTCATGGCCTCCCTATGCGCGCATCGCCCGCGCAGAGACGCTGATGATCCGCAACAGCGATTTCATCGCGGCCGTGAAGCTGCAGGGCGCCTCCACCCCGCGGATCATCCTCGGCCATGTGGTGCCGCTCTGCATCTCGTCGCTGGTCGTGCGGGTGACCCTCGACATGGCAGGCATCATCCTGACCGCCGCCGGGCTCGGATTCCTCGGTCTCGGCGCGCAGCCGCCCCTGCCCGAATGGGGCGCCATGGTCGCAACGGGCCGCAACTACCTCATCGATCAATGGTGGGTCGCCGCCATGCCCGGCCTTGCCATCTTCGTGGTGAGCCTCGGCTTCAACCTTTTGGGCGACGGCCTGCGTGACGTTCTCGATCCGAAGGCAGCAAAATGACGAAGCCGCTTCTCGAAGTCGAAGACCTGCGCGTCCGTTTCCACCTGCGCACGGGCACCGTCGAGGCGGTGCGCGGCGTGTCCTTCCAGCTCGGCCGCGAGCGGCTCGGCATCGTCGGCGAGTCCGGGTCCGGAAAGTCGCAGACGGGCCGCGCCATCCTTGGCCTCACCCCTCCTCCCGGCGAAGTCACGGCCAAGCGCCTGGATTTCGACGGCATCGATCTGCTCACCGCCTCCAAGCGCACATTGAGAACCCTGCGCGGGGGACGTATCAGCATGGTGATGCAGGATCCGAAATACTCGCTGAACCCGGTCATGACCATCGGCGAGCAAATCATTGAGGCCTATCAGGCGCATGCAAGGGCTAGCCGCGCGGAAGCCCGCGACAGGGCGCTCGCCATGCTGGAGGCCGTGAAGATGCGCGACCCAGGCCGCGTCTTCTCGCTCTATCCACACGAGGTGTCGGGCGGCATGGGCCAGCGCGCCATGATCGCCATGATGCTCGTCACGGATCCGGATCTGCTCATCGCCGACGAGCCCACCTCCGCGCTGGACGTGACGGTGTCGATGGAAGTGCTCCGCATCCTGGACGAGCTCGTCGCCGAGCGCGGCATGGGGCTCATCTTCATCTCGCACGATCTGAAGCTCGTCTCCTCCTTCTGCGACCGGGTGCTCGTGATGTATGCGGGCCGCGTGGTGGAAGAACTGGAGGCGAAGAACTTCCGCAATGCCAAGCATCCCTATACGCAGGGCCTCATGCGCTGCCTGCCCACCCTGGCGGATGACGTTCGCCCGCTTCCGACCCTGAACCGCGATCCTTCCTGGGCGCTCTGACCATGCTCGATATTCAGAACCTCAATGTCGTCTTCGGAACGGGCCGCCTCAGGGTCGACGCGGTCAAGGACGTGAGCTTCACCGTGAAGCAGGGCGAGGCCTATGGTCTGGTCGGCGAGTCCGGCTCCGGCAAGTCGACGGTGCTGCGCGCCATCTGCGGACTCGCGCCGATCACGGGCGGGCATGTGCTCGTGGATGGCAAGGAAGTGACCACGCCGCGCAGCAAGGACTTCTACCGCACGGTGCAGATGGTCTTTCAGGACCCTTACGCCTCCCTCCATCCACGCCACACCGTTGACCGCACGCTCTCGGAGCCGCTCGCCATCCACGGAGCGAAGGACGCGGAGGCCCGCATTCTCCAGGCGCTGAAGGAGGTCGGCCTCGGCCCCTCGTTCCGCTTCCGTTACCCGCATCAGCTCTCGGGCGGCCAGCGCCAGCGCATCGCCATCGCGCGCGCGCTCATCCTGCGCCCGAAGGTTCTGCTTCTCGACGAGCCGACCTCGGCGCTCGACGCCTCCGTTCAGGCGGAAATTCTGAACCTCCTCGACGACCTCCGGCGCAAGATGGGATTGACCTATATCCTGGTGAGCCATGATCTCGCGGTGGTCGCGCATCTGTGCGAGCGCCTGCTCGTCATGCGTCACGGCGAGGCCGTGGAGGAAACGGCATCCGAGGCGCTGCGCTCCGGCAAGGCCTCGAACGAGTATACCCAGTCCCTGATCCAAGCGAGCCAGGGCTTCACGCGCAACCAATCGCAGCCGGTTCACGCCAAGGTCGGCTGAGGCGTTTCCATCTCATAGGATTGTTTGAAAACATGTCCCGCGCTCCTCTGATGCCCGTTTTCGATGGCCATAACGACGTTCTCCTGCGCCTTATGCGCGGCTCCCTCCCCCCGGAGAAGGCCTTTCTCGAGGGAGACAACATCGGCCACCTCGATTGGCCCCGCATGAAGCAGGGCGGCTTCTTCGGCGGGTTCTTCGCGGTGTACGTGCCGTCCGAGGACATGGGCATCGACGTCGATGCCCTCATGACCCACACCGAATACGACGTGCCGCTGCCGCCGCCGCTTCCCTTGGCTCCGAGCCAGCAGGTGACGGTGCACATGGCATCGCTTCTCATCCGCATCGAGCGCGCGTCGAAAGGCGAAGTGAAGATCTGCCGTTCCGCCGAAGATATCCGGCATTGCCTCGACAACGGCAAGCTCGCCGCGATCCTGCACATCGAGGGCGCAGAGGGAATCGACCCCGACCTACATATGCTGGACGTTCTCTATGAAAGCGGCCTGCGCTCGCTCGGCCCGGTCTGGAGCCGTCCGAATATTTTCGGCCATGGCGTTCCCTTCCGCTATCCGTCCACGCCCGATACGGGGCCCGGCCTGACCGATCGTGGACGCGACCTCGTGAAGGCGTGCAATCGCCTGAAGATCATGGTCGATCTCTCGCACCTCAACGAGAAGGGATTCTGGGACGTCGCCAAGATGACGGATGCGCCCCTGGTCGCCACGCACTCGAACGCCTATGCCGTGTGCCAGCATTCCCGCAACCTGACGGACAAACAGCTTGCCGCCATTCGCGAGAGCCGTGGCATGGTGGGCGTGAACTTCGCCACCTCGTTCATCCGCCCCGACGGGCAGCGCGACGACAATACGCCGCTGGAGGAGATGATCCGCCATATGGACCATTTCATCGAGCACGTGGGCGTCGACGGCGTCGGCCTGGGCTCCGACTTCGACGGTGCGACCATTCCCGCTGAGATCGGCGACGTGCGCGGCCTGCCGCGCCTCGTGGATGCCATGCGCAGGCACGGCTATGACGAGGCAACGCTTCGCAAGCTCTGCTATGAGAACTGGATCAGCGTTCTGGAGCGGACCTGGGGGCGGTGAACCCAGCCCTAGCTCTCTCTCGTCATGGCCCGGCTTGATCCGGCCATCGACGCATTAAACCACACACCGCTAAGACGTGGATCCCCGGCACAAGGCCGGGGATGACGAAGAGTGCTGAGTGAGCTTACCGCTCAGCCTTCGACGTCAGCGCGAAGATGCTTGCAATGCCGCCGACACCGAGCATCAGCAGCAGGCTGACGGCATTGATCGCCGGCGTCGCGCCTTCCCGCATCTGGCCATACATGGTGATCGGCAACGGCGGCTCGGAACCCACGAGCATCAGCGTCGTGTTGAAATTCTCGAACGACATGAGCAGCGCCACGAGGCCCGCACCAATGAGCGCGGGGCTCAGGAACGGCAACGTGATCGTGCGCAGCACGCGCGCACGGCTGGCCCCGAGATCAAAGGCCGCCTCCTCCAGCGCGCGGTCGAACTTGCGCAGACGCGCCGCGATGATGAGCGTCGAAATCGTCAGGATGAACGAGAGCTGCCCCAGGACGACCAGAGGCAGGCCGGGGCGCAGGAAGTCGAGATCCGTCTGAAGCCACTCCTCAAGCCCGTTCGCCACCCGCGAGAAAAAGGCGAGGATGGAGATGCCGAGCACCACGCCGGGGATGACGAGGGGCCAGAGCATCATCATCGACAAAAGCGTCTTTCCCGGGAACTCGGCACGTTCCAGCACCCACGCATTCACGGTGCCGAGGACCACGGCGAGCAGCGCCACGGGCACGGCAATCTTGAAGCTGTTGGCGATGGTATCGAGCCAGATCGGATCGACCAGCACACCCGGCTTTCCAAAGGCATCGCCCGAGCCGATGAACCATTCGAGCGTGAAGCCCTTCCACGGAGGCGACGGAAACGGGCTCGCGTTGAAGGCGAAGATCGCGACGACCAGGAGCGGCGCGAACAGGAAAAGGTAGAACGCCGCGATGTAGAGCTTCCAGACGAAGGACGGACGGTTCATGGCGTCATGCCTGCTTCAAGGTGGTGCCCAGACTCTGCCCGGTGAGACGCAGCCCGGCCCAGACGATCGCGGAGGACAAGAGAAGAAGCAGCATGCCGAAGGCGGCGCCCTGTGGCCAATTGAACCGCGTGATGAACTGCGCGTAGATCTGCTCCGTGAACCACAGGCCGTTCTTGCCCCCCAGCAAGACAGGGGTCGCGAAATTGCCGACGGTGAGCATGAACACGATGATGGAGCCTGCGACGATGCCGGGCATCGCATGGGGAATGACGATCCGGCGCAGAACGGTCCAGCGGCTCCCGCCGAGATCGAAGCCGGCTTCGACCACGGCAGGTTCCAGGCTTTCCAGCGCGTTGGCGAGCGGCACGATCATGAAAAGAAGGCCGCCATAGACGAGGCCGAGGATCACGGCACCGTCATTGTAAAGGAACTCGATCCGCTGTCCGGTCAGCCCCGTAGCCTGAAGGACGTAGGAAATCACGCCTGTCTCGCGCAGCAGCATCATCCAGCCGAGCGTGCGCACAAGCTCGGACACCCAGAACGGCAGGAGGCAGAGCAGCAGGAGCATCGCCTTCAGGCGCCCCTGCGCCACGCGGGCGATATAGAGCGCGATGGGAAAGGCGAGAACCAGGGTCAGCGCCGTCACCACGATTGACATGATCGCCGTCCTCGCGAAGGTGCGCCAATAGAGCGGTTCAGTGAAGAATTCGAGATAATTGCCGAAGCCGAAGGCATAGACGCGCGGAGCCACCCTTTCGCTGAAGGAGAGGATGAGGATTTCCACGTGCGGCAGAACGATGAGTACGCCGAGCCAAAGCACGGCCGGCGCCAGAAGCAGGAAGAGCGTGAGACGCTGAGCCGGTTTCGCACTCATGCGGCGAAGACCTTCATGGCGTCCACAGTCCAGCCGACATGGATCGGCGCGCCGACATGGATCCCAGCGAGCGGCCCTGCCTGCGGGAGTACCGCCCGAACCGGTTGATCGAAACCGAGGGTCTCGATGAGCAGGCTCGAATTCGCCCCATCGAACAACACGGCCGAGACGCGACCTTCGAACCGGTTCGGCAGGTCACGCAATGCCGGTTGACTCTGAGCCAGAGCAATCGACTCGGGGCGCACGAAAGCGATGGCGGATTGATTTGCGATGTTCCCCATTCCTTGCGTCACAGTCCCTGAGGGGAGCTGCAAGGCAACGGTTCCATTGGACGAGGTCAGGACCTCACCCTGCCACCGGTTCGTTTCACCGACGAAGCTCGCCACGAACGGCGTTGCGGGATGGTGATAGAGCTCGCGCGGGCTTCCCACCTGTTCGAACCGGCCCTGGTTCATCACGGCGATACGGTCGGACATGACCAACGCTTCGGATTGATCATGCGTGATGTAGGCGAAGGTGGTGTTGAAGGTGGCCTGCAGTTGCTTGAGTTCGATCTTCATGTGCTCGCGCAGCTTCAGGTCGAGGGCGCCGAGCGGCTCGTCGAGAAGAACGAGGGTCGGTTCCAGAACGAGGCAGCGGGCAATGGCCACGCGCTGGCGCTGGCCGCCCGACAGAGCGGTGACGCGGCGATTGCCGAAACCTTTCAGTCCCACCCTCTCCAGCATGCGACTGGCGCGCTCCTCGGCGTCGGCGCGAGACTCTCCGCGGCATATCAGGCCATAGGCCACGTTCTCGCCCACGCTCATCATCGGGAAGAGCGCGAGGCTCTGAAAGACCATGTTCACGGGGCGCTTGTTGGCGGGAACGCCGATCATCGACTTGCCGCGAATGCGGATGTCGCCGGAGGTCGGTTCCTCGAAGCCTGCGATCATCCGCATCAGCGTGGTCTTGCCGCAACCGGAGGGCCCGAGAATGGAGAAGAACTCGCCGGGAGCGACGCTGAAACTCACGTCATTGACGGCCGCATGGGAGCCGAAACGCTTGGTGACGTGAACGAGATCGAGATCATTGGATTGTGCCATGGACGCGCGCCGGAAAAGGTCATCCCCCGGCACGAACCGGGGGATGATCGATCATCGAAAAGTGGATGTTACGAACCGGCCTTCAGGCGGTCGAGGATCTTGCCCTCGATCTCTTCGATGCCGGCCGGCACGGCCGGATACCACTTGATGTTATCGATCGCGGTCTTCGGGAAGCTCTCGGCGAACTGATCCTTCAGCTTGCCCTGCATGAGCTTGTCGGCGCCGTTGGATGCCGTGAAGTTGCCGGCGGAAGCGGCCACCTTCGCGGCGATCTCGGGACGCATGTTGAAGTTGATCCACTTATAGGCCGCGTCGTCGTTGCGTCCCTTGGCCGGGATGGCGAAGGTGTCGACCCAGCCCAGAGCGCCGGATTTCGGAGCGATGAACTTGATGTCCGGGTTCTCGGAGTTCAGCTTCCAGCCGCCCGTATCCCACGCCATGGCGGCGACGACTTCGCCGGACCGCAGGGCGTTGAGGAGCTGATCCTTGCCGTCCCAGAAGAACTTCACGTTCTTTTTGCACTCGGCGAGCTTGGCACCGACCTTGTCCATCATCGCGGCATATGCCTTGGCATCGCCGTAGGACGCGAAGGGATCCATGCCGTTGGCGAAGGCGAAGGCGATGAGCGCCGGGCGCTTGGCGCGGAAGCTGGTCTTGCCGGCGAGCGACGGATCGCAAAGGTCGTTGTAATCGGCGACCTTCGGCGCGGCCTTCGTATTCACGATCAGACCGTCGGTGCCCCAGATATGGGGAACGCCGTAGACCTTGCCGTCCACGGTGGTGTTCTTCTTCGTCGCTTCGAGCATGGAGGCGATGAACTGGTCGGACTTGAGCTTGGACAGGTCCAGCGGCTTGTAGATGCCGAATTCGGTTTGCGGGCCGGCGATGCGGTCCTGGCTCGGCTGCACCAGATCGAAGCCAGCACCCTGCGTTGCGCGCAGCTTGGAGATCATCTCCTCGTTGTTCGAGAGCGTGATCTCGACTTCGATGCCGGTTTCCTTGGTGAACTGATCCACGACCTCTTTCGGAGCGTAATCCGCCCAGGTCAGGAGCCGCAGCTTCTCAGCCGCCTGAGCCGTCCCGGCGATCATGAGAGCGGCGAAGGCCGTAGCCAGCTTCAGGCTGGCGCGCTTGGTCAACATTGTCATCCTCCATGTGGTCGGGCTTTTACCCTGTTCCCCAGTTGCAAAGTTATATGACAGCGCGACGACACGCTAGGGGGTCTGAAGCCGGCTCACGAACCCTTCCGTGGATGACAGATCCCTGCTCCAAAGGTATGGATAAGCTCTGCCGTCCCGGAGCTTTTCCAGCCATGCGCACCTTCTACCCCGAAATCGAACCCTATGATCACGGCATGCTCGACGTCGGTGACGGGCATCGGGTTTATTGGGAGTTGTGCGGCAACCCCAACGGCAAACCCGTGGTATTCCTCCATGGCGGCCCCGGGGGCGGTTTCTCGCCGATGGCGCGCCGCCTGTTCGACCCGGACAAGTACAAGATCCTGCTGTTCGACCAGCGCGGCTGCGGACGCTCCACGCCCTATGCGAGCCTGGAGGCCAACACCACTTGGCACCTCGTGGCGGATATCGAGCGCCTTCGTGCCATGATCGGCGTAGACAAGTGGATGGTGTTCGGCGGCTCATGGGGTTCGACGCTCGCCTTGGCCTATGCGGAGACACACCCGGAGCGCGTCACGGAACTCGTGCTGCGCGGGATCTTCACGCTCCGCCGTGCGGAGCTGCTCTGGTATTACCAGGAGGGCGCGTCCTGGATCTTCCCTGACAAGTGGGAGCGTTTTCTCGCTCCCATTCCGCCGGAGGAGCGCGGCGACCTGATGGCCGCCTACCGCAAGCGCCTGACCGATCCGGACCCTGCCGTCCGTCAGGAGGCTGCCAGCGCCTGGAGCCTCTGGGAGGGCGAGACCATCACGCTCCTCCACAATCAGGAGTTCACCGATCAATTCGGCGACGATCATTACGCCATCGCCTTTGCCCGCATCGAGAACCACTACTTCGTCAACGAAGGATGGTTCGAGGAGGGGCAGCTGATCCGCGATGCCCATAAACTGAAGGGCATTCCCGGCGTGATCATCCAGGGCCGCTATGACGTCGCCACGCCGGCCAAGACCGCCTGGGACCTGCACCGGGCCTGGCCCGAGGCCAAGTTCATCATGGTGCCGGATGCGGGCCACGCCGTGAACGAGCCCGGGATCCTGCATCATCTCATCGAGGCGACGGACGCCTTCGCGCAAGGGTAATCGTTATCCCGGAACGCGTTGCGGCGTCCGGGATGACGAAGGTGACTATTTCGCGGTCCAGCCTCCATCCATGGAGAGATTGGCGCCGGACATCTGGCTTGCCGCGTCCGAGCAGAGGAAGACGGCAAGCGCCGCCACCTGATCGACGGTCACGAACTGCTTGGTGGGCTGGGCTTCGAGCAGGACGTCGTTGATCACCTGCTCCTTGGTCATGTTGCGCGCCTTCATCGTATCGGGGATCTGCTTCTCCACGAGAGGCGTCCAGACATAGCCGGGGCTGATGCAATTCACCGTGATGCCGTGGGTCGCTACCTCGAGCGCAACGGTTTTCGTGAGGCCCGCAATGCCGTGCTTGGCGGCGACATAGGCCGACTTGAAGGGCGAAGCCACGAGGGAATGGGCCGAGGCGGTGTTGATGATCCTGCCCCATCCACGCGCCTTCATGCCCGGCACGGCGGCGCGGATGGCATGGAAGGCCGAGGAAAGATTGATCGCGATGATCTGGTCCCACTTCTCGATCGGAAAATCCTCGACCGGCGAGACGAACTGAATGCCCGCATTGTTGACGAGGATGTCCACGCTGCCGAGCTCCTTCTCGGCCTGATGGACCATGTCGGCGATCTCGTCGGCCTTGAGCATGTTGGCGGGTGAATAGATGGCCTTCACACCAAAGTCGCTCTCGATGGCGGCGCGGGTCCTCTCGATCTCCTCCGCATCGCCGAGCCCGTTGATGACCACGTTCGCGCCTTCCTTGGCGAACGCCCGGGCGATGGCCAGCCCGATCCCGCTGGTGGAGCCGGTAACGACGGCATTCTTGGCTTTCAAAGTCATGGTCTACTCCGCGTGGGCCTTCCGCCCCAGGGTTATCCAGTCACAATGACATATCACGAAGGGGGAAGACGCGTTGAGCCTAGCAAATAGGAGCATCCCGGCCCCGTTCCCCCTCTGCTCCCGCTGCATGGCGTAAGGGCAACTCTCGCCATTGTTCCCTCTCCGCTGATGTGAGAGAGATCTGGGGCAACGATTGGATGGGTGAATAGTGCAGACACCTCGATTTCTACCCTGCGGCGATACCGCCCTGACCGTGGAGTTCGGAAGCGCGATTGATCCCGACCTGAACGGCAAGGTTCTCGCGCTCGACTCCCTGCTGCGCGCGAGCCCGCCTGCCGGGCTCATCGAGACCGTTCCCACCTATCGCTCCCTCACCCTGCAATTCGATCCCACGATCATCGATTACGACGCGCTGATCCGTCTTCTGGAGGAGACGACAAACGGGCTGCAGCCGCAAAGCGCCATGGGCACACGCTGGCGTGTCCCCGTGGTCTATGGCGGCGAATACGGCGTCGATCTGGAGGATGTGGCGAGACATCACGACCTGACGCCCTCTCAACTCGTCGAGATTCATTCGGCCGCCGTGTACCGGATCTACATGATCGGATTCGTCCCGGGCTTCGCCTATCTCGGCGGCCTTGACCCGCGGATCGCCACGTCGAGACGCACCCAGCCCCGGCTGAAGGTCCCGAGCGGATCGATCATGATCGGCGGCGAGCAGGCTGGAATCGTGCCCATGGAGATGCCGAGCGGCTGGCACCTTCTGGGGCGTACGCCGGTGCTGAGCTATGCCCCCGAGCGCGATCCTGCCTTTCTGTTCGCGGCCGGAGATGAAATCGTGTTCGAGCCCATCGATGCCTCAGGGTGGAATGAACTCGAAAGGGCCGCGCTGGCGGGCGAGGCCGTTGCGGAGCGGGTGCAACCATGACGAGCCTTGTGGTGAAGAATTGCGGGCCGATGACGAGCCTGCAGGATTGGGGCCGTATCGGCTATCAGCGTTTCGGCGTCTCGCCGTCAGGCGCCATGGATCGCCGCTGTCTCGCCATGGCAAACGCACTCGTGGGTAACGCTCCGGAGATCGCGGCCATCGAGTTCATGAATCTCGGCGGCAACTTCGCCTGCGAAGACGGGGAACTGCGTGTCGCTCTCGTCGGCGCGGGCTGCACGGCGAGCCTGAACGACGACCCTGTCGAAGCCAACACGACCGTTGTTCTGAAGGAGGGCGACACGCTGCAGGTCGGTCATCCCCGCAGCGGCACATTTGCCTATCTCGCAGTCGCAGGGGGCTTCCAGGTCGAGCCGCAGCTCGGCAGCCTGTCCCTCCATCCGCGCTCCCGTCTCGGCGGACTGAACGGGGCAGCCCTGAAAGCTGGAGATCGCCTTCCCTGCAATCCGGATGGGCAGCAGGACGCGCTGATGCATCTGCCGATCGAGCCTCTCGAGGAACCCGGCCCGATTCGCGTGATCATGGGTCCGCAGGATGATTATTTCACGGAGGAGGCGATCCGGACCTTCCTGAGCGCCGAGTTCACCATCAGCCCTCAGGCCGATCGCATGGGCTTCCAACTGAATGGCCCGCCACTCGAACACGCCAAAGGCTTCAATATCGTCTCCGACGGCATCGTGGACGGCCATATCCAGGTGCCCGGAAGCGGCCTCCCCATCGTGCTCATGCGGGACCGCCAAACGGCGGGCGGATATCCGAAGATCGCCACGATCATCAGCGCCGATCTTGGACGCTTCGCACAGATGCGCCCCGGCTCTCCGGTGCGCTTTCGATCCATCCCGCGGGACGAGGCCGTGGCTGCAGCGCGCCAGATGAAGGACTGGATAGCATCTCTCCCCTCGGCCCTCGTTCCACTCCGCTTCGAACTCACGACGGAGCATCTGCTCAGCACGAATCTGATCGGCGGCATGGTGGACGCGCTGGCCCCCAGAATCTCCGATCACACCGGGTGAAAAAGCAGGGGCGCCTCATGGGCGACCCTTTCTGTCACCTGGTTTTCACCCCGCTCTCGTGTGTGAGGTCTGCGGCGCCTTCGGCCTTTGCTTCCCGGCGGCGTTCGTGCAGGATCCATTCGGTATAGCCGTTGGGCTGCGCGGCGCCCTTGAAGACCAGGTCGCAGGCC
>NZ_JBVVAJ010000024.1:0-79168 GCF_055792805.1 Microvirga sp. HS2
AGTACGCCCGCCTGCTAGCGTCCTGGCTTCGTGCGATTGGTCTGGATCCCCTCGCCTACGGCACCCATTCCTTACGACGGACCAAAGCGTCGATGATCTACCGAAGGACGGGCAATCTCCGGGGTTCTGTTGCAACTCTTTCTTTCCTACCGCGGGACTATGGCCTGCGCTGGCGAGAGAGGGTGAGGTGCGATGTTCAAGGGTAGGCAATTCGATCGGTCGGTGATCCTGCTCTGCGTCCGATGGTATTTGGCTTACAATCTGAGCCTGCGGAACCTCGAAGAGATGATGGCGGAGCGCGGTGTTGAGGTTGACCATGCCACGATCCACCGGTGGACAGTCCACTACGCCCCCACTCCTTTTGGAGCAATTCAACCTCCGCAAGCGGACCGTCAACCGGAGATGGCACATCGATGAAACCTATATCAAGGTCCGCGGACGGTGGACCTATCTCTATCGTGCCATCGATAGCACTGGTGACACAGTTGAGTTCTGGTTCAGCGAGCGCCGCAATCTAACCGCGGCCAAACGCTTTCTGGCCCGAGCACTGAAGCGGCACGGCCGGCCAGAGCGGATCGTGATCGACGGCAGCCAGACCAACCGCGAGGCGATCGTGTCCTGTGATACCGCAGACCGGCTCCAGAATCAGTCCAGGCGGAAGGTGACGCCAATCCGGATCCGGCAGAGTGCCTACTTGAACAATCGCATCGAGCAGGATCATCGAGCGATCAAGCGGCGTATCCGGCCCATGCTCGGGTTCAAGTCCGTAGCCACGGCTCGTGTGATCATCGGCGGCATCGAGATGGTACACATGATGCGCAAGCAGCAGGCGAAGTATGCCTGCAATCGGCAACTATCGCTCGCCGAGCAGTTTCACCTGCTCGCCGCATGAGTGAATACGAACCGCTCTGAGATCTTTCTGTCCATAGTCAGGAATTGCGACAAAGCCGGCGGAAAAGGGGGAGCTCACGCAAGCGGTTGGCGTCTCGCGCGGCGGCCGAACAACGAAAATCCATTGTCTGGCCGATGGTCGTGGCCGGATCTTTGCCGTCGCGCTGACGCCGGGCAACATGGCCGACATCACGATGGCTGTGCCGATCTTGGAGGCTCTGGCGCCGACCAGGCGGCTCATCGCTGACAAAGCCTATGACGCGGACCGGCTCCGCACGTGGCTCCAAGACAAGGGCATCGAAGCTGTCATTCCGGGCCGTGCCGCTCGTGCCGTTGCCTATCCGCTCAATCGCGCCGCATACCGACGCCGTAACGTCATTGAGCGGATGTTCGGCCATCTCAAGAACTGGAAGCGGATCGCAACGCGCTATGACCGGCTGGCTGTGAACTATCTCGCCGCCATCGTCCTCGTCGCGACAGTGACTCAATGGCTTGGGTGAGTCCCCTACCTAGGCCTCCCAGAACAGATCGGAGCTATCGAAGTAGACAAGATCATAATCTTTGATCCCAGTCCGCCTCGGTCGGCCTGTCAGTGCATTCCAGACCGTCTGGTAGATACACCCTCCACCCAAGCGCCAGTGGGGGAGGTCGACCCGGCAAGCGGCCGTGAGAAGCTGCATCAGATCAGGATCGGCACGGATGATCTGGCCCAAGCTTTGGATATCATCTGGTTCCTGGGCTGGAGTCATACCGCGCTGAAGCCTCCGGTTAATCAGCCATGCAATTATCCAGCCTAAGCTCACTCCACACAGGGCTATCGGAAATTGCGCAGCCGCCAAGTGGCTCCTTAATCCTCATCCAGAACCACATTCTGTCCCAGGGAACCAACTACACGCTCATCCAGAACTCGTCTTCCTGAAGGTGAGTGATGCTGCCCGGCTGCACTCGGAAATTGACGTAGCCGACGCTCTCCAGGGGCATCTTGATCCAAGCCGCAACCACGAACGTGAGCGCAAAGCTATGGGTGACAATGATCTGGGTCTTGCATGGCCGGGCTAGGATCTCATCCACGGCTCCGTAGATGCGGCTGGCCAGTTCACGCCTGGTTTCGCCGTTCTCGATCCCGCCTCGGTGATCCATCCGATTATCGTGGGGGGCCGGGGTCTGTCGGGCGTTCAACCATGATTGGGGCTGCCCCTCGGCCACCCCATAGCTCATTTCGCGCAGCGCCGGCATCAGGATGGTCTCAACCCCGAGCTTGGTGGAAATGGCGTCCGCCGTCTGGGCCGCTCGGAGCAGATCGGAGCTGAAGACTTCAACGTTACGGCCTTGAAGCCGCTCCATCAGACATCCGGCTATCACTTCCGCATCTTGGCAGCCCTTGGCCTTCAGCTCCGTATCATACCAACCTCCAACCCTCCCCTCTACGTGATGGACGGACTCTGTATGGGTCACAACGAAGAGAGTTCTCATGGTCACACCCGTGCAGCATTATCTAGGTCTGGCTTCCTGGCAGATCACCGCTACTGAGTTCCACACGGCCTTATCCGAAATTTGCCGACAATCTTCTCACAATGGAAGACACTTAGCCGCTATACGGCGCAACGAAGGAACATCAATGGCCAATGAAATATCGGCTCGCCTGCTCGCTATCGTGAACGCGCTTCCGCTGCGCGACGGCTTACGGGTGCTGGAGATCGGCTGCGGTCCGGGAGCGGCTGCGCGCGAGATTGCTCGGCGCATCGGTGGCGGGCACGTCCTGGCGATCGACCGATCTGCCAAGGCCATCGCACAAGCGCAGGCCGCCTCGGCCGATGAGGTCGCATCCGGAAGATTGAATTTTCGTCAAGTTGCGGTGGAAGACTTTGAACTGGCTCCCGGAGAGGCGCCTTTCGACCTCGCCTTGGCCGTGCGGGTAGGCGCTCTCGACGGACGCCACCCGCAGGCCGGGATTCGCGCTCGTGCCCGCATCAGAGTTGCGCTGGTCCCAAGTGGGCGGCTCTTAATCGACGGAGGAAATCCCTTGCGGGAGGTCCGACTGATCGACTGAGGCAAAGGCAGAACCAAAGGGCGCAGTGGGCTAGCCCCTTGCATTCCGTAAAGGGCATTACGCGCAATTCGGGCTGTTTCGGATAATTAGTCTTTTGACAAAAAGTTGTATTTTCCGGCATTAAGAAGCCTTAAGTTGTGCGCCTCGGCCCGGGATTTTACGACTGGCTAGCCCGTCAAAACCTTACCGTTCCTGTGCGCTTCCCAAATGCACACAATCCCGACCAATGCCCATTTACGGACATCGCAGCCCCTAAGCCATTGACATTAAGCCGATCAGATCGGCACATAAGTAATCCCCTCAAGGCGCAATTTTTTCGCAACGGAGAATAGCGCCTTGAAAACTTCCCTCTTGATCAAGCTGATCCTCGCTGTAACCGGGTTGCTCGGGGCTTTGACACCCTTTCTCGCTGAGCTTCGGCATTGGATCTTTCAAGCTCTCCCGCTAGGCTGCTTTGTGAAATCCTAATCCAAGGGTCTGAGCGTGTATGTCATGCGGAGCTCCTGGCGCCTCTTTTCACTTCTGTGGCTGGCCTTTGTCGCACCTTCCGAGGCTGGGTCATCCGGCCGAGAGGCGCGCAATGCCTATCATGCCGGCGACTATGAGTTGGCGTTGTCCCTTGCTCGATCCGCCGCTGAACAGAACGATGCGGAAGCAATGAATTTACTAGGGCTGATGCATTATAGCGGGCGCGGAACTCCGAAAGACGATAAGGCAGCGCTTCGTTGGTGGGAGTTGTCGGCTCAGCTTGGCAACTGCAAGGCGCAGTACAATCTAGGAATGATGCACCAGAAGGGGCGCGGCGTTCCAAAAAAGCTCGTTAATGCCTTCCAATGGTTCCAAAAGTCCGCCGACCAGGGCTGTGGGATCGGGTTTAAGGGGCTTGCGGAAATGCGGGAAACTGGCGGGTACTTCCTTAAAGATCCCAAGGAGGCGCTTGCTCTCTATCGGAAAGCGCTGGACCTCTTCGAGCAAGAACTGATCCGCGACCCCGCCAATCGGCCGAATCTCGACAAGCAAATCGATTTAGTCCGAAGGGGGATTAAGAGAGCTGAGCACATCATCCAATATGGAGATGGATCGACCCCTCCCGACTCTCATCGCTAGAGCGGCAACGAACGTCTTTTGCCGCTTGATATTGAGTTTCAAGCTTCCCACAATCTTGGAAAGGTGCCTTGGAACCGCACCCTTCTACAAGAAGATCGGAGGCGTTCATGCCCGAAGGATCTTGTCGATCGCTTTGCCCTTGGCCAGCTCATCAATCATTTTGTCTAAGTATCGGATTTCCCGCATAGTCGGTTCTTCGATGCTCTCGACTGTGACGCCGCAGACCACTCCGGTGATCATTGCCCGCGACGGGTTCATCCGAGGTGCTTGGGCGAAAAAGTCTTCATAGCTTATTTGCCTCTCAAGCTGCTCTTCGAGGGCATTTTGCGAGTATCCCGTCAGCCAACGAATGACCTCGTCAACTTCGGCCTTCGTGCGCCCCTTCTTCTCCGCCTTGGCGACCAAGAGAGGATACACTTTGGAAAAGCTCATTGCATAGATGCGATGCTTCACCATCACCGGTCACTCTTCGCCCTTGTTGTCGTACTGCGCTCGGCTGAGCTCTTGGGCGAGTCCAATGAGTATTCCTTCAGGCCCAAGGATATAGCAGAGCCTATATCATGCCTAATCGGAATTGGATCTTCTAGGGTCTCCGGCTAGGCTGCTTTGTGAAATCCCGATCCAAGGGGCTGCGCATGTGCAACCTTTATAGCGCCTACAGCACGCAAGCCGCGATGCGGAAGGCCTTCGGCGTCACGCGCGATAACGCCGGAAACCTGCCGCCATTGCCGGGGATCTTCCCCGATCAGATGGCCCCGGTCGTCCGGCTGGCCGATGGCGAGCGGGAGTTGCTTCAAATGCGGTGGGGCTTTCCTCCTCCTCCGAAGGTCGGCAACCATCCCATGACGAACGTACGCAACGTGTCCTCGCCGTTCTGGCGCGCATGGCTCAAGCCTCCGTATCGGGCGCTTATTCCCCTCACCAGTTTCAGCGAATATGCAGATACCAAGCCGCGCAAGACTCCGATCTGGTTCGCCCTGAACAAGGATAGGCCGCTGGTGGCATTTGCGGGGATCTGGCGGCCTTGGAAGGGTATTCGCGGAACCAACGCTGATCCCGTCGAAGGGGAACACCTGCTATATTCGTTCCTGACCACGGAGCCGAATAGCGTCGTCAAGCCGATCCACCCCAAGGCCATGCCGGTGATCCTGACGACGCCGGAAGAGTTTGAAACCTGGCTCTCCGCCCCCGTGGAAGAGGCTCTAAAGCTGCAACGTCCTTTGCCGGATGATGCGCTCGAAATCGTGGCGGAAGGTCACAAATCGGACCAGCCGGAAGCCGCGTGCCAGCCACTATCGTCCCAACGCGCAAGGTAAACCGCTTACGAAAGGCTCGATGAGCTAAACCGCTATGAAAATAATACGCTGTATCACCATCGTTATTATCCTAATTGGCGCGTCTCTCTCGTTGGCCCAAGCCGACGTGCGGAACGTAACGAGAGATCCAAACGATGAAGTGGCTGCTCGGATGCTTGGGTATGGGGCGGGAGTGCTGAGGAGTTGCCCAAACCTATATATCTCAGATGAGACAGTGGGTGCCTACCTTAAGATGGGAAATATTCGATTGGATGATATTTCGCCGGGCGGCAGATTGCATAAAATCTATGAGGAACGTCGCGCCTTCGCAGAGAATCAGAATTATAGCGACGTTTGCGAAAACCTACTGATTACTGACTCTTTCTTGTTTAAGTCTCGCCGTTAAGTGGCGGAAGGTCACAAGTCGGAGCGGCCGCAAGCTGCATGATAACGGCAAAAGTTACGGTTTATCGGGTTCTGAAGTTCGCCGGGGTCGCGTACTTGCTGGCGTATTTAGCGACCTGTGTGAGGCGTTGCCGCTACCGAACGCTACGTTTTGCAGTCGGGAGCGCGCGTTTATCGACAGCCATGAGGCTCTGCGCCGTGTGATTGCCGGAAAGGGAATGAACCGGAGAAAGTCTCTGTTCCCCGGAACCCCTAAGCAGACTGCGGAGGAGGTCTACGCCGCCAATCCGAGGGCCTAGGAGATCAAACGCACTCTCTTGGGCTACACTTCTGCCTGGGAAGTGACTGCGACGGAGCGGGTCGCCAATGTTGATCGCCCTGGAACATGGGAAGGGATCTTCAAGGCCAACATGTGCGCCGACAAGATCGTTGAAGCTTGGACGGTGAACCACGACTAGCGGTCGCGGATCGAGGGGTTGGCGCGCGTCTCCACACATTGCCTGATCATGGCGAAGTCCTGCAAGGAAACATCTATTGTGCTGCAATAAATGAGCGGAGGAGGATTTCAGCCTTCTCTTTGATTTCGCGCCACATCGAGAAATAGACGCGCCGGTAGTAAAGTTTCACACTCGCATCAATGTCAGGCAGGAAGAATAGGTGCTCACAGTGAGGCACCAGATATGACTTTGGATCCTCCTCACGTCCTTTGACCTCAAGGGCATCACAGAAGAGGATGTCGGCACTCTTGGCGGTCTCGTCCCCGACAATAAAGTAGTCTTGTGCCCTACGCAGCTTGCGATATTCGTCGATTGGACCGATTCCATAGCGCCGCAGGCCGTGCACCGTTCCTTTCTCGACAATTCGGAACTGGTCCCGGATTTCGGGCGGCACCATGATCAACATATCAAGCTTAATGTCTCTAAGGATCTGAAAGATCCGAGGCCCTCCTTGAAGCTTCCCGGTAAACGCAGACGCTACTTGGATGGAAACGGTCGCGCCGCCGCCGCGGATTGAAAAATCACGGATGTTCTCGGCTGTCCGAGGGGCAAAGTCAGGGAGGAGTGCTGTTAAGGAAAAGGAGTCTGAGTAAGGATGTTCTGGCTTGATATAACCCCTTGTTGTCAGGGTCGAACTCGGTACGCCAAGAGCGCCCGCGTAAGCAAAGGGTATTCTCAACTCGACAATGTTTTGAGCCGAGCCAATCGCCCAAGGAAGGTGCTGAACCTTGGACCGGTCCTCCAGAATTACCTTACGCCCAAGCTCGTACTCGTGCTGCTGCATCACGGTTTCGGCATGAGCTAATGTGATGCCCGACGCCACGAAAGCGGCGGCGAGTGAGTAAGTAAATTTCTGCAACTGGCTTCTCTGATCCTTGAAGCCAAATTTAGAGGCTGGCGTCTGATCCGTAAAGTCAGCCCAACGGGATCCTGACATTTGGATGGTAGCTACAAACATACATCTGTGTCAGAACCCGTTAGACGAGTCGCTGATTGTCCTCATTAGAGATGTCACTCCTTGGAGATCTTTGTGCTCTCTGCTACGGGGCATTCTAAGCCCTCACCTGTCCGCATTGCACAGTCATTTACCTGAGCTCAGAAACGTGATGATAACGAACAGTCCGAGCATCCCCGGCAGGCTGAGGGCGATGGCGAATACAGCTATGAAATCTCTGTGTCGCCAAAGTCCGTAGATCGCCGGTACAATCGCAGCGGCTGCGGCAACGCTGCCGAGCGGGATCATGGGTGCCCCCGTTCCAGAAATGAACCCTCCGACTGTGAGGAAACATGAGAGTGCACCCAATCCAAGTGCACACAATGTTGCGGCGGATGGATCGCGCTCCATGTCGGCCTCTTTCCAGTAGGTAGTTTTCGGCAACTGTGTCCCAGGACAGAGGCACTCAAAGTGCTCTTTCGCAGGAGTCCGGTTGGACCATTCTTACTTCAAAGATCTATTTCGGCCTGACACCTAAAATGTGCTTCCAAACGGTTCCGCCGAAGAAGCGATTGAAGATCACAAAGTAGCCGATCACGCTGATGAGGAAGGCCAAGGCAGGCCAGCCAGACAGTGCAAACCCCTTGTCCGTCGTGCTTCCTGTTGCACTTGCAATGAACGTCCCCAGGATGAAGAAGGCCGAGAACAAATCGAGCACATAAGCCAGGACGATCCGCCAGTGGGACACTGGCTTAGGCTGTAGGGTCTGCGAGTCCACGTTTGCTTCCTCCAACCGAGTCTTCATAAGGCTAGGACTTGTCTCATGGCTTCTTAGCCTAAGGAAAGCGTTCAAGCCATCCTGCCCGGTAGGGAAGAGGATCCAGATCCACGGAACAGGACTTTGAGATCATCACGAACTCTATTCGTGATTGCACCAACGATGAGGCGCAACCTGTCCACACGGCCCTCGGCGCACCTACGGCGCTTCATGATGAGCGCGGAGGCCTTGGGCCTTCTTCGCTCCGCTTCGATCAGAGTAGCGCTGGGGGCTCTGGGGGCGAGCAGCGCGGCGGAGCTGATCAGGTTGCGCAGCCGCGCTGCGTTCGTCGGACAGGGCATCAACCGACCTTGAACAGGTTCTTGGGCTGGCCGCGTCGGCGCGGCGCCTTGCGGCTGCGGCTCATATCGAGATCCTTCTGCCGCTCGGCGCTATAGGCGAGCACCGGGCCGAGCCGCTTGTTCTCGACAATGGCGGCCTGATCGACCTGCTGGCGACGATCAAAGACCTTGTAAGGCAACTCGATGCCGCGATGTTTGATGGCAAAGCGGCCGTCCGGATAATCGTAGACGGTCACGCGCTCGCGGGCGAGGGCGCGGGTGATCGCGTTCGGCTCGAGAATGAACAGCACCTGGTCGGATTGCAGCGTCAGACTGTTCGAGACCGTCCGCTCCTCCTTCCAGGCAAACGCCTCGTCGAGATCGTCGTATTCCCCCAGCGGCCGGTGGAGATCCGTGTCGCTGTAAGGGACCTTGGCGAAGCGGCGGTTGTAATCCTCCACGAAGGCCGGCAGAAAGGCGTTGGCCGCTTCGATGGTCGCAATCCCAGCCAGCCGCAGCCCTTGACCAGCCGGTCTTGCAAGGTGCCGTTGGCGCGCTCGACGCGGCCCTTGGCCGGCGGAGCGTTGGCACAGATGATGTCGATGTTGAGCTGATGCAGGGCCCGGCCGAACTGGGTCATGCCATCGCCCCCCGTGGTGCCAACCTTGTTAACGCGGAAGGTGGCGTGCTTATTGGAGTAGAACGTCACCGGCTTGCCGTAGCGCTCGAGATACTCCCGCGTCACAGTGAAATAGTCGAAGGTCGATTCCGTCGGCACGAACTTCAGATGCATCAGGCGACTGGTTGCATCGTCGATGAACACCAGCAGCGTGCATTGAGGACCACGGTCCTCGAACCACCAATGCTCGGAGCCATCAATCTGGATCAACTCGCCCATCCGCTCGCGGCGATTGCGCGGCTGATGAACGGAAGGAAGGCGCCGGCGGCGATCCAGCCACAGACCTTCCTCCATCATCCATTTGCGGACTGTCTCTCGGGACACGGGACAACCATGGGTCTCCCGCAGCTTCTCAGTGGCCAATGTCGGACCGAAATCCGGATAGCGTTCCTTGATGATCGTCACAACCAAGTCGCGGACCGATGCGGGAAGCCAATTGTTTCCAGGCTTGCCGCGGCGCTTGGACGCCAAGCTGACGGCTCCGTGCTCCCGGAAGGCCTTCAGGAGCCGGAAGACCTGCCGACGTTTAAGCTGAAGCAGGGCGCACGCGTCCCGAACGGTGATCCGACGGGCTTCTAAATCCATCAAGACATTGAGCCGGGAAAACTCCTTGTTGCTCATCGACACCACCGCCATCGGCCACGTCCTCCTGCAACCCCGAAAAGCAGGAGAGTGCCATTTGAACTTTGCAAGGGGGTGTCATCTCTATATTGCAGCTACAATCTGGATTCGCGTAACCCCTGTTTATGGAATGAGGAAGGCTGTTCATGCGGCAGTTGGCATGCAGATCAATGCGTAAAATCAACCCGAAGCTGTAAGCGCTTCCATTGTTCGTAGGAGCCGCTGAATGACGCCGGAATACGATATGGCGCACAGCGTCGAACAGCCCTGAGAACGGCCTGACCAGCATCAGAGTCCGACTGCTCCACAACCTTTGGCAATTCAGCCAGATCCCCATCTGGTTTAAGGCGCATTTCAATGCTCACGCTGCCTGACTTGCTATTCAGAGGTGGAGCGAAACAGCGGGCAATTTGGCTATGGAGAAGCCGATTGAGAGCCTCTCCCTGAGCGTTGGTCCCGGCGCGAGTTGGTGTTGCTCCAACAACCGCCAACAAGATCGCAGCCAACACCAAACGGATCATGAAACGTTCCATTTATCTGCCTAGGACGTAAAGCAGACTCGCCTTTACGTCCACTTACTCCGGATCAGATCGCGTAATTCCGATAAACCTGTGTGCTCGGCGCCTGCGTGGCAAGGGGTTTTTGGCGTTTTGACGATCTGGTCGTGGGCAGCCATGTGTTCGGCCTTGTGATGCGGCCTCATGACCGCGGGCCTTGATGAAGTTCGCGGATCAGGTCCCCAACATTTATGCTGCGTCAGAGCGCAACGGCTTATCACGGGTTTGTCTGATCCCCGGCTCGACCGGTTCGTCATCACACCATCACCACCTCCACCAACCTTGCAAACTCCTCATCCGGCTCCTGGGAGCAGCTTATGCGGCCGCAGCAGCCGGAGCGCGGTAACCCTGGTTGCCCTGCAAGACGGCCCAGGCGACCCGAGCCAACTTGTTGGCAATGGCGACCTTGACGATGCCGGCTGGACGGCGGGCCAAGAGCGCGTTGATCCATCCCGCAGCCGCTGAGGCTTTGCCGCGGGCATGCCGCAAGAGTGTCGTGGCCCCGAGCACTAGAAGCCGGCGCAGATAGCGATCCCCTTGTTTGGAGATGTGCCCGAGCCGCACCTTGCCGCCCGTCCCACTCTGGCGTGGCACCAAGCCGATCCAAGCGGCCAAGTGACGGCCCGAGCGGAAGGAACCCGGATCCGAAATGGTGGCCGCAATCGCGCTGGCCGTGATGATGCCGACGCCGGGGATCGTCTCCAGGCGTTGGCTGACCTCATTCGTGCGATGCCAGGCCAGGATCTCCTGCTCGGCCTCAGCAACCCGGAGATGGGCCTCCTCAAGTTGCGCGATAATCAAACGGATGCAGCGCCATGCCAGCTCCGGCAAGGCTGCCCCTCGGGCCTTCTCGGCCACTTCCCTGAGCTTGGGGACGCTCGGCAGCCCTTGGGGAGCAATGATGCCGTATTCGGCCAGATGACCACGCAGAGCATTGACCAGCATGGTCCGCTGCCGCACGAGCAGCTCGCGTGTACGGTGGAGCATGAGCACGGCCTGCTGCTCAGTGCTCTTGATGGCCACAAAGCGCATGGTCGGGCGGGTCACGGCCTCGCAAATGCCCGCAGCATCAAGGGCATCGCTCTTGCCGCGTTTGACATAGGGCTTCACATAAGCCGCAGGCATGAGCCGGACCTCGTGCCCGAGAGCCGCCAGCTCTCGCGCCCAGAAGTGGGCGGTGGAACACGCCTCCATGCCGATCAGGCAGGGCGGCAATCGGCGGAAGAAGCCGATGAGCTCACCTCGGCGGAGCTGACGGCGGATCAGAACCTGTCCATCCTGATCAATGCCGTGGACCTGGAAGACGTGCTTGGCGAGATCGAGACCAACAGTCGTGACTTGCATCGGAGCGGCTCCCTGTCTGGCGCTGAGGCAATCACCCTACCTCATAGGGCGCTGCCGGGAGCAGGCGCCGTCCACTCCATCAGTTATGGGATGACGCGTTGGATGCATTCTTGCACCCACGGATGCCCCCAAAGATAGCTCGCCACTAAGGCGAGAAGGGCAAGGTTGAGAACAACAAGTAGGGCGACGACGATCGAAGATCGCCTCTTGTGCTGGCGAAGGCGGTTCCGGGCCTCCTTCGCTTTCCGGAGCTGTTCCTTCAGGTTTGGTTCGCGCAACAGCTCAGGTCACCGCGCAATCGTTTACATCTGACCCTTCTTTGCCAGCCTCGCGGGCGTGTGGGAAGATAGTCCGCGCAATTCGTCGAAGACGCTATATGGAACCGAAACTTGGCCTGAGGTCTTCCCGTGCATCGAGTTCGATGCCGTGGAAATTGAATGGACCAGATTGAGCACCTGCTAGAATCGTTTCGGGTTATCCCTCATATCGCCGCCTTGGCCTTTGCCTATGTGCTCGCCTTACCGATCGGATGGGATCGGGAGCGCCATGAACGAAGTGCCGGCTTGCGCACCTTTCCCCTTGTAGCGGTCGCAAGCTGCGGGTTCGTTCAGGCAACGGAGGGCATCACGGGCAATTCGCCCGAGGCGCAGGCGCGGATCATCGAAGGTCTGATTACCGGCATTGGCTTCATTGGTGGTGGTGCTATCATCAAGCAATCCGGTGCCGTGCAGGGCACTGCCACAGCGGCGGGCCTATGGGCAACGGGCGCAGTCGGAGCCGCGGTCGGCCTTGGCAGCTATGATGTGGCTGTCGTAGTCACTCTGTTCACCATCTTCACCTTCCGCGTCCTGTCTCCGGTGAAACAGCAGGAAACGCCCGGCGATGATATTGGCCCTCCATCGGGTTCCTCATGAAGTGGTCTCTGCGTGGTCAGGGTTGAAGGCTGCTCTCAGTACGACCATGTATTCTTTGCGGGCCGGGCCCCTCTGACAGGCGCGATCGTGTGGCTGTGATGTCGGACCGCAGTGAGAACGCCTGGTGCTGATCAGTGTAAGACTGATCAGCCGTCCGGGTCTGTTATTCTATTATCAGCCTCAGGAGGCCCGCCTATGACCAGCGCCGTCGGTATGCCGTGTCCCGTCTGTCACGTTTCCCTCGTGATGAGTGAGCGACAGGGTGTCGAGATCGACTATTGCCCCCAATGCCGGGGTGTTTGGCTCGACAGAGGGGAGCTCGACAAGATCCTTGAGCGAAGCGCCCAAGAGGCACCAGCCGCTGCTCCAGTCCAACAGCCTTCCTTTTCAAAGCCGCAGTACGATCAGGGCCATGATCGGGGCTACGCTCAGCCCTATGGGCACGGCCATTACCAGGGCCAGCCCAAGCGGAAGAAGTCCTTCCTTGAGGAGTTATTCGACTGAGACACTCGAAACGCGGAATGCAAAGGCCCCGTTTCGGGGCCTTTTGTTTGCAGAGAGCGACTGATCTTATACCTGAGTGGGAACGTAATTCGCAGGAACGCCTTTACAGAACCGGCTCCGGTTGATGATGCCCTCTGGCTGTCCATATATGCCTGACATGAGGGGCATCATGACAGTTCTGGTCGTTGAGGATGACCCGTTTGTGCGGGAGATGGCAGCAACCCAGTTGGAAGATGCGGGTTTCGAGGTCATTGAGGCCGTCAACGGCGGCGAAGCCCTAAGGCTTCTGCAAACCGAGATCACCGTTGATGTGCTGCTGACCGACATCCGCATGCCGGAAGCTAATGGCTGGGAGGTGGCCAGAGCCTACCGCGAGCGTTTCCCAGATCTGCCCGTCATCTACGTGACGGGTTATGCCGAGCAGATTCAGCCTGTCCCTGGAGGAATCATCCTCTCGAAGCCTTATAAGATGTCGGATTGGACTCTGGAGGACCGAGCTTGCTTGAGGAGAGAGCTTTCCGAGAAGACGCGTCATGGAACCCGTCACGGTCGGCGACAGCGCGAAATACCTCCGGCCTTTCGACCGGGGCGGTTTGAGTGCGCCGTCACCCGAGGCGGCCTCCGTAGCGTCGGCTGGCACCACTATTTCAAGTGAAGAATGACCGGACCATCCGACACTTTCGGTGCACTCGCGCCAATGTTCGACGCATTCTGCCCGATCCAGTCCTTGGCCTTTTGGACGCTTTCATCGGCGCCTGTCTTGTCCTGACAGACCGTGATCGTGACGCCACCATCGCCGGTGCGGACCAAGGAGTAACTGACAAATCCCTGTACCGACCGCATCAGGCTTTCGACATCCGACTGACGCTTCTCCAGCAGATCAAAAAGCTCCTTGGCCCCTTGACCGGAGTAGGTTCTGATCACCGCGTGCATGGATCTTTCCTCCGTTTAGCGTCCGCCCTCCGTCGGAAGCTATCGCACGACCGATGTGGATAGCATCGCGTGTTGGGGACGAGGGAGCGTGCACCTCAATGAGTGGGGCGTCAAATGGGCATGGCTCGCACTCGCGGCTGCACGAGGTACATGCGCAGTGGCTCTCACACGCTAGCGAAATGCTGACTTGTGACAATCATCGGCCGCAGCGGCTGAAGTTCCGGATCGGGTCAAACTGAGCCTTTAGGAATTGGCGCATGAAGGGCCGCTTACCCCACGACTGTGGAAGCTCGTCTGCCGTGTGCCAAGAGCCTCCGTTTGGGTCGGCCCCGAGACTCTTCCACTGTCGACCCGTTTCAGTCGTTCGCCAGATCGTCCCGGAGGCTGCCAGTGTCCCATATTGCAGACTGTGTCTTGCCAAGATGCGAGAGCACGTTGAGTATTTTTCCTGTCGGGTCGGAAATGAAGAAGCGTCTTACACCCCACGGCTCGTCGGTCAAATCATGGACGAACTCACATCCCATTTCTCTCGCACGACGATGAACCTCGTCCACGTCGTCGACCTCTATCGACAGATCGGGAACGGGCGCACCTGAGCCGCCTTCGCGGAGGAGGCTAATCTGGGTGAGGGCAGTCTCGCGGGAGGTCAGCGTGACGATCCATTCCAGATCCATGATCGTCGCGAGCCCGAAGAGATCGGAGTAGAATTTCCGAACCACCGGGACTGTGTCTGTGGCAACGTTCGCGACGATACGGTGTACGGTTACTTTGCCCCTGGCTGGAACAACGGGCATTGACATCGTGATCTCCTTTCCGCGTCGTTTGACGCTACTGCGTAGCTGCGCGGAGCAGAGGATGTCTTGAATGAAAACTAAGAAGTCAGATCCAGCACATGCCCGACATATGGCCGAACGCTGGCGCGCAGGCGGCCTGGCGTCATCGACGCGAAATGCTCGACCTCGCGTGTCATATGCGATTGATCCGAAAACCGCGCATCGATAGCCACCCCTGCTAGGCAAGCGTCCGGTGACAACCGATCAAGCGCGGCTCGAAATCTCTCGATCCGGAGATAGTGTTTCGGTGTGACGCCGACATTCCGAACAAACAGTTTTCGGAAGACATAAGGCGAAAGCCCAAGTTCCTCGGACACATCCTTTATGGCCATCCCCGTTCTGAGACGCTCAAGTCCCCTGTTCAACACCACCAGTGCCGAGACGTCGCCAGTTCGCCTTTCGATTTCGTTCTCGAGCAAATCGAGCACGGCATCGTGTGTCTTGAGGCTCCGGAGGCGGTCTCCGAGACAAGCGGCAGCGCCGCCCCAGAACTGCGACAGATCGATCACGCGGTCCGTAACGTCGTGGATTGGCCCGAAGAGCGCGCCGGCCCCGCCGGGACGGAAACTGACCCCACAGAGCGCGACCTGAGGCCTGCGCCAAATACGGCGGGGCATGGTCGAAGGGCCGTGAAGCACGTGCAGCGAGCCCGAGGCCCGATGTGCCTCGTCCGGATCCTGTTCGTGGAGCGGGGTTCGTGAAAGGCTGAACATGATCTGCGCCCGCCCCGAAGGCAGAAGCGTCTCGTATCCATCCGCCGTCGCGTCCGAAACGCACCAAAGCCGATCAGCGATGAGCCTCGCGGTTTCACTCCTGGGCTCACGAGCCGTCAGCATCGAATCCCCCTGATTGGGCAGGTCTTCATCCGGTACAATCCTACCAGCCGCGGTGAGAAGGCAAAAGCAACCCGCGAATAACAAGGGCAGCTCTGGTTCGCAACATCGCCACCAGCGTCCTGCTGCCAATCTCCGGTACTCACCCATCGCGGCCATTTGCGGCGCCTGGATCGAAGGGCCGCTTTGGGTTAACCTCTGAGGTTTCCTGCCCTTCCAGCAGGTCAGGATTCATCTCCTTGAGCAGACGATCGAGCCCCTCTCAATTGTGCTAACCACTGGGCGCTTCGTCATCCAGAAGGCCCTCTGGAAGGAACACCGCAGCATGATGGGAATTCCCTTAGGGAGGCGGCGATGCAGCCACCCCTGGAGGAGTTCGCCTGATGCCAGACCGCAAGCAGGATGGTCAACAGCCCGAGGCTTTGCGCTCGCTGAAATCCGCCGCGAAGGCGGGAAGCCAGAAACCACAGAACCAAGGTCTTGTGGCCCATGGCGACACCGCGCCGATCGCTGCTCCTCTGGAGCAGGAACAGGATGCCGCCGCGAAGGTGCTTCAGGAGGGCGTCAAGAAGAACCCGGAAGGGATGGAAGAGGCCGCCCGGAAGACTCCTGAGCGCTAGCCTCCCCAAACCCGAGATCCTCTCAGGGCGATGGAGAGCATGAGGAACGCCCATCTCGGTCATGTAGTGGGCGTTGTGGTCGGGGTTCGTCCCTAAGGGCGGCAAACTGCGACCTCGTGCGGCACGAATGAGAAGTCAGCTTACCACTCGAATACGGACGCTCGGTCTACGACTGCTTCGTGCCGAAAGCTGCCCTTCCCGTTGACGATCTCTCCATCAGCGGCGATGGCAGGGACCTGAGGTTTCGAAGGTCAGCCTGAGAACCGCATGCGGTGGATCAAGCGCCGATATCCATCAGAAGAAGCAACAGCACTGAGCCCGATACGCTAAATCCGATCATTCAGAAGCGCACATTCAGACCGACCCGGCTGATCCAGCCGTCGTTTTTGAAGCGGTAGCTCGCCTCGTCACTGGCCCGCGCGAGCGTCAGCGTCTCGTCGGTCAGGTTGTAGTAGAGCGTCTCGCTCTTGATCGACACGGTCTGCGTCAGCCTGTGCTCCGTGCCGGCCCCAAGCACGAACCCGGCACTCCACTCCTCGCTTCTCGCCTGCGGGCCCAGGCCAGGCGGCGTGACCATGACCTGTCCCAAGTGCTCAATCTTGGCATAGGCCAGACCGCCGGTGACGAAGACCAACGACTGCTGGACGAGCGGTAGCAGACTGGGCATCGTCACTCCGACACGGCCCTTGATCGTACCAAACCAGTTCATCTGCGAGCTCAGATCCGTGCGTAGGACAAACGCTCCGTCCACCCCGTTAAAACTGCGCGATCTGCCCACGTCCATCGCCGTAAGATCCGCCTCTAGACCAGCCACGAGGCTGCCGAACTGCCATAGATAGCCGACCTGCGCACCGCCCCCGAAGGCTGAGTCACTCAGACCCAACCGGGTGGGTAGTGCATCCGGGCTGACGCCCAGCACGCCGGCGCGCTCTGCATCGCCGCTATCGCGGATCCAGGCGCCGTGCACGCCGGCATAGAAGCCGCTCCATGTGAGGGTGGGAACCGCTTGGACCGGAAGAAGCCGCACTGCCTGCCCCGGCAGGTCGGCGGCTGAGGCCACGGCTGTCCCGATAAACAGGGCTGACATGGACAGGGACAGGCGCTTCATGAGGGTCTCCAAGGATTCGGCAGAGGGCAGGGCAACGCCCATACGAGAGCTATAATCGGCAGGTCACATCGTCGCCTTGGCAGGGCGGGCTTGAACGGCGGGAAGGGTTCCCTCCCGCCGTGCTTAGAGGATCACATCACTAAAGGCGAACTTGCCGACGATCTTGATCTGGAAATCGGCCCGGCCGTCGCCGTTGACGTCGCCCATCAGCACGCCGTGATCGTAGCGCAGTTGCCCAGCCTTGCCGGTGAAGCCCGCCTGCAGGAAGGCGCTGCTCTCATGCCAGAACAGGAACGGCACGTCCTTGCTCGTCCAGGTGAAGGCTTGGTTGCCCTTGAGATGGGTGTTGGCATCGATGCCGCGCAGGTCAATCCGGTCGTGCCCAGACTGAAAGTCGTAGATCACGTCGCGCTGCGCGCCGACCTTGCTGTCCTTCACCGAGGTGAACACGAACACGTCCCGGCCGGAGCCACCCCACATCTTGTCGCGCCCGAGCCCGCCCGTGATGCGGTCGTTGCCAGCCTCGCCCTTGAGGATGTCATTGCCGGCGTCGCCAAAGAGCTGGTCATTGCCCGTCCCGCCCCACAAGCTGTCATTGCCGGCGCCGCCGAACATCGTGTCGTGGCCGGTATTGCCGTAGAGCCGATCACGGCCATCGCCGCCCTCCAAGCGGTCATGGCCCGAGCCGCCGAAGAGCCAGTCACTGCCCTCTCCGCCGGATACGGTGTCGTTGCCGGTATCGCCGTAGAGCCAGTCGTTACCGCCATGGGAGCCGACATAATCGTTGCCGCCCCCGCCATGGATCGTGTCGTCATCCGCACCCATCACGATGCGCTGGCTGGCGCTGTCCGCGACGATGAACTGGGCACCGTTGCCGCCGTAGAGTTCAGCTGCACCCTTGAGGGCGATGAAGCCGATGTCGTTGACCTCGACCTTGCGACGGATGCCGTCGGATGAGGCATCCAAGACCATGAAGTTCGCGTAGCTCGGCAATCCCGAGAGGATGGTGTCGCGGTCGGCCACGCCAGCGAGCTTGATGTCGGTCACGACACTCAGGAGCCCCGCTTGGAGTGCCGCCTCGACGTACTTGGTCGACCAGCCCGGGATCGACGCATCGATGTCGCCGAAACTCCCGCCCTTGCCGGGCACGGTTGTGTCGAAGCCGAGAAGCCTTGCCAGGATGACTGTGAAATCCTGCTTGTTGATGCCGCCGACCGGATTGAACACCTCGGCTTGCAGTCCGGCGCCTGTGGCGAGCTGGGCAAGAATGGCTGCCTTCGCGTCGGCGGTCCGCAGCGCGATGTCGGCATACATTGCGCTGCCGGAATCGTCCGCACGACCCGAGGGAACCCCTTGCACCAGGATGGAATTACTCGCGATACCGTCACCCGTCCTCCGGACGGTTTCGATCACCTCGACGCCGTCGACCATGTTGCCTGAGGTGGCGTTGGTGACGGGAAGGTTCATGAAGCCGGCGCTGTCGTTCCCGGCCATGTCCTGGATCGCATCGCCGTCATCGCCGAACGTCGGATCCTCGTAGAACACGGACACTGCCTGTCCCTTCGTCACGGGCGAGGCAAGGGTGATGACGACGGTATTGCCCTCTGCTCCGAACGCGCGGTTCGAGATCGTCACGATCTGGCCGTCGACAAGGACGGAGAATCCGCTGATCAGGGCATTGGCGCCGCCGTGGATGTCCAGTGCCTCGCTGTAGGTGAGGACAAGGCGATCGCCGTTGATGGTCGCCGACTGGACGGTCGGAGCCATGGTGTCGATGGCGCCGCTCCCCTGGACCACCGGGGTCGAGTACCCGATCTGCTGGTTGCCTGCGGTGTCCCTGATGGTCAGGTTGACGGGGATGGGCTGCCCCTGGGCAAAGCTCTGG
Organism: Microvirga sp. HS2; assembly: GCF_055792805.1. Classification (NCBI taxonomy): domain Bacteria; kingdom Pseudomonadati; phylum Pseudomonadota; class Alphaproteobacteria; order Hyphomicrobiales; family Methylobacteriaceae; genus Microvirga; species Microvirga sp. HS2. The sequence continues at coordinate 19,109 of NZ_JBVVAJ010000024.1, forward strand.
CCGCCACCGGTGACGGTGAACGTGGCCGTGTAGGTGGTGTCGTTGACCTTCGTGAGGCCTGACAGCCCGTACCCGCCGACGGTGCCGGATACGAGGGAGTAGGTGTCCTCATCGGCCGCCACCTTGATCGTGACGGACACGACATCTCCGGGGCCATGCACGCCATCCATGATCGTCACGTTCTCGATCACGGGCGGGGTGTCGTCCTGCGTCAGGTTGGTCACGTCACCGATGACATTGCTTAGCGCATCGTTCCCTGCGCGATCCTGGATGGCGTTGCTGTCGTCGGCCGTCGGGTTGGGGTCAGAATAGGCGACCAAGACGGACTGACCGTGACGGGCCGGGGCGGCCAGGGTCAGGATCACCTGATTGCCGCTGGTGGCCACGGCGGTGATCGCAACGGGCTGGCCGTCGAGATGGACCACGAAGGCTCCCGCATTCGCGGGATGTGCGGCATCCAATGCCTCGCTGAAGGTGATGGTAAGCTGGCTGCCGTTCACCGTCGCGTCCGTGGAGTACGGGCGCATGCCGTCCACCACGATGGCCTTCGCGTCGCCCAGGGAGCCGGGCGATCCAGGGAGCGGGAGCGTCAAGACGGCGTCGTTGCCGAACGCATCGCGGATGGTCGCGCCGTTGAGCTGGAGGGACGTGGACCCGGCGTAATCCAGATCCGCCGAGGTGTCTCCGCCCGTGATCGTGTAGGAGAACGTCAGCGTGTTCGAACCCGAACCGCCGACGTAGGTGGCCGGACGGTCGACCGAGCCGAACCTGAGCATCAGTTGCAGGTTTCCGATGACCGTGACCGCCTCGTTGAGCGCAACCGTGATCGTGATCGTGTCGCCGATCGCGTAGGTGCCGTCCTGGCTCGGGCTCGAGACGCCGACGACGGATGGAGGCACCCTATCGACGGTGTAGGCCTCGCCCTCCATGTATCCCCCGGAAAGCGGATTGCCCGCCTGGTCAACGATCCCGGTGCGGATGCCGTTCAAGTAAAGCTGCATGCTTCCGGCACCGGACACATTGGATACAGTGACCGTGTAGGTCGATCCGCTGCCGGAGACGCCCATGACGTGGCCCATCGCCGTCCCGTCGAGCAGAAGCCCGAAGTCGTCCGCGGTAACGCCGGTCACGGGCTCGTCGAACGTCACGGTGAACGTAAGGGTATCGGCATTCGTCCCTTCGTCACCGGTGCGCGTGATCGAGGAAACCCTAGGATCCGTCCTGTCGGGGTTCGGAGTGACGTTGGTGACCGGGAAGCCGAGAATGCTCGGGGCGTCGTTCCCGACCCTATCCTGGACGGCATTGGCATCATCGCCCGTGGTTGGATCGGCGTAGTACACGGTGACCGACTGCTCGAACCCTACCGGAGAGGCAAGGGTGAGGGTCACCTCAGATCCGCTCATTCCGACGGCCGCAACTGGGACTTGAATGCCGCCTACCATCACCGTGAAGGCAGCTGGGAAAGGCATGTTGATGATGTCGACCGCCTCGCTCAAAGCCAGGGTAAGTCGGTGTCCGTCGACCGAGGCCGAAAGTAGGGCCGGAGGCGTGTGGTCGAGCTCGAAGTGCTCGCCCGTCCTGAAACCTCCGTCGACGATGGGGTTTCCGACCGCATCGGAGATGCCCGTTCCGGAGTTCAGGAGGTCAAGGCGAAGGGTGCCGTCACCGGCAACGTTGGATACGGTGACGGTATAGCTCCTGGAATCGGTCGTCATGACGCTCTGGATCGCGCCCATGGCAGAGCCTGTCCCGACCAGGACGAAGTCGTTGGCCGTTACCCCGGTGACTGCCTCGTCGAACGTCACCGTATAGGTGAGGGTACTGGCGTTCGTGAGGGATGGAGCGCCGCCCGACCGGACGATGGAGACGACGGAGGGGGGCGTGGTATCGGGCACCATGGCCGGCTCGAGGTCGATGTTGTCGAGGGCGATCGTGGTGAAGTCGGCGAGGTCGCCCTCGATTGCGATCGAGTCGATGTTCCCCCAGAAGTCGGAGTCGAAAGTCAGCTTCGCTTTGATGCTGCCGTCGCTGCCGGAACCCGTTGTGCCGACGAAATGACCGGTCAATCCGACCGTGCCGAAGCCGGAGTAGCTCGTGAACAGGTCGACGTTGTCGTGCGCGACTTCGACGCCGTCCCTGTAGCCCGTGATGCGGATGGACCGGGCCCCGTCGTAGTTCCAGGTAGTCGGGTTGAAGAACATGGAGGCGATGTTGAAGGAGGCGAGACGGAAGGAGGAGCCGTCGGCAGACGAGACCGTGAACCTGTTGACCCCCTCCTCCGCGTTGCCGTTGAAGAGGACAAGGTTGCTCGACATCCCCACGTCAAAGGCGAGTTGGTCTCCCATGTACACGGCGGTCCAAGGAGCCGCTCCCCCGGTCTGCGAGTACGTGAGTCCCCCGAATGTGAAAGACGATTGTGCGGAGCCGTCGCTGACCGGAGCCGTCTCGAAATCCTGGTCGGCCGGCACTGCGTTCGTGGAGAACTGCGGGGTCAGGGTCTCGTCGGCCATGGGTGTCCTTCTCTCTGGAATCGTCCTGCACCGTGGCCGGGAGGCATGGCGCGACAAAAAACCTATATGGAAGGAGCTGACCTTAGGGAAGGCGAAACCTCAGGTCTCAACCGCGACGAGGGTCCCGCAATAAGCAGCAAGATCCGCCGAACTCGATCCGTTCCATCAGGTGATTTCCGGCTCCATCTCCAGAGGGAGGCTACGTGAGTGTCGAAGAGGAACTGGACCGAAGCGCGCCGGACTGTTCGGAGAGGAAGGCGAATCAGCACAATGGACCGAGATCACCAGGAAGCCGGGTCACTGCCATTGATCAGGTGATCCTGATCTGCGCTCACGGGACGTTAATGTCGCCTTCGGGTCAAACTGGGCAGTTCAGCCTAGCTGTGTGAAGGTCTCCTTTGACTTCAATAACGGCACTCTGGTGCGACGCCATCGTTCCATTGGACCTTGCCCATCAGAAACGGTCTGCCATTCTGCCCCCATTCAAAGCGATTTATGCGAAGCCAGAGCGGCTCCTAATGGGAAGAGCGGTGTAGAGTATTTTTCCGCGATGTGGATCCGGTTTACCGCTCAAAATTACGGCAAGGCAAACAAAAGAGCTGATTCCACGTAAGTGGAAACGGCTCTAGCGGATCATTGAACTGAAGACTGCATCAGGAAAGCAGGTCTCCGCGCGCCCGCTTTGCGTTTGCCACTGGCCAATAGCCGTGCGCGTTGCAAAGCCAATCAGACCATCGACTTTTCCGACATCGTGACCTTGAGCTTGCAGGCGCTCCTGCATGGCCTGGATGTCGCCTCGCTTCATAGCATCAATCCGCTTCCAGGCTGTCTGAAAGCCGGTGCCGCCGCGCAGTCGATCAGCCAAGTGGCCGATGAACAGAGCATAGAGATCCGACTCGTTGTACTGCTTGAGCACATAAAGGTTCTGCGACACCAGAAATGCCGGTCCCAAGCGGCCGGCCGGCATCAGTAAGAACGCGGTGGTGTCGCTGTTCTCACTCGGCAGGGACGTGTGATCGGCACGCGTGAGGCCGAGTTGTGCCCACTCCCGCAGCGGCTTGCCTCGCCGCGGCCCTTCCAGGGTGCAGGAGACGCTTGCCGGAACGTGCACCTCCATCCCCCAGCCCTGCTCCGGCTTCCACCCAAGTTCCTGCAAATAGTTGGCGATGGACGCCAAGCTGTCCGGCACTGAGCCCCAGATGTCGCGGCGCCGATCGCCATCCGCATCGACAGCATAACGCAGGAACTTCGACGGCAGCAGCTGCGGCTGTCCCAAAGCCCCAGCCCATGAAGACAGCAAGGTCTCCTCCGGCCAATGATCCTGCTCCAGGATCAGCAGCGCCGCGAGGAGCTCTGGGTAGTAGAGAGTGCGCCGCCGGCCCATGAACGCTTGCGTGGCCAGAACCCTCACGGCCTGAAGCTTGGGCCTGACACGGCCGAAATGCGACTCGCGGCCCCAGATCGCGACAAGGATTTCCCGTGGCACGCCATAGCGCCGCTCCAACTCGTCGAGGGTGGCACCCCACTGCTTCAGAAGGTTCACCCCTGTCTGTGCGAGCGAGGCGAGTTGGTCTTCCGAGAAGTAGCGGCCGGGGCTCTGGAACTCGGCTTGCCGCTGATCATCCCGCACGGGCTCTTGGCCGGGGGGCTGCAGTTCCGGCAAACTCCAGTCGAGCGTGAGGGGCGCCCGGGCGCGGTCGAACGTCTCGCGCGAGATGCCCTGCTTTTGCGCATCGGGCCAGACAGTGCCTACCAGCCAATCGCGGAACTGAGCCTCAACCTGTTGTCGCGTGTCTGATCTCTGCGCCTGCGCAGGGGAGCGCTCCGCTGCCACAACAGCGCAGAGACCTATCATGACCAAGGCCGCAAGCACGCGGCAGAGATAACGAGTGAGCATTATGAGCATCCTCGATCGGGGTGATCGTGACGGGAATACATCCGCTCAGGGCCTGGAGGACCTTACGTCCCTTTCTCCCTGAGGGGCATCTCTCGAACTGACGGAGGTCCAGGCCTGGTCAGGGTCTGCGGGAGGGAGGAGAGCCAATCGACAATCTTGCCTGGTTCAAGACCTCTCTTGGAGCGCGTGCTCGCGAGCCGCTGCTCCTCAAGCCTCTGCTGCCGCTCGCCCCACTCGTTCACAGCAGTGACAACACGCCCAAAGTAAGCAGCGGGAGCGCCCCCACCGGCAAGAGCAGGCCCGGTTTCGCCGCGGCGGCGCCCCATCCAAACCCCGAACACCCGCTGCTCGCTCCAGCCGATAAACCAAGCATCGGTGTTCCCGGTTGAGGTGCCGGTCTTCCCATAGGCAGGCCACTTCTTTAACCGTGCTGCGCGCCCGGTCCCGTTCTGAACCACTTCACGCAGAACCGTTCGTGTCGGCTCGATACATCTCTCCGGAATGACCCTCTTGCGCATGGTCGTGAGAAAATCAGCCCGGACCTGGCCCCGGCCATCAACCACTGCCAGCACGCCGGATGGGTCGACACGATAGCCGCCATTGGCCACCGCCGTATAGGCTGCCGTCATGGCCATGACATTGCTCGAGGAGGAACCGAGGACAAAACCTGCGTCGGCTGCAGGGCCGGGGTCGATCCCGATGCGCCGGCTGACGTCAGCCACAGTGTTAGTTCCAATCTCTTGTGTCAGCCGCACGGCTGCGGCATTGCGCGATGAAGCAATGGCCTCCTTCAGCGTCGTCTGCCCGCGATATCCCAGCTCGCCGTTCGAGGGCCAAGTCCCTCTTACCGGCTGGTCCATGACCCGGCTCTCCGGAGACTTGCCGGCCTCGCAAGCCGCGACGAGCAGCGACAGCTTGGCTGTCGAGCCGACCTGAACATTGCCTTTCACGGCATTGTTGAACTGGCGCTGAGTCCAATCGAGGGAGCCGACCATCGCCTGCACGCGCCCGTTCGGCGCCATCATCACAGCGCCAGCATCATACTGCGGCGGGACAGCTCCCTCCTGAGCCAGTCCGCTGAGCTGTTGCTCGGCCATGTTCTGAAGCCGAGGGTTCAGGGTGACAAAGAACCGGACGGTCTCCCCCGGCTGCACGTACTTGTCGCCCCAGGTCTCCACCACCCATTCGGTGAAGGCCTGCGGCTGGATCTTGAACTCCGGCAGCAGTCCCGGGCGGATCCCGGCCTCCTCGGCCTGGCGGCGTTCCTTGTCGGTGATCATGCCCTGCTCCGCCATGAGCTGCAGGACGAGGAGCGCTCGTTGACGGGCTTGCTCGCGAGTCTGCTCCCGCAGCGGGTTGAGGCGGGCGGGCGCTTTGACCATGCCGGCCAAAAGAGCGGCCTCGTAGAGGGTCAGATCCTTCGGCTCTTTGCGGAAGTAGTGCCGGGTTGCCCGATACAGCCCAACGATGTCGCGTCCGCCGAACTCGATCTGGTTCAGGTAGGCCGCTAGGAGTTCCTCTTTTCCGACGGCTTCGTCGAAGAGGCGGGCGTGCCAGACCTCAGCGCCTTTGCGCTCAAGCCGACTGAGTACGTCACTTCCACGAAGATCGTGGAAGATCAGGTTCTTGAGAAGCTGCATCGGGATCGTGCTGCCACCCCGGGTCAGTCCGCCTTTGAGCACCGAAAGCAGTGAGACCACATCAACGCCACTGTGATCGAAATAGCGCTTGTCCTCGGCGGCAACGATCGCTTGTTTCATCACCTCAGGGATCTCTGAGGGGGCGAGCGCCACAGGACAACGGCAGTAGGCATCCCAGCCTTTTGTGGTGCGGGTGACCATCACCTGTGGCGAAGAAACCAGAAGCCGGAGAGAGCGGGGTTGCAGATCCCAGAAGTAGACTGGATTGGCTGCTTGTGCGGCGGGTGCATTTGAGAGGCAGGCAAGCAGGAGAGCAGTAGCAAGAGCCAAGGCGCGGGTCATTGGAGGCCCTGTGACGCGCCGACCGATTCGACGCCAAGACCTTCAACAAACATGATGATTATGGCTGAAACTGGTATGAAGTTACGGCCAAGCTATTTCGCAGCTCCCTCCGGCCCGAGAGGGGAACGCACGTTTGCACAACAACCGCGAAGGATAATGCCCCTCCCCTGGCTGCACAGAGTCTGCGAAGCCCAGAGCGAGTACTCTACCTGAACCAAAACCAAGTTAGTGGGAGCTAAAGGGTTGCCAGGCTCATCTAAGCCGATCTCAATGCGCCGGTAAGTCATTGAGAGATATAGTGAGCGCGTTGGGGCTCGAACCCGGGCCCGTCTGATTAAAAGTCAGTGTTCGGCCGTTTTTTCCTTCATGCGGCAGCATCGATCCCAAGGCGTCCCTCGTGGATTGCGTGGCACGCCACGCCTCTCAGGAACGGCGGAATTTCAGCCCGGCAGCGCTCATTGGCGAAGGGGCAGCGAGGGTTAAAGGTGCACCCCGAGGGGGGGCTGATCGGGTTTGGGATCTCTCCGCTCACGGGAACTCGCCGACGTCCTGTCATGCCTACATCCGGCACGGCATCGAGAAGCATCCGGGTATAGGGATGCTTCGGCTGGGCGAAGAGTTCGCGCCCATTGGAGATCTCGACGATGCGGCCGAGATACATCACGCCAATCCAACTTGCCATGTGGCGCACCACGGCGAGGTTGTGGCTGATGAATAGGTAGGTCAGGCCGAGCCGGTCCTGGAGGTCGCGCATCAGGTTCAGGATCTGAGCCTGCACGGATACGTCCAGCGCCGAGGTTGGCTCGTCGCAGACGATGAACTCCGCATTAGAGGCAAGCGCCCGGGCTATCGCGATGCGCTGTCGCTGGCCACCAGAGAACTCGTGCGGGTATTTGCGCCCGTCCGCCGGATGAAGCCCCACCAGCGACAGAAGCTCGCCCACCTGGGCGGCGATGTCCTTCTCACCCTCGATCAGCCGGAAGGCCCGAATTGGTTCAGCCACAATGCGGTCCACCTGCCAGCGCGGGTTGAGGCTGGCATAGGGATCCTGAAAGATCATCTGAATGCGCCGCCGCAACCGCTGACGCTCCGCGGACACCGCCGGGCTCGACATGGAGATGCCGTCGATGGATACCTCCCCGCTCGTGGGCGGCAGAAGCCCGACCACCATGCGAGCAACCGTCGACTTACCAGAGCCCGACTCGCCCACAAGAGCGAAGGTTTCTCCCTTCGGGACGGAAAACGAAACTCCGTCAACTGCCTTCAAGTATTGCTTCTTCTCGCGTTCGAGCACCCGGTTAAGCCAGGGCTTCGACACGTCGAAGACGCGGCGGAGATCTTTGACGTCGACGTAAGATTGCTCGGTCACGAAACAGCCTCCGAATGGGCAGAGGATTGATCGTAGAGATGGCAGGCGACCCGATGCTCACTGTGCTGGATCGGCTCGGGGCGCTCGATCCGGCAGCGGTCGAACACGTAAGAACAGCGTGGATTGAACGGGCAGCCGAGCGGGACCGCCGATAGCCGTGGCATGGAGCCTGGGATCTGCACGAGACGATCCGCATCGCTTTCGAGCGACGGGATTGCCCCCATGAGGCCCTTGGCATACGGGTGCAGCGGGTTCTGCACCACGTCCCGCACGGGGCCAATCTCGGCGATGCGCCCGGCATACATGACGGCCACGCGATCCGCCGTTTCTGCGATCACGCCCATGTCATGGGTGACCAGCATGGTGGCGGTGCCGTGCTCGCGTCCGAGCCGCTTCAGCAGCGAGATGATCTGCGCCTGCACGGAGACATCGAGGGCCGTGGTTGGTTCGTCGGCGATGATGAGCTCCGGTTCTGCGCACAGTGCCAGAGCGATTACGACGCGCTGGCGCATGCCCCCCGAGAATTCGTGCGGGTAGCTGTCGATGCGCTTGTCGGGGGCTGGAATGCCGACCTCCGCCAGGAGATCGATGGCCCGTTTGCGCGCGGCAGATGCCGACAGATTGGTGTGCGTGCGGATTGTCTCGATGAGCTGCTGACTCACCCTGTAGAGCGGGTTGAGGCTTGTGAGCGGATCCTGGAAGATCATGCCGATGCGTTTGCCGCGCACCCTGCGCATCTCCTCTGGCGGAAGATTGTCGATGCGAAGACCCGACAGCCGGATCTCGCCGCCGGCGATTCGTCCCGGCGGATCGATGAGGCCGATGACGGCGGAACCCGTCACCGACTTGCCAGCACCGGATTCACCGACGACACCGAGCACCTCGCCCTTTCTGATATCGAACGATACGCCGTCGATAGCCTTGAGGATGCCACGTCGCGTGACGAATTCGACGCGCAGGTCACGAACGGAGAGAACGGATTCAGCCATGGATGCTCCCTCTCTCATCGCAGCTTCGGATTGAGGGCATCGCGCAGCCAGTCGCCCAAGAGATTGATGGCGAGCACCAGCAGCGCAAGCGCGATGCCTGGGAAGGCGACGATCCACCACTCGCCGGAGAATAGATAGTTGTTGCCGATCCGGATGAGGGTGCCCAGCGAGGGCATGGTTTCGGGCATGCCGGTGCCGAGGAACGACAAAGTTGCTTCCGTAATGATCGCAAGGGCCAGATTGATGGTAGCAATGACCAGAACCGGACCCAAGACATTGGGCAGGATGTGCCGGAACATGATGACCGGTGTCGACAGGCCGATCAACCTGGCGGCCGCGATATAATCTTTGTTCTTCTCTACCATCACCGAGCTGCGTACGGTGCGGGCATATTGCACCCAGAAACTTAGGCCGATGGAGAACACGAGCACCGAAAGGGTCGTCACCTCGTCGAGCTGGCCGCCGAGCATGGACTTCACGACGCCGTCCACGAGAAGGGCGATCAAAATCGCCGGAAAGGTCAGCTGCACGTCTGCGATGCGCATGATGATCGCATCCACCGTTCCGCCCACATAGCCGGCGACAAGACCGAGAGCGATCCCGAGCGAGGCGGAAAACGCAACGCCGAGGATGCCGACCGAGAGCGAGATTCTCAGGCCGTAAAGGATGGCTGAGAGGATGTCGCGACCCTGCTCGTCCGAACCGAGCACGAAAGGCATCAGCCCTTCCGCGTCCCAGATGGGCGGCAGCCGGCTGTTCATCAACTCCAATTGAGCTGGATCGAAGGGATCCTGCGGCGACACGACGCCGGCAAGGACTGCAGCGGCAACGAACACGAAGGTTAGGAAGGCTGCTGCCATCGTGAGCTTGGAACACTTGAGGCTTGCCCAGACGTCGCTTTCGAAGAAACGGCCCGCCCCAGTGGTTGGTAGGGAATGAGGTGCAGGGGCCGCCGGTTTGGTTGCTTCTGCCATGGCTTTGTCCTCACGTCGGCTGCCGGATGGACGATCTCAGGCGCGGATCGACAACCGTGTAGAGAATGTCGACAGCAAGATTGATCGTCACGAAGATCAGCGCCACCAGCATCAGATAGGCGGCCATGATAGGGATGTCGACATTCTGCACGGCCTGCACGAACAGCAGGCCCATACCGGGCCACTGGAACACGGTCTCGGTGATGATCGCGAAGGCGATCACCGAGCCGAATTGCAGGCCCACGATGGTGATGACAGGCACCAGCGTGTTCTTGAGCGCATGCCCGAAATGGACAGCGCGGCTGGTGAGCCCCCTCGCCCGCGCGAATTTAATGTAGTCGGTGCGCAGCACTTCCAGCATCTCGGCTCGGACGATGCGCATGATCAGGGTCATCTGGAACAGACCAAGGGTGATGGAGGGCATGATAAGGGCCTTGAGGCCCGACACGGTAAGAAGCCCCGTCAACCACCATCCAACGCGCACGGTGTCGCCGCGGCCGTAGGACGGCAGCCACCCGAGGGTGACGGAAAACAGATAGATAAGCAGAATGCCGATTAGGAAGGTCGGGAGCGAGATACCCACCAACGAGATCGTCTGAAATACCTTGGCCAGCACGCTGTCCCGCTTCAGGCCCGAATAGACGCCCATCAGCACGCCGAAGCCGGTGGCAAAAAGCGTAGCGCACAAAGCGAGTTCGAGGGTCGCCGGCATGCGTTCGGCCAGAAGGTCCGAAACCGGCTGCCGGAACTGGTAGGAGACACCAAAATCGCCCTGAACAGCCTTCCCGAGATAGCGCACGAACTGCAGAGGTACAGGATCGTCGAGACCAAGCGAGCGGCGAACCTGTTCCCGCTCAGCCGCGGGGGTATCAAGAGAGACGATCTGGTTCACCGGATCGCCGGCGAAGCGGAACATCGCAAAGGAAATGATCCCGACGGCCAGAAGAACGCCAATGGCTTGGAAGGCGCGTCGGATGATGAAAGCAAACATGAACAAACTCTTGATCGCTATGCCCCAAGTGGGACTGCCCACCGGAGGTTTTCGGAAGAATGTCCCGGGCAGCGATCGGCTGCCCGGGACGAGCGATCAGGCTCGGACTATTCCTTCTTCTGCGCCCAGTAGAGCAGCACCGAGTTGTCGGCGCGCTGGCTCAGCGTCACCTTGTTCGATACGCCCCAGGCGAGAGCCTGCTGATGCAGCGGGATATAGCCGTATTCGTCGACCGTGATCTGGAATGCTTCCTTGATCATCCGGTCGCGCTTCTCCTTATTGATCTCGACCAGGATCTTGTCGGTCAGCTCGTCATGCTGCTTGTTGCAGAAGTTGCCGAGGTTCGACTCGCCGCGTGAAGATTGCGGGTTGTCGCGGCAGCCTTCGATATCGTGCAGCACGTTGTGAGAGTCGAAGGTGCCTGGCGTCCAGCCGAGCAGGTAGAAAGAGGTGTTGTAGTTGCCGGCCTTCAGAACCTTGCCGAAGTACTGCGCCTTCGGCTGGGCCATCAGGTTCACCTTTACGCCGGCACGGGCCAGCATGCTGACGACGGCCTGACAGATCGCCTCGTCGTTCACGTAGCGGTCGTTCGGGCAGTCCATGCCCACCTCGAACCCGTTCGGGTACCCAGCCTCGGCCAGGAGCTTCTTGGCGGCTTCCACGTCGTACTTCGGACGCTGGAAATCCTTGGAGAAGGTGAATAGCTCCGGCGCGATCATGAGAGCCGAAGGCGTGGCCAAGCCGCGCATGACGCGGGACTTGATGGTCTCGATGTCGATCGCCTTGTAGAAGGCCTCGCGGACGCGCTTATCCTTGAAGGGGTTCTTGCCTTTCACATTCGAGAACAGGAGTTCGTCCCGCGTCTGATCCATGCCAAGGAAGATGGTGCGCAGTTCCGGACCGGTCTGCACCTTCGCATTGGCACTGCTGTTGACGCGCTGTATGTCCTGCAACGGAACCGGCTCGATGACGTCCACTTCGCCGGAGAGCAGCGCTGCGACCCGTGTCGCATCGGAACCGATCGGGGTGAAGACGATCTCGTCGAGATTATGCTCGGCCTTGTCCCACCACTCCTTGTTGGCCTTGAAGACAGTCTTCACGCCCGGCTGGTGGCTTTCAATCTTGAATGGGCCTGTGCCATTGGCGTTGAGGGCCGCATAGCTGGGCGTCGTCGCCGATGCGGGCGTCGGCGAGGCCGCGTTGTTGGCCTCGGCCCATTCCTTGTCGAGGATGTACCAAGTGTCCCACTGGGAGTTGAGGATTGGGTTTGGGGACTTAAGCTTCACATCGACGGTGTGGTCATCAACCTTCACCCACTCGGAGGTGGTCGGCACGCGGGTCTGGAAATTGGAACCTTGCGCCCGCACCCGATTCGCCGAGAAGATCACGTCGTCGGCGGTGAATGGGTTGCCGTTGTGAAACTTGACGTTTTTGCGCAGGAAGAAGCGCCAGGTCAGGCCGTCCTCGCTGATTTCCCAGCGCTCGGCTAGGCTCGGCTGAATGGCAAGGTCCTTGCCGCGCCGCGTCAGTCCCTCATAGACATGGCCTAGGTGGGCGTTAGTGGTGGTCTCGTTGACGGTATAAGGATCGAGAGACTTCAGGTCGCCCTGGTTGGCATAACGCAGGGTCACGGCCATGGCCGGCAGGGCAGCGCCGGCCATGAGCGCTGCCACGGAGGCGGCAAGGAACTTCGAAGGCATCGTCATATCGTGTCTTTCTCCTCTGGAAGCCCCGCGTCTTTGCGCGGTGTTCTTTTTGTCGAAAGGCCCGATTTTCTGCCGTTCCTTCCGTTCCGCAATGAAGTTAGGCAGGAAAGTGTCAGGGGGTCCAGCCCCGACTTCGACCTCCCCACTCAGCAATTAGGCACATAGCTCGGCAATGATGCGACGCAGCACGCGCTCCCCGGCCTCGAACTCGCTGACCTCAATATATTCATCGGGCTGATGGGCCTGAGCGATATCGCCGGGGCCGCAGACCACCGTCGACCAGCCGGCCCGCTGGAATAGGCCCGCCTCTGTGCCGTAGGACACCACGTGGGTACCGTTGTCGCCGGTGATGCGCCGCATCAGGCGCTCGGCGGCCCCATCCGTTTCGGGCCTCAGGCCAGGCACTTCGGCGATCAGCTCGACGGCCACGCCTGTGCCGGGCGCAATCGCCTTCATCCGCGGTTCGACGACATCACGCACATATGCCTGATAACGTTCGAGGTAGTCGCGCGGGCTCTCCATCGGAATCGCTCGGATGTCGCTGAAGAACCAAGCGGATGACGAGACCACATTGGCGGCGTTGCCGCCAACCATCATGCCGCAATGCAGCGTGGTATAGGGCGGCTCGAATGGGTCGGTCGGATCGGCGCGGCGCCTGTTCTCCTCCATAACGTCCTCATGCCAGGTGATCAGTCGCGCCGCGTTCATCACTGCGCTCACCCCCTGATCGATCCGGCTCGAATGGACGGCACGGCCGGTGACATGGGTGCGCAGCTGCACGGAAGCTTTGTGGCCGGTCACCACCGCATGTCGGGTGGGCTCCCCGACGATTACGGCTGAGGGCGTCGGAAGGGAGCGCGCCATGGCCTGCACCAACGATGGCGCGCCACGGCAGGCGATCTCCTCGTCATAGGACAGGGCAATGTGAATCGGGCGTTTGAGGGGGGAGCGCACCATTTCAGGCACGAGGGCCAGAACGAGGGCATCGAAGCCCTTCATGTCGGTTGCGCCACGGCCGTAGAGACGGCCGTTCTTTTCCGTAAGCGCCCACGGATCGGTGGACCAGTTCTGACCCTCGACCGGCACCACGTCCGTATGCCCGGACAACACGACGCCGCCCTCCACTTGGGGACCAATGCTCGCATAGAGGTTGGCCTTGTCGCCCTCGGGGCTCATCACGAGCTGGCTTTCGACGCCGTGGCTGTTCAGCCAATCCTGGCAAAACGCGATGATGTCCAGATTGCTGCTCGTTGAAACGCTCGGAAAGGCAATCAGGCGCGCGAGCATTTCGCGGGGGGACAGGGACATTGCAGACTTCTCCTTAGGTCGGACCCGAGCTTCCGATCCTCTTGCGTATCCGGTCAAGCCGGTTCTATCGGTGCCGGGATTGACTTAATGCCTATTGACCAAGCAAGCGTCGCCCTACCATGATCGGGCTGCCCGCCATGACCCGCTCTTCCGTTCACACCACGAATGCTGCCCCGCCCGCAGGCTCCTATTCTCAGGCCATCCGCGCCGGGGACCTCGTGTTCGTCTCGGGCCAATTGCCGCTCGATCCCAGCGGCACTCTCGTTGGGGCGGGCGACATCAGGTCTCAGACCCAGCAGGTGCTCGACAACATCGTGGCCATCCTGCGCGAAGCCGGATCGTCGCTCGATCAGGTGGTGAAGACCACGGTGTTCCTCACGAATCTCGATGACTTCGCTGGCATGAACGAGATCTATGCCAGCATATTCCACCCCCCCTACCCCGCGCGATCGACCGTGGAGATTGGCCGTTTGCCCGGCGGCATGCTCCTTGAGATCGACTGCATCGCAAGGCTCGAACGGACACCCTGATGAGCACCTTCGACGTGACCCTCTCTGATATCGAAGCCGCCCGCAGCCGCATCGCCGGGCGAGTCAGGCGCACGCCGGCTTTCGAGAGCCCTGACATCTCGGCCTGCCTTGGCCGGCGCGCCGCCGTAAAGATGGAGGCGCTGCAGCTTGCAGGCTCCTTCAAGGTGCGCGGCGTCTTCAACAAGGTGCTGACCTTGAGCGATGAGGAGCGCCGGCGCGGCCTCGTGACTGTGTCAGGCGGCAACCATGCCATCGCCGTGGCCCGGGTTGCCGGAACGCTGGGTCTCGACGCCCTCGTGCTGATGCCGAAGGTGACGCCCCGGTTCAACATCGATCTCACCACCAAGTTCGGGGCCCGCGTGGAGCTCTGCGACGACGCGGCCGAGGCCTTCGCCAAGGCGGAGGACTACCAGCGCCAGGGGCGCCTCTTCGTCCACCCATACGACGATCCCGCAATCATCGCAGGCCATGGCACCCTTGGCCTCGAATTCCTGGAGGACATCCCGGACCTCTCCCATGTCTTCGTGTCGATCGGCGGCGGCGGCTTCATGGCTGGCACCGCCGCGGCCCTGAAGGCCAAGCAGCCCTCGCTCACAGTCTATGGAGTTGAGACCTCGGGGGCGCCCACCATGACCGAAGCGCTCAAGGCCAATGAGCCGGTGACGATTCGTGCGACTTCCATTGCGCGGACGCTTGGCGCCCCGTTCGCAACTCACAGGACGATTGCTGCCGCAAAGCTTTTCCTGGAGGAGATTGTTCTCGTAGAGGACCAGCCGGTCATCGGCGATGTGAGCTGGCTCCTGCAAACGGAGAAGCTTCTCTGCGAGCCCGCCGCCGCCTGCGTGCTGACCGCCGCCAAGTCAATAGTGTCCTCCTTGCCGGACGACGCGGTCATCGGCCTCGTTCTCTGCGGTTCCAATCTGTCGGTGGATGACCTCGACACA
Organism: Microvirga sp. HS2; assembly: GCF_055792805.1. Classification (NCBI taxonomy): domain Bacteria; kingdom Pseudomonadati; phylum Pseudomonadota; class Alphaproteobacteria; order Hyphomicrobiales; family Methylobacteriaceae; genus Microvirga; species Microvirga sp. HS2. The sequence continues at coordinate 34,309 of NZ_JBVVAJ010000024.1, forward strand.
TATCGTCAAGTGTCGAAAGTGCAATAAGTTCATGAGGAAGAGCAGCCCACAGCGGGGACCCGGGAGACAAGTTTAGCTCAGGCTCGCCAGTCTCGAGATCTTTCCATGAATAAGATTATCTGGAAGGATGCAGATACAGTACGAGCATCCCGTGATGCCGTCCTACACGACCCGGTCCTGGAAGGAAGCCCTCATCGGCATGTTGGGCATTGCGGCGCCAAGGTTACTTGACCGCTCTTCCACCAGCGGTCGGCCCGTGGCAGCGGTCAAATGTCTGCACCGGGTCAGGCGGAGAAGTTTGGCGACTTTTCGGAATGTCCGGATTGGTGAGGATTGCTGCCCTCGGGCTTAGGTCTCAGGAGTGCCAGAAGCCGACCTTCCGGTGTTGTACAGCTTGGCGGTAGATGTAGGTAGATCGGATCACCGCCTTGTAACGCCCACGAAGCCGTTCTATTGTCCCGATATCGAGACTGGTCGACGACTGAGCTGCTGTACCTTACCGTGCAACTGCACGGGCGATCTCCCCAAGTATCGATCCTCATCCAACCAAGGCGCTGACGCATCTTGGCTTAGGTTGCTCATCAATAGAGAAGGGAGTTCTCCATGGCGACAGGTACGGTGAAGTGGTACAATGAAACAAAGGGCTATGGTTTCATTCAGCCTGACAACGGCGGTAAGGACGTTTTCGTCCATGCATCCGCGCTGGAGCGCGCCGGTCTGCGTGGTCTGGTTGAGGGGCAGAAGGTTTCCTATGATGTCGAATCCGACCGCCGCACGGGCAAGGAATCGGCAGGAAACCTGAAGACGGCCTGATCAAAACCCTTTGGCTATAAATTGCGCAAGAGAGGCCGCTCCGACTTGGAGCGGCCTCTGCGTTTTGGCCTATAGGCATCTCGTGCGTACAGCGATGCAAAGGAACACGAACATTGGCCCGCAAGAAGTCAAAGCCCGTTGAGAGCGGCTATGCCCTCTTCGACGTTCTCTACGAGGATGGCTCCCGCAGCTCGAACCGGCGTGTCTCGCGCTCCCTTCTGGGTGGGATCGACGGCGATGAGCCGGCCCGGAAAGCCATCGAGGAGCAGGACAACGCCATCGCGGAGAAAGCTGGTCGCCCCCGCATTCCGATCAAGAAGATCGCACGATCACCCGTCTAACCTGAACCGCCCCGCCGCTCGGGGAGCGGAGCTCAGTTCGCCCGGCTGATGCTTGGTGCAGAGCACTCCCCCTCCGCGATCATAGTCATTCCCGGTGAGATCGGAAGATTCTGGGCACGCCATTGGAAATTTTATTGGCGTTGTGAGAAAGCAAAACAGGGAAGCAAGTCCTTCTGCCGCCCTGTTCTTCGAGCAATCCCAGTCCGTCCTCTTGTAAAAATTCCACAGATCCCTATATTTTTATTATCGACTTTGGCCGGACAATCGGGCCGTTTCGCTGTTGGCACTGCCAGGCGCACGTTCAGACACTCTTTCCAAACATCGACGAACCGAGTTGAGGTCGCGCTTTCGCGTGCCTTGGCTCACGCGCATCTGCAACAACCGCGAAAGGTTACCCTCTATGATCATGGGTACAGTGAAATTCTACAATGACATGAAGGGCTTCGGTTTTATCCAGCCGGACAATGGCGACAAGGACGTGTTTGTCCATGCCACAGCCCTGGAGCGCGCCGGCATGCGCAACCTCGTCGAAGGCCAGAAGGTCTCCTTCGACACGGCTGAGGACCGCCGCTCCGGCAAGATCGCCGTCAACAACATCCAGAAGGCCTAAGGATGTTGGGGCGCGACCCATATGCGCCGTCTACGGAGCCGCTCCCGGGTGGAGCGGCTTTTTCTTTGCAAAGCTCCAGCAGCCAATCGTCAAGCTGAAGAGGAAGCAATGAACACGTTTCGAAAAACCCCTCCTGCGAAATCGGTTATGTTCCTGGTGAACTATGACGATGGTCGCACCGCCTATCTGTGGGTCGACGATCCTGCCAGGGCGACCGATACCTGGGCCGTTGGTGTAATTGCCCGAGCCCAGCAGGAGCAAGGCACACTGCCGGAAGGCACCATCACCAGCATCAGGCGTGTCCGCTAGTCGGCACAGATCAGATGAGGCAGACGTATTGAGCTCAATGAGCGGAATGAAGCAGAAAGATTTTGGCGAACGGCTAAGTGCCGCTAGGGACGCAAAGCAGGCGATGGCGGCCAAGTTCCGTCAGCGGCCAGGGCCGGACGATCCGGCGGTTGCCGAACGGCGGGCCGCCCGGGCGGCCGCAAGCGCCGCGCGCGACGCCCGCATCGCTGAGCGGGAAGCCCAGCGCCTTGCCGAGAGCGCCCGCGTTGCCGCGGAGCGTGAGGCCCTTGCGGCGGAACAAGCCGAGCAGGAAGCGCGCGCAGCCACCGAGAAGGCAGCGAACGATGTCAGGGCAGAGGCCGAGCGCAAGGCCGCCCGTGACGCTCGGTACGCGGCCCGTAAAGCACGGAAGTAGCGGGTTGCATCCAACGGTCTCGTGTGAATGAGACCTAGTCCAACTCACCCAGCAAGGAGAGCGGCCAATGTCTCACAGGTATAAAGTTCACCAGTTGGTTCGTATCACCCATCCGAACTTCTCGGATAAACGTGCCAGTTCGAGCGGCATCTACGAGGTCGTACGGCTGATGCCGGCCGATCAGACTGGCGAGGTGTCGTACCGCATCAAATCGGCTGGCTTCGGCGAGCGCGCCGTGCGCGAGAGCGAAATCACAGCCCGGATGTCCGAGATTTGACCAACGGCGAAGCCTTCTTCCACGGATCTCAGATTTACGAACCCGTCGCGTTGCTTCGACGGGGCGATGAGACCCTCTACGTCGCTCGGGTCGGCATGAAAGCTTCACGGCAGTTTATGATCCTGACGCCCACCGGCGAGTCGGCTTGGCCGCATGAGCCTCTCGGCAGCCTCTCCGACGTCGCCTGGGCGCTTCGAGCACATGAATGGCACGACGTGACGCCTGAACCCGTTGGACAGAATGAGCGGTTGGCCAAGACCCTGGCCCGCCTACTAATTGAACGTGCTTAGGTGATCGAGTTACCAGTGAATGCACTGGCAACAACACGGAGGAACGAGGCTATGGCTGATCAACCGACCAATCTTGATGCGCATCGCGGAATGGCGGCTCAGAAAGCCACTGACCTCCGACGTCTCCGGGCAGAAGTCGAAGCCGATCAGGAAGCACTGCGTACCAGACAAGCCGCCCTCGAAGATCTGCTGACAGCCGCACCCGCCACCGATTGGCACGAGGCGGTTGAGAAGGCGCGCTATCTGCTTGGCCTCCTCGCACAGAGCTTGGATGCAAGCGATCTACGCCGCAGCAAGCTGATCGACCGCGTGCTGGCCGATTTCGACCATCTGCTCGGAAAGTCGACCCACGACTGACATGATCTCATCCACGAACTGCCTGACAAACGGAAGCTAGCCGTGGCCACGAGCGAACAGCGCGCTAAGCGCGACGCAAAGAAGCCGAAGAAGGCTCCCCCCCGACCGCACTGTTGCGCCGCCTCGCATCGCCCTGTGAATGGTCGGGCTCGATGCTTCGAGTGGACAGAAGCGCGAGCAGAAGGACGGGACGCGCGGGCCAAAGGCATGGGCGAGCGTGTGTCCATTGATCGGCGTTCCCGACACGTGCATGGTCCCGCGAATAGGCAGTGCTGTCCGAAGAGTGTTTCATGATTCCTTGGGTCTTACTCGACACGGCAAAAGTTCCGGGCGACCGGGACGACTTGCGCCTCAAGAGGCGTGGGGCCGAGTTCTCCATCATGCTGGGCAGCAATGAGCTGATGAACAGCCGCCTCAGTGGATCCGAGGAGGCGCTGGCCAGACTGTCTTGTCAAAGACTTCGGGGCCGCAAGCGACCACAGATCCTGATCGGTGGGTTGGGGATGGGCTTTACACTCCGCGCTGCGCTCGCTGAACTCGGCCCCGATGCTCAGGTCACTGTGGCTGAACTGGTACCCGCGGTCGTGGCCTGGGCCCGCGGTCCCATGGCCGAAGTCTTTGGTGATAGCCTTACCGATTCCCGCGTCAGCATCGTCGAAGGGGATGTCGGTGGCCTGATCAGATCGAGCCGGTCCGCTTACGATGGGATCCTGTTGGATGTCGACAATGGGCCCGAAGGGCTGACACGCCGGGCCAATGACGGCCTCTACGACCTGTCGGGGCTTAGCTCCGCTCGGACAGCACTGACTCCTGGTGGCGTCCTTGCCGTGTGGTCATCGGCACCGAATAGAGCCTTCACCCAGCGCCTGCGTAGGGCGGGATTTGGTGTGGATGAGGTCAACGCGCGCGCCCACGGAACCCGTAGGGGCGCAAGACACACGATCTGGATTGCGACCAAACAGGCTGGCTGACTTGCGTTGCAGGCGTAAGGCTGGAGAGGCAGTGCCACGTGTTCTTCACGATTTTGCCTGTGCCCGCTTGCGCCGCTTGCGGGATGCCTTGCGAAGTACGCGTGACAATGCCTCAACGGAATAGGGCTTCTGCAACAGCTCGAACCCATGCCCTCCCTCAGCGAGCACGTGGCTGTACCCGCTCGTCAGCACCAGCGGCAGATCGGGGTAGAGCCGTTGCACGTGGCGCGCCAACTCCACGCCGTCCATGCCCGGCATCACCACGTCCGAGAACACAATATCGTGGGCGCTCGGCGACGTCGCCAGCTCGTCGAGCGCGGCTTGTGCACTCTCGACCCACGTCGTGCGGTAGCCCAACTCTTCCAAGGTCTGCGTCACGAAGGTGCCGACGTCCCGGTTGTCCTCGACCACCAGCACACAGGTGCCGTGCCCGTCTTCGGTGGTCTCCTCCTCTGGAGCGGCCGCTCCGAGAGCGGCTATGACGCGGGGCAGGTACAGCGTGAACGTGGTGCCTTGGCCGACTTCACTCTCGACGATCACCTGTCCCCCTGACTGCTTCACGAACCCGAACACCTGGGACAATCCGAGGCCGGTGCCCTGGCCAACACCCTTGGTGGTGAAAAACGGCTCGAAGATCTGATCAATCTGATCCGCCGGGATGCCCAAGCCAGTGTCAGCGATCGAAATGGCCACGTGAGGGGCCTTGACCGCCGCGTGTCTCCGGACGGCGGGCATTGTCTCGGCCGGCCACACTGTGATTGTGATCTGGCCCTCACCGTCCATCGCGTCACGCGCGTTGACCACGATGTTGATCAGCGCTGTGTCGAACTGACTTGGATCGGCGCTGATGAAACACGGCTCATCGGGCAGGTAGGTAACGATCTGGATCCGTGCCCCGGTCAGAGTACGGACCATGTCGCTGAGCATCCGAACGGCCTGTCCCGCATCGAAGGTCTCAGGCTTGAGGGCCTGGCGGCGGGCAAAGGCGAGAAGTTGACTCGTGAGCTTGGCGGCTCGGTCCACGGTATCGGAGATCGCTGCGACATAGCGGGCCCGCCGCTCCTCTGACAGGTTCGGTCGCTTGAGGAGATCAGTCGACGATTTGATGACCGTGAGCAGGTTGTTGAAGTCGTGCGCTACGCCCCCGGTGAGCTGGCCCACCGCCTCCATCTTCTGAGATTGGCGCATCGCCGCCTCGGCTTTCAGGCGCTCGGCGACCTCTTGGGCCACCCTCTCCTCCAGAGTTTCGTTCAGACGCTTGAGCTCCTCGGCGGTCTGCTCGGCCTTTTGGCGCGCGAGAAGCAGCTCTCGCTCGTATTGTCGCCGGTCGGTGGCATTGAAGAGGGTGATGCGGTTGACAACAGGCTTCCCACCTGCATCCCGCTTCTGGACAGCATTGGCGAGAACTGGCAAGGCACGTCCGTCGGCGCCGATCAGATCAAAGGCGATCTCGTTCACAAATTCCTGCATCCGCAGGAGCGGCGCAAAATGGGTTTCGTAGAAGATCCTGTCGCCGATGCTCAGGAGATCCTGGAAGCACTTGTTGCCGACAAGATCCTGCGGCTTCATACCAATCCAGGTGAGGCAGGTTTGGTTGGCTCTGATGATGGTGCCATCCGGCAGGGTCGAGAGGTAACCGCAGGGGGCGCTCTCGTAGAGTTCCTCAGGAGTTTCGATGATCGCCTTTGGGTCTATGCTCACTCTGCCGCCGTCGTGTTGGGAATTGAACCGCGCAGAAAGGTCTCTATGGCGGCAATCGTCTCCTCTGGGGCACTCAGGTTCGGGCAATGGCCTGTCGCTTTCATCAGGACGAACTCACTGCCCGGGAGGGTCTGATGCACGTAGCGCCCGACCGCCTCAGGGGCAATCACATCCTGCGAGCACTGGAGGATGAGTGCCTTTGTCTTCACTTTAGGCAGGTCCACCCGGTTGTCCGAGAGGAACGTCACGCGGGCGAAGTGCTTGGCGATCTCAGGGTCGCTCCGGCAAAAGCTGTTGGTCAGTTCCTCGCCGAGCTCCGGCCGGTCCGGGTTGCCCATGATCACCGGCGCCATGGTACTCGACCAGCCCAGATGATTGCTATCGAGCGAATCTAGCAGGCCCTCGATGTCCTCCTGCTGGAACCCACCGACATAATCGCCATCGTTGATGTAACGCGGCGACGGCCCGATCAGGATCAGACGGTCGAAGCGCTCCGGCTCCTGGATGGCGGCCAGCACGCCGATCATGGCGCTGACCGAGTGGCCGACGAAGATGACGTCCTTGAGGTTCAACTCGCGGCAGATCGCCAGCACGTCGTCCGCATATCCCTGAAGGGAGCCATATCGGACCTGGTCGAAGGCGGTCTCATCCGACTGGCCGTGGCCAACGTGGTCGAAGAGAACGATCCTGTAGCGGTCCTCGAAGGCCGGCGTGATGTAGCGCCACATGTTCTGGTCGCAGCCATAGCCGTGGGCGAAGAACATGGGCTGCCGACCCTTGCCGGCAATCTTAACATTGTTTCGCTGAAGAACGGCAGACATGGCGCTTGATGTAAATTGAGAGACCAACAGGCAAGAACGCTCACTGATGGGGGAGCGGGTTGCGAGCCGTGCAATTGGACTCCATTAAGTAGATACGCTGGCTCTTATTTCAACACACAAGGATTCCACATTAGCCATTCCGTCCTGAGCGAGTTTTCGTGTGCCGAGACCTGGAGTTCGCTGCTCAAGACAGTCAGCAAAGGTCCGGATCGGGTCAAGCATTCACATTCCTGCCGCTCAACAAACGTCGGTTCTTGAACGCTGAAGCGGACCAAGAGCTTTGGTTCGCGGACTGCCAGAACAGGACATTCCGATGACCTCCAAACAGAAAGGGCTCACTGAGCGGTGTAGCCGCCATCAATGACCAGTTCGGCGCCTGTCATGAACTTGGACTCGTCTGAGGCAAGATAGACCACGCCATAGGCAATGTCGTCCGGCTCCCCGATATGGCCAAGCGGGTGCAGAGCGTCTGCGGCCCTGCGGCCCTCTTCCACATCTCCATGCCGGGCCAGGTAGTTCTCCACCATCGGTGTCCAGATGTAGCCAGGGTGGATGGAATTCACCCGGATGTTCAAGCCGGCTTTGGCGCAGTAGAGCGCGACCGATTTGGTATAGAGCCGGACGCCGCCTTTCGAGGTGCAGTAGGCGCCGAGATCGGGAATGCCGATCATGCCGGCGATCGAGGACAGGTTGATGATCGCGCCCCCGGGCGGCGTCCTCGCCTTCATGACTCGGATGGCATGCTTCGTCCCCAGGAAAACACCGTCGAGATTGACGCTCATGAGCCTGCGCCAGTGCTCGAGCGTTTCCTCCTCGGGAGGACATCCATCGGCAACGCCCGCGTTGTTGACCAGAACATCGAGACGGGCGAATTTGTCCAACGTCTCTGCCATGACCTGCTGCCACTGTGGCTCGCTGGAGACATCGTGGTGCAGATAAAGTGCGTCGCCGCCGTCCTCACGGATCGATTGCGCTGTCGCTTCCCCTTCGGCATCCCTGATGTCCGTGAGCACGACTTTGGCTCCCTCGCGCGCCAACATCATTGCGGAGGCGCGGCCGAGGCCAAGGGCGGCGCCGGTTACGATCACGACTTTATCGATAACCCGGTTCATGTCAGGGGCTCCTAATGCCCGCAGGCGTCGACGGCAGCCGGTCCCTCCGTATGTCCGTTGCCCTTGGCGGCTAGGTAGATTGCCTCCACGTAGCCGATGAACCCGAATTCCTCTCGGACATGTTCGCGTGCGGCAGGCACCTCTGCCGCATTGGTCGGCTCCTTGGGCTTGTCACGGGCAGCATGGGCAAAGCGCTCGCGCACCCCGTGCTCGATCTCGCGCGAGAGGAATTCCAGGAGCGGCTCGACCTTGCCGATCGCCAGCGCCTGCTCGGCAGCCGGAATGGCCGGGCCGAAGTCGGTCCCGGCCGGCTTGAGACCGGTGTAGGGCGCGCCCTCCCCGGCCCGATGCAGCCGGACGGCCGTCTCCATTAAGAAGCGGTCCACCAGTGCCTTGGCCTCGCCACCCGCTGCCCGCGCGGCCATGGCCTGGGTGAAGGCGGCGGTCAGCGCCGGCTCGGCGGAGGCCGGGACATACGGCAGGACGGCGTTGACGTTGTTGGTGTCGAGCGCCCGTACGGCTGCCGTCGTGACGGGTCCGCCGATGGCGTCGCAATGGGCTTGGGCGGTTCCCGCGAGGACCAGGCTCGCCCCGACCGCCATCGCGAGGAGAAATACCTTCGGCATGATCTCATCCCTCCGGTCTGGGCGGTGACGGGTCGACACAGCATGGCGTGGTCGTCGGCTTTCGTGCCCGCGCGAATCCCGGCCTGCCGTGAAAAGGCCCCAGACGATCATTGCGGGGCAGGCGAGGAGCAATGCGGCGACAACGGCAGCCCACACTGACAGGCCGAACAGCATCAACACGGCCGCGGCAAGCAGCAGCGCGATGGCGGGACATGTCCAGGCATAGTTCCGGCTGAATTCGGAGAATCTGGTTTCAGGCATGGGCTCGTCTCCTCCTCATGGCCCGGTCTTCGTTCGCACCTGCCGAACCGGCCCTCGTCAGGTCGGGTAATGGATCTAGCGGGCCTGGCTCACGTACGTGAATTGGGCGGCCTCCGGTGAGCCGGTACCGGGGCGGCGGATCTCGAGGACGATCGTGTATCGGTCGTTGTCCGACATCGGAACGAACCCGCCGTAGGTGACGGTGCCGGCGATCTGCATGGGGTCGAGCCTCACCCGAGCCATGCCCACGTTCCCGAGGCCGGACACGACCGCCGTGACATCCGCATTCTCGATCCGGGTTCCGCTCGCCTTGTCGAAGACGGCGACCATGATGTGCTGGTCCCCGGCCGACGGCGCTCCGCCGTGCATGGATGCCTCGGCGTGGGACGGCGCATGCCCGCGGATGAGCTGCGCCGGCATCACCCCCAGATACACGATCAGATCGGAGGTCTCCTACGAGGGGGAAAGCACCTGTGCGTGGACCGGATGGGGCTGGGACACGGTAAGGATCGCTGCCGCCAGGAGCGGAGCGGGACAGGAACCGTGAGACGGCCGTCGCAAGCTGCCTCTCCACATAGTCCCCTTAAGATACAGCAATCGACCGGCAAGTACTTGAAAAATATCAATTCACGTCATCGAAACATCGGCCCACCGACGCCGCTGGCGATATAATGCATCAGGGAGCTTATTTAAGGCACAGCGCACTCCGCCGTCAGGACGCCTGCACTTCTTCCAGTAGCCATCTCCGGAAAGCCTCCAGCCCAGGGCGCGTGGGGCGATCTTCTGGTGTGGTGAACCAATAGGCGTTGCGGCTTTTGAAGCCGAGCCCTGCCGGATTCACTAATCGTCCAGTCTCGAGTTCCTCCTGCACGAGCCGACGCGGAACTAGCGCGAGGCCCTGGCCGGCTATCGCCGCTCGGATAACTAGCGAATAGAACCCGAACCGCGTTGTGTGCACAGGCGTGAAGTCATCAAGCCCCTGTGCCTCGGCAAACTCGCTCCAGCGAAGGGGCGTTTGAAAATGATCGAGCACGGTATAGCGGCGCACATCCTCCGCCGTCTCGATGCCGCCAAGGCGTGCCACGAAGGAGGCAGCGCCAACGAGAGCAACATCGCGGCCGAACAGGTAACTGCCTTGATGCCCCGGCCACGCTCCCTCCCCGAACCGGAATACCCCATCGGCCGCTTCCGCCGTATCCGCCGTCACGAAAGTCGTGAACTGCACGTCGATCTCAGGATGCTGTTCCGCAAAGCGCGAGAAGCGCGGCACGAGCCACCGATCGCCGATGATCGGCAGCACGTGGAGCCGGACTGACCAAGGCGAGGCTTTGAGGGCAGAGACCTGTGCGTCGCCCGCTTCAAGCTCCGCCAGGGCACGGCGAACATGCTTCACATAGATCCGCCCTGCTTCCGTCGGTACGAGACCACGGTTGCCCCGGGCGAACAGAGAGATTCCCAGTGTCTCCTCCAATCCGCGTAGATGTTTGCTTACTGCGCTCTGGGTCAGGTTGATGGCCGTTGCAGCGGCGGAGGCCGTGCCGTGCTCGGCAACGGCAAGAAGGACGCGTAGGGCGGTCATGGAGCCTGGGAGGCGCTGAATCGTCATGGAATAGAGTAACCGAGGAGAGAGAAGAGGACCTAAGCTTCCTTCTATTCTAAAATAGAATACCAAAGCGACAAAATTTCATTTGCCAGCCGAAGTTCCCCTTGGGAAACCAAAAGAAAAGGAGATCGGCATGACATCGACCAACGTTCTGTGGGCCTCACGCTTCCGCTCAGGCCCTGCCCCGGAGCTCATGGCTCTCTCGCGCTCCGATGCCAGCCATTTCCGCCTTGCAGCTTATGATCTCGCTGCCTCCTTCTCCCATGCGCGCGAGCTTGTGAGAGCCAAGTTGCTCACCCAGGATGAGGGTGAAGCAATCGAGGCGGCTCTTGAAGAGCTCAAGTCCGAGGTCGATGCCGGAACTCTCATTCCATCTGAGCAGGACGAGGATGTGCACACGTTTCTAGAGCGTAAGCTCACTGAACGGCTCGGGTCTCTCGGCGGGAAGCTCCGGGCCGGACGCTCGCGCAATGATCAAGCGGCCAACGATCTCAAACTCTATCTTCGGGATCGGGCTCGCCGCATCGTCATCGACTTGCTGGTTCTACAAGAGGCTCTTGCGCTTCAGGCGGAACAGCATCTTGAGACCATAGCCCCTGGGTTCACCCATCTTCAGCCCGCGCAGCCGGTGAGCTTTGCGCACCAGCTCCTTGCTCATGCGCAGAGCTTCACTCGCGACATCGACCGCATGCAGGATTGGGATCGGCGCGCTGCGCGCTCCCCGCTCGGGGCGGCGGCGCTTGCAGGATCGGCCATTGCCAAATCGCCAGAATCCTCTGCCCGTGAGCTCGGCTACAATGCACCTTGCGAAAACTCTATTGATGCGGTCGGCAGCCGCGACCACGTCGCGGAGTTTCTATTCGTGACTGCGATGATGGGCGTGAACCTGTCTCGCTTAGCCGAGGAGATCTTCCTCTGGTCCTCACGCCAGTTTCGCTGGATCGCGCTCGACGATGCCTATGCCACCGGCTCATCCATCATGCCGCAGAAAAAGAATGCCGACATTGCTGAGTTGACCCGTGGTCGCGCCGCACGCCTCATCGGTGCTGTCGGCACGATGCTGACGGCACTCAAGGGACTGCCCTTCGCTTACAATCGCGATCTCGCCGAAGACAAGCGGGCGGCCTTCGAAGCCATCGACACCCTCGCCCTCGTGCTTCCGGCCATGGCCGGAATGGTTCGGACGATGCGGGTCGATGCGGGCGAAATGCGCCGCCAGGCAACCGATGGATTTACGCTTGCCACCGAAGTGGCCGACTGGCTTGCGCGCCAGGGTGTTCCATTCTCGGAAGCCCACGAGATCACCGGCCGCTTGGTTCGCTTTTGCGAGGACCGCAATATTGGTCTTGAGGATCTGAGCGCCGGGGATCTGTCAACCGTGGATTCGCGCCTGAGCGCAGCCCTTATGACGAACCTGACGCCTGATGCCGCCATCAGGGCCCGGGACGGCTATGGCGGGACGGCTCCGCTCCGGGTAGCCGAACAGCTTGCCCGTCTGCGCGCGGATTTTGAGAAACAGCGCGAATGGGCGATGCATTATAATGGTCCACGGATCTGAACAGGCACGAACGGAGAGAGCCGGAATGAGCAGTACCACCGCACCCTCCTCGGTCGGAAAGGGGCAGACTGAACGCTTCGATCCGTCGATCGCGCACCTGACGCATGTACCGCGCCGCCATTACGGACGCTGGATCGCAAGCGCCCTGATCCTCGCTGCGTTCGCCCTTGTAGTGAAGGCATTCGCTCAGGGGCAGATCGACTGGGCCGTGGTCGGGCAGTTCTTCACGGCCCAATCCATCATCAGCGGTCTCGGCAACACGATCATCATGACGGTTTGCGCAATGGCCCTGGGCATCGCGCTCGGCGTTCTGTTCGCGATTATGGTGATGTCGCCCAATCCGGTCCTGAAGAGCATCGCAGTCTTCTACATCTGGTTCTTCCGCGGAACGCCGCTTCTTCTTCAACTCCTGCTTTGGTTCAACCTTGCTCTCGTGTTTCCGACCATCGGCTTTCCTGGACTGTTCGAGGCCCGTATGGTCGATGTGATGACGCCGTTCGTGGCAACGCTGCTCGGCCTCGGCATCAATCAGGGTGCCTACACGGCCGAGGTCGTCCGATCAGGCATCCTATCGGTGGATGCAGGTCAGACAGAGGCCGCCAAGGCCATCGGCATGACCCGCCTGACGACCTTGCGCCGCATCGTCCTTCCGCAGGCCATGCGAGTGATCATTCCGCCGGTCGGCAATGAGGTGATCAGCATGGTGAAGCTGACGTCCATCGCCAGCGTGATCGGCTTCGCCGAAGTGTTGCGCAACGCGCAAACGGTCTATTATGCCAATGCACGGGTAATCGAGCTTTTGATCGTCTCCGCTGGCTGGTATCTGATCATCGTGACGGTTCTAAGCATCGGCCAGCATTTTCTTGAACGTTATTTCGCCAAGGGCTCAGGCCGCCGGTCTCGTCCCGCCGCGCGCCCGGCGGTGGAGGGCTAAGCCATGATGCCTATCGTCGTTGCAGCCGACGTGCGCAAAACCTTCGGCTCCGTTCAAGCGCTCGACGGTGTCTCGATCGAAATCCCCGCCGGCCAAGTGCTCTGCATCGTCGGACCTTCGGGATCAGGAAAGAGCACGCTCCTTCGCTGCATCAACCAGCTCGAGCGGATCGATTCCGGAGCCATCTGGGTCGATGGCGAACTCATCGGCTATCGTCGTGTCGGCGACAAGCTCTATGAGCTGACAGACGCGGAGATTGCTCGCCAGCGGCTCACGAGCGGCATGGTCTTCCAGCGGTTCAACCTGTTCCAGCACATGACGGCCCTTGAGAACATCATTGAAGGTCCGGTGACCGTCCAGAAGCGCCGCCGCAGCGAAGCTATCGACGAAGCCACGGCACTCCTGGAGCGTGTGGGGCTTTCGGCGAAGCGCGATGCCTATCCGTCGGAGCTTTCCGGCGGCCAGCAACAGCGCGTGGCCATCGCCCGCGCGCTCGCCATGAAGCCCAAGCTGATGCTGTTCGACGAGCCGACCTCGGCGCTCGACCCGGAGCTGGTCGGCGAGGTTCTTGCCGTCATGAAGGATCTGGCCCGTTCGGGCATGACGATGATCGTCGTGACGCATGAGCTTGGATTCGCGCGTGAGGTTGCGAACGAAGTCGTTTTCATGGATCGGGGAGCCATTGTGGAACGGGGCTCGCCGCAAGAGGTGCTGGTGCACCCGAAGCAACAGAGAACCCGCGATTTCATCGCGGCGGTTCTCGCTTGACAAGTGTTCCTCAGGAAAGGACCGACGACAATGAAACTGACAGCAGGTTTGCTCGCGAGTGTGATCGCTTTGGGCTTTGCGGCCACATCCCACGCGGCGGAACTTCCGGATCGGATCAAGAAGGCTGGCAAGATTGTCGTTGCGACAATGCCGAACTATGCCCCGATCACTTTCAAGGACCCGGCTACGAACAAGCTTACAGGCTTTGATATCGATCTGGGCGAAGCTCTCGCGAAAGAACTCGGGGTTGGCATTGAATGGCAGGAAATCGCCTTCGCCCAGATGATCCCGTCGCTCCAGACCGGCCGCGTCGACATCGCGCTCGCCGGTATGAGCGATCTTCCGGCTCGCCGTGAGATCGTGGATTTCGTCGACTACATGAAGTCCGGCGCGCAGTTTTATACCACGCCCGCCATGGCGGCGACCATCAAGACTCCTGACGACCTGTGCGGCAAGAAAGTCGGCGCGAGCCGTGCCACTAACTGGCCCCGCCAGATCGGCGAGTGGAGCCAAGCCAACTGTGTGGCGAAGGGAAAGCCCGCTATCGAGGCTATCGGCACCGAGGGATCGGCCGATGCTCGCACGCAACTGAAGACGCAACGCCTCGATGCAGCCGTTCAGGGCAACGAGACCCTGCCATACTTCCAATCGCAGGAGCCCAACAGCTATGTGCTCATCGGCGAGGCCTTCACGGTTTCCCTCTCCGGCATTCCCGTGCTTAAGACCGAGCCCCAGCTGCGCGACGCCATCAAGGATGGCCTTGAGCGCCTTCAGCAGAAAGGCATCTATGACGAGATCGTCAAGAAGTATGGTCTCCAGGCGAACAAGCTGACGCCCATCGCCATCAATCAGGGCACGGACTGAACCTAATACGGGCTCACGCACCATTGCGTGAGCCTTATTCTCCTGCTCGATCCACGACAGCGAATATCCGGCATTGGTCATTGCTGCGCCTTCAATAGATTCTCGCCGCCTCCTGGGCCACGAGCGCCGGCAAATCATCCCAGACATACAGATAGTTACAGGAACGCCAGACAGGACCGGGATCCGTATAGCCCCCTACCCTTTCGCCTCCCATTCGTTCATAGAATGCGATAGCCGGATCATTCCCGACAACTACACCGAGCCCCATGCTTTTGTAGCCGGCCTCCATCATATGGCGCGCAAGATGAAGCAGCAGTTTGCGGCCAACGCCCCTGCGCTTGAAGGCGGCTCCCACATAGAGAAATCTAATCTCGCCTCGGCTCCGAAAGATCTCATGCGAGGCTGGTCCGGCTGCACCGAATCCTGCCAGCTGCCCCTCCGCTTCGGCAACCAAAATAATCCGCTCGCCTTCAGCGTTTGAAAGCATACTCCGCCAACGGGCCAGCCTGACCTCCTCCGTTATTGCGTCGTATGCGGCCTGCGGAGCAAGACCGCGATAGGTCTCCTGCCACGTATGAAAATGCAGCCGTGCAATCGGCAATGCATCGGCCTTCTGTGCCAAACGGATCGTGATTGTCATTTTGTCTCTGGTTGCCTCATGGCAATTGTCGCCGAGGTTTATTTGGAATCTGCTGAGGGATTTGTTACGAGCTGCGCACTGTTCGTCGAGAGCTAAAATCCGATTCAATGCGAAACAAGTAGAAAGTGAGCCGTTGAATGAATCATGATCCACGAGGATCGTGGTCGGCTCAAAGGGCGAGTTTTACCGCCCTTTCGAACGTCCACTTGCTGTTCACCAGAGAACTATGGCGCAATGTCTTAGATGTGCCCGGAGCCGACCTTCCTGCTCCAGCGTTGCTGGAGGTCATCGCAGTCCTTGCTCGGCGTGGCGGTGTTCACCGAGACCGTGCAAGGACTAGATATCTTGGGGATACTGATCATATCGGCTGGTTCTTTCTTGGCAACGTTCGAGCGCAAAGAACTGAAGCTCACAATGACAGGTGGGCTTCAACCCATGATGAGGCAGAACACATTGATCCGGCCTGATGAACCGTCGAGCGGACCAGACGTCCAGCGGGAAGGTCAGACATCGGGTGGAGTTTCGGTGTCCCGAGAGCCAAAACTTAGCCAATAGTGAAAGTATTTCTTGACCGCCGTCACGCGGCGGCTAATACTTTCCGAAATGGCTAAGTGTTCAACCGATTTAGACAGGGCTTTCTCCGCCCTCGCAGATCCGATCAGGCGGGCGATCGTCAGTCGTCTGTGTGATGGCCCGAAATCCGTCGGCGAACTGTCTGAGCCGTTCCAAATAGCTCTGCCGTCGCTGCTCAAGCATGTGCGTGTTCTCGAGCAGAGCCGGCTCATCAGCTCCGAGAAAATCGGACGCGTTCGAACCTGCAAACTTGAGCCGCACGCCCTCCAGGCGACCGAAGCGTGGCTACACCAGCATATCTCCGCCTGGGAGAAACGCCTCGATCGCATGGAAGCCCATATCGAACGCATGAAACGGAAGGATTAAGACTTTGAACGCTCTATTCCAAAGCTCCGGTTCCCCTTGGCAGGACTGGCTCGTCGATCGTGAGATCATCTTGAGCCGGGTGATCGATGCTCCCCGGAGCGTCGTTTGCTCCGCTTGGACGGACCCGGATCAGATCGGACAGTGGTTCGGTCCCGACGGCATGGTGATCGAAAGCAAAGAGATCGACCTCAGGCCGGGCGGGGTCTGGCGGTTCGACATGGTCGCTCCCGACGGCACTCGCTATACGAACCGAATGCTGTTTCTCCGTATCGAGGCCCCGGCCCTCATCGAGATCGAGCACGGGTCGGACGGGGACGACGACCCCGGTCGGTTCAGGATGCTCGTCACCTTCGATGAACAATGCGACGGCAAGACCGTGCTCACGCTCCGGCAGATGCATCCGACTAAGGAGCACAGGGAACGGGCGGTCGGCTTCGGCGCCGTAGAGTTTGGGGGGCAAACGCTGGCAAAACTGGCCCTGCACGTTGCGAAGGTCAGGCGTGGACGAGCGAATGAGCCTGTGGGTCCAACGTTCACACACTGCGCGAATGCCGAATGAACGCTCGTCCCGATCCTTCGTGCCGCCCTGGGATCGGCGGAATGGCAACTGACTGCCGATCGATGATCGAACAAAGTGCCGGAAAGCATCGGATATGAGAAAACTGATCGCCTGGAACGTCATGACGCTGGATGGATATTTCGAAGGCCCCAGACCCTGGCAGCTCGATATGCACGGCACGGTCTGGGGCGAGGAACTGGAGGAGTTTTCCCTCCGTCAGGGCGCGGAAATCGGAACGCTCCTGTTCGGCCGGCGCACATATGACGGCATGCGCGACTATTGGACGAAGGAGGAGGGTCCGATCGCCAGGATGATGAACGGCCTCGACAAGGCGGTGGTCTCCCGCTCACTGGAGGCGGCCGACTGGGCCAACAGCCGGCTTCTGAAAGGCGAAGCAGCCGAAACGGTCAAGGCGCTCAAACAGGAAGCCGGCCGGGACGTGTTCGTCTTCGGCAGCGCCGAATTGCTGGCAACGCTGATGGCCGAGGAACTGGTGGACGAATACCGCCTCTGTCTTGCGCCGGTGGTGTGGGGCGAAGGTACGCCGCTGTTCAAACCTGCAAGCGGCCGCACCCACTTCATGTTGCGGGAGAGCCAGCCTCTCAAGAACGGCGGGCTGATCCTTTCCTACGAGCGAAAGAGTGTGTGACTCTCGAAACAGTCATGCTTGTTCCGCTGAGCCGCGCCGGCGGTCGACATAGCCGTCCGGCGACTGGTTCAATGAAGAGACGAGCCTCGCCATACGGGATCTTCTCCTCGCTACTTCAATAGGCTGCCGACGCTACGTGAAAATGAGGCGGGCTACGATCTGGCCAGCCACTAGCCGCCGTGACCGGTTATTCGAAGGCTCTTTCCGGCAGCCACGCACAAAGGCGGACCCTCGTCCAACCGGACCTTATGGGCCGCTGACATTGGTGGTGAGGGACGGCGAGCCTCTTTCCCTTGCTGAGAAGCCTCCGAGGAAGCGCTCCGAGCTTGGATGCGGTAACCGGAACCGCACTCGGGAGAAGACAACGGTCCCCCGCAAGCGCATAGGGTCTTCGGCCGCGACGACGTTGTTCGCCGGACGCCCCTCGAGCTGATGCACGTGGTGGGCCTTCACGCGCGAGGAGCCGCCGGACCGGGCGACCAGGCAGGCGTTGGAGGAGTGGATCGCGGGATTGAAATGACCGAGCGTCAGAGCGGCATCGGTTGGTACGGCCGGTGTCCTCCCATTTATCTGGCAGCACCTTTCCTCAAGCTGCGGTCGGAACTTAGTCGAGACAGCCAACCACATTCTTGAGGCTGCCATTCGCCAAAGTGGCGAAGTGGGTGCCTTTGGTGGGACAGCCACGGAAGTTCCGATTGCACGACGTTGTGGACATAGACTCGAATTGGGGAACTGATCCGCTAAGGTCCGGAGTGGGTCAGGAGGCGATGATCCGTGCGTTCATAAGAACGTCCGGTGTTCCCCGCTTGAGCAGACATTCGATCTACTTCCGAAATCTGCCAGAAGCGGACCATTCGTTCGAGGACGAGGCCACGGATGATTGCAGACGATCGCGGGCTTCGCTTGAAAAGCCTATGCGAGACCAGTGCCGAACTCAGACAACGGCGGAAGGCAATTCCTGGCCCGCGAAGTAAGCGGCGACATTCCTGAGGACGAGTTCGCCCATTGCAAGGCGCGTCTCGATCGTGGCGCTACCCTGGTGCGGCATCAGTACGACATTATCGAGGCCGAAAAGCTCCTCGGGCACATGCGGTTCATGGGCGAAGACGTCGAGGCCGGCGCCCCAGATCCGTCCGTCCTTCAACGCATTGACGAGTTCAGGCTCGTCAACGACGCTGCCTCGGGCAATGTTGATCAGGATGCCCTCCGGCCCAAGCGCGTCCAGCACGGCCCGATTGACGAGTCCTCGGGTTTGATCGCCACCGGCAACACTAACGACGAGGATATCGCTGTCTCGAGCCAGAGCCTCCAGCGATCCAGCCTGCGGCCATGGTGCGTCCGGTACGTCCGAGCGATTGAAGTAAAGGATCTGTGCGGAAAAGGCTTCGGCTCTCTTCGCGATCGCCCGGCCAATTTGCCCTAATCCGAAGATCCCGACGCGCCTTCCGCGGATACTGCGGCCGAGCGTCAAACGCCTGCCTTGTGACCACGCCCCTGCTCTGACGAGACGATCGCCTTCGGCGATGCGGCGGCAACTGGCTAGCATGAGCGCGAGGGCGATATCGGCGACATCATCTGTCAGAACGCCAGGTGTGGTCGTCACCCGCACCCCCTGACGGCGAGCGCGCTCGAGATCCACCGCATCCGTGCCGATGCCATTGATGGCAATGAGCCCGAGTTGCGGCAGGGCATCGAACAGTGCCGGGCTCACACCCGTTCCACCGCCTGTCACCACCGCGCGAACCTTTGGACCGACCGCGGCGAGCAAAGCGGCCCGATCCTCCGCCTGCGACAGGCGATGAACCTGGTAATTGGCATCGAGAGCCGCTTCTATGGGAGCCATCATGGGCTCGACCAGGATGATGTCTGGTTTCATATCGATATCGTGCCGCGGTTTTACTGCGAAGCTGAGTTACTTCGTCTTTAAAGGTTCTAGTGAGGGAGAATCTGGCCTAGGAAGTTACGTGTGCGTTCGTGCTGCGGATTGGTGAAGAAGGTATCCGGTGTTCCTTCCTCCACGATTTCACCGCGATCCATGAAGATGATCCGGTCGGCGACCTGGCGAGCAAAGCCCATCTCATGCGTGACGCAGAGCATGGTCATGCCCTCTTCCGCGAGATTGACCATCGTGTCGAGCACCTCTTTGACCATTTCTGGATCGAGGGCCGACGTAGGCTCGTCGAACAGCATGATCTTGGGGTTCATGCAGAGCGCGCGGGCAATCGCCACGCGCTGCTGCTGGCCGCCCGAGAGCTGTGCAGGGTACTTGCCCGCCTGATCCGGAATGCGTACGCGCTCGAGATATTTCCGTGCCGTCGCCTCGGCCTCGGCCTTTGACGTGCCGCGCACCTTCATCGGTGCCAGCATGCAATTTTCCAGCACAGTCATATGCGGGAAGAGATTGAATTGCTGGAACACCATGCCGACTTCGCGGCGGACGGCGTCGAGATCGCGACTGCCGGCCGCGACATCGATGTTGTCGACGATGATGCGTCCCTTCTGGGCATGTTCAAGCCGGTTGATGCAGCGGATCAGCGTCGACTTGCCCGAACCTGATGGGCCGCAGATCACGATGCGTTCTCCGGTTCGGACCGTCAGATTGATGTTCTTCAGGACCTGAAAATCGCCATACCACTTTTGCACGTCCTCCATGCGGATGATGGTTTCATCCGCATGGATGCGCGAGGCTTCGCTCACCGTCGACATCATGGGTCTCCCGCTCAGGGCTTCTTCAGCTCAGGCAGATCGGCCCCGACCCACTTCTTGTAGGTCGCAGCCAAGGCTCCACTTTTCTGCTCCTCGGCAATGAAGTTGTTGACGGCCTTGAGGAGTTCATCCTGTCCGGGCCGCAGGGCTATGCCGTGCACCTGTTCGCGAAGAGTCAGCTTGGTGTCGAACTGGCCGGGCGCCACCTTCTCGATTTCGCCGACAACGGGAGTGGCCGCACCGATCACATCGACCTGACCGGACAGCAGGGCCTGAACGGCGGAAGCATCGTCATCGAAGCGGCGGATCTGGGTTCCCTCAGGCGCAATGGCCGTGAGCGACACATCCTGAGTGCTGGCGCGCGCCACGCCGACCGACACGTTCTTCAGGTCCGCAGGCTCCTTAACAGCCACATTCTTCTTGCCGTACACGACAATGCGGATGCCGGCGTAGGGATCGGAAAACGCAACCTGCTTGGCCCGTTCCGGCGTGATCGCCAGAGATGCCACGAGCATGTCGACCTTGCCGGTGAGAAGGAAGGGGATGCGGTTCGGACCTGTGACCGGCACGATGTTGGCCTTGACGCCGAGGTATTTGGCTAGCGCCTTGGCGATGTCGGCGTCGAAGCCGTCCGGCTGACCTTCGAGGTTCGTGATGCCGAAGGGCGGGAAATCCACCAGCATACCGACAGTGAGTTCGCCCTTTTTCTTAATATCCTCCACAGTCTGCGCCTTCGCCGGAAGCGTCGCCCCCAGGGACGCAGCGAGGACGGCGCCGAGGGCGATGACCCTGCGGAATTTCTTGAGATTGGACGACCAGTTCATGAGATACTCCCTGTGCTGATATGTTTGTTGGATCGGGGACATCTGCGCCCCCTCGTCACTTCGCTACCTCGCGTGGGCTGCTGCGAAGCGGCGTTCCAGTCGCATGCTGAGGTGCGACAACGGCCAGCACAGGGCAAAGTAGATGACTGCCACGGTGCCGAAGACAAGAAACGGTTTGAAAGTCGCGTTGTTGATGATCTGCCCGGCACGCGTAAGCTCTGTAAAGCCGATGATGGCGGCGAGCGACGTGGCCTTAATGAGCTGTACGAGAAAACCGACAGTTGGGGGCAGCGCAATTTTGAAGGCCTGAGGCAGGATGATGTAGCGCATCATGGTCGGATAATGCAGACCGAGCGCATTGGCAGCCTCCCACTGTCCCTTGGGCACCGCCTGGATGCACCCGCGCCAGATCTCGCCCAGGAACGCGCTGGCGTTCAGGGTCAAGGCAACAGCGGCAGCGATCCAGGGATTGATATCGAGCCCCAGGGTATTGGCACCGAAGAACACCAGGAATAATTGCATCAGGAGGGGCGTGCCCTGGAACACCTGGATAAAGCCACCCGCAATAGCGGACAAAATTTTCAAAGATGATACCCGCAGGAGCGCAACCGCCAGACCGCCGATAGCCCCACCGGCGAACGCGATCAGGGACAACAGCACGGTCCACCGCGCCGCAGCGAGGATGAACAGGAATTCGTTCGTGCCAAACTGGCGAAGCATCTGTTTCTCCTCAACGCCGGTCAGGATAAGAGAAGGCCATGCGGTAGATCGTGGAGAACAGGCCCGAGAACGCCAGGGACATGGCGAGATACATGATCGTCACGACGAGGTAGACCTCGAAACTCGTGAAGGTGAGCGATTGGATGTTGTTCGCCTTGGAGGTCAAGTCGTCGGCCGAGATGGCCGACACGACGCTCGAGGTCAGCATCAGCAGAATGAACTGGCTTGTCAGAGCGGGATAGACGGTTCGGAGCGCAGGCTTCAGGATAATGTAGCGAAACACTTGCAGGGGCTTGAGCCCGAGCGCGAGGCCCGCCTCTACCTGTCCCTTGTGGATCGACTCGATGCCCGCGCGGATGATCTCGGTCGCGTAGGCGCCGACATTGACCACTAAGGCAAGGAGCGCGGCCGCATTCGGTGACAACCTCAACCCGAGCGCTGGCAACCCAAAGAAGACAAAGAAAATCTGCACCAGGAAAGGCGTGTTCCGGATAATCTCGATATAGCCGTTGACGATCATCCGTAGGGATTTGGGACCAGAGGTCTTGATCCAGGCGCAGATGATCGCAACGATGAGCCCGAGCAACATAGCCCCGGCTGAGAGCTGGATTGTGAGCCAAGCGCCATCCAAGAGATCGCGATAGGACTCCAGCACCGGGCCGAACCGGAATGTATACGTCAAGGTTTCCTCCCTGACAGCAAAGTGCGGGCTTGAGAGCCCGCTTCCTGACCAGAGTTACCATTGGCGGTGTTCGTCACCGCCTAATGGAACGCGTCGTAATTAGATCGATCTAAACGATATAAGGCCTGCTGACGCAAGGTCAAATGATTTCCAGAATTGCTTCGCCGACACCATCGAAGGCGGCGCGCACATGCGTACCAGGCCCCACGAACAGAGTGCCTGTCCAGGAACCAGTCGTGATCGTCGCGCCAGCTGCCAGTCCGCCTTGGCTGGCTGCCCCACCATTGGCGAGCCAGATCAGAAGATTGACAGCATCGCCCGCCGAGTTTCCGCCGGCCTTGCGCACCACGGTGTTCCCGTTCAGGTCCAGCTGAACCATTTGGTGCTGGGGATCGATCTCGAGTCCGTGCGCCCGCCCCTCCCCGACGATCAAGGTTCCATGATTGTATTGATCGACGGTCTGGCTGAGCCGGTCAGCAATCCCCCAGGCAGCAAAGCGCGTATCCACAATCTCGATCCCGGCATGGACCGAACCGATCGCGGCAAGCACTTCCGCGCGGGTATAGGGCTCCGCCCGGACCGGTAAGGAATGGGCGAGCGTGTAGACGATCTCAGCTTCGACACCGATGACATTGAAGCGCCCTCTGTCCAGCCGGGCCGAGGAAGGTCGGACCGTCGATGCCGTCAAACCGGCACGGAAGGGTTCGGCTGTCGGGCTGTCCGAACCCACTTTCCATCCAACCACCGGTCCGAGTTGAGCCAGCAACGCATCCTGCCACTGGTATGCTTCAGCGAAGGTTTTAGGGGTGGCCTCGGGCTTGAGGCTGATGGGTCGCGCGCCGCCCTGGCGGGCTGCGATCAGGCTTTCGAGGGCAGACCTCATGTGAGCATTGGACATAGGTTCTCCAGCTAAATCAGCAATCTGAAAAAGGATGGGTCCGCTCGGGCGCCCCTTTAGGACGTAATGCTCCGCAGGACTCGCGTACCACCAGGCGCGTCGGCAGGATCACCCGCTCCGGCGGCCCGTTCGGATTGGCGATCCGCCGCAGGAGCAGCCGCGCGGCGTCCTGTCCGATCTGGTTAGGCATCGTTGCAACGGTGGTGAGCGGAGGGCGGCTGAGGCTCGCTTCCACGAGATCGTCGAATCCGACGACGGCGAGATCGACTCCGGCCTGCAGGCCACGATCTGCGAGGCCGAGAAGCATGCCGAACGCGACGACGTCGTTGAAGCAAATTGCCGCCGTCACAGGCTCGTCCCGAGCAAGAAGAAGAGAGACGACCTCAATGCCGGCTTGGCGCGTCAGCGGAGTCTTAATGACAAGCTCGGGCGAGAGTCCATAGCGGCGCATGCAGGCGACGAAGCCCTCCCGCCGCTCCCGGTACGCGGAATGTATGTGCTCGCCGCCGACAAAGGCAATGCGCCGGTGTCCAAGCCTGATGAGATGCTCCGTCGCCCGGTCCATTCCGATTTCATAATCCGTGCTCACGTAATCGCCCTGCGGCGATACATGCCGCAGGGTCTGGACGACGGGGAATTTCGAGGCTTTGAGGCGCGATATGAGGTCCTTGGGCGTGCCGACAGCCGGGCAGATCAGGATGCCGTCGGCTCCGTGCTCCCGCATGCGCAGAATGACGCGCTCCTGCTTGGCGACAGATTCGTTGCTGTCAGCGAGAAACAATGCCAAGCCGGCCTCGTCCAGGATCTGATCGACGCCAGCAGCTAACTCGGCGAAAAAAGGATTGCTGAGTCCCGGGATGAGCAGACCGATGGTCCTGCTCCGGGCCCCTCGCATGCTCGCAGCACTCCTGTTGTAAACATAGCCCAGCTTGTCCAGGACGGCACGCACCTTGACGCGCGTGCTCTCCGCCACGAGAGGGCTGTCGCGCAGAACGAGCGACACGGTTGCCCGGGAGACGCCAGCCTGCTCCGCCACCTCCGCGAGGGTCAAGCGGTCTGGCCGGTCCGCAGACTTCTCCCGCATTCCAATTTCCTCCCAGAAGTTTAGATCGATCTAAATTCCGGATAGTGCATATGTCAACTCAATGACTTTGCTCCGCTGGAGGCAACGATCGTCCACCGGCCTTCGTCCTCTCCTCTTCGCAAGCCGAAATGTGCGGATGATCTCCGCCTCGCGCAGAGACAAGCCAGTTTGGGCCAAACTCGCCGCAGTTTAGCGAGCAGTGTCGGCGCGATTGAGGAGCATATTGGGGCGCGAGCTGCCTGAAATAGGTGTTGCCAGTTCGCCGGCAATTCTGTCGACGGCGGCCTGCGGAGTAGCGTCGATGGGCACGACGATCGGACGCTCATCAGCACCCGGCTCCTCAAGCGTAGCGAACTGACTGTCCAGCAAAATTCTCGGCATGAAGTGATCTTTGCGTGCCACCATGCGCTGCGCGATCAGATCGCGTTCGCCTTTGAGGTAGACGAGCCGCACGTCATTTCGGCCAGCCATGAGGGTGTCTCGATAGACGCGTCTCAGGGCCGAGCACGCCACCACACCGTGTCGGTCCGCGCTGCGGATCTCGTCGATCCAAGCTACGATGGCTAAGAGCCAGGGCTGGCGGTCCTCGTCCGTGAGAGGGACACCAGCACGCATCTTCTCGACGTTGGCGGTCGGGTGGAACCAGTCTGCATCCTGGAACTCCCATTGCAGTTGCTGTGCGAGCATGGAACCGATCGTCGTTTTGCCCGAACCGGCCACACCCATCACAATGACAATGGCCGGCAGGTTATCCGACGGCTCCCGAGCGACCTCACCCTGTTGTTTCATGACAGGACATCCGGTGTGGCCGCACGAAGCAGTGCGGAGGATGATGCCCTCAATGAGGCTGAACACCATGGAGAAGCACGGCGCCACAGGCGCTGGGCGCGCTTGGCCGGCACAATCATTTCTGGCCTGCCTTTCCGGGTTCGAGATGGCCGCCGAAGCCCTTGCGCATCGCCGAGAGCACCTTTTCGGCAAAAGTGTGTTCCTGACGCGACCGGAACCGAGCGTAGAGAGCAGCGGTGAGAACCTCGGCCGGCACGGCTTCCGCAATTGCAGCCTGAATTGTCCAGCGCCCCTCCCCCGAATCCTCGACATAGCCCGAATAAGACTCGAGAGCGGGTTCCTCCGCCAGCGCCGCTGCCGTGAGATCGAGAAGCCAGGAAGTGATGACGCTGCCGCGCCGCCACACCTCGGCAACCTGGGCGAGATCCAGATCCAGGCGCTCCTCGGCCGGCAGCGCGGGCGAAGCGGCATGTCGCATGATGTCGAAACCTTCGGCAATGGCCTGCATCATGCCGTATTCGATGCCATTGTGAATCATCTTGACGAAATGCCCGGCGCCGTTCGGGCCGGCATGAACGTAGCCTCTCTCGGCGGGCGATGGGTCTCCTTCCCGGCCTGCCGTGCGGGCGATGTCACCGACTCCGGGTGCGAGCACGGCGAAGATGGGCTCAAGACGCTCCACGACCTTCGCATCGCCTCCGATCATGAGACAATAGCCCCGCTCCAGGCCCCAGACGCCGCCGCTCGTGCCGACGTCAAGATAGTTCAGGCCACGCTCACGCAGAACCTTGGCGCGCCGGATATCATCCTTCCAGAAGGTGTTGCCTCCATCGATGACGGTATCACCGGGCTCGAGCAAACCGGAAAGCGTCTCAATGGTCTGCTCGGTTACCTCGCCAGCGGGGAGCATGACCCAGACGGTACGAGGCGCTTCAAGCTGGCTCACGAGTTCTTCGAGACTCGATGCACCGGCGGCTCCTTCAGATACTAACGCCTGGACCGCCGCGCTGTTTTGGTCATAGGCCACTGCATCGTGCCCTGCACGCATCAAACGACGAACAATATTGCTCCCCATTCGGCCGAGCCCGACCATTCCAATCTGCATCTACGTTCTCCCACGATATCGGTGCAAGGCTGACCGTACGCGGTCTGCCTTGCCCGGCACGCTCGCTATGCCTGAAACGCTGCGTAATCCGCTAACCCTTTAGGGAACTGTGACGTAAAGAGCAAACCAATCTCCTTGGGCAGGAGTCCGCTTCTGTATTAACGTTCCAAGCTGAAATGCGCTGTAGACGAGGTGAATGCTGGCGTCCGAATCAACCGGATACTATCCGACGACCCGTGAGGCTCGACCAAATTGTCTGGATGGGTCAAACGCTGAAGTTCTTCTGCCCACTTTTTCATACGCGGACGCCCGATGAGCAGACCAACGCGTTCCTTCCAAGAAGTGCCAGGAGCTGTCCTTCGCCCGGAGTTGACCCGTGGCATTACCTCGCGCCCTGCGTGCCATTCTGTGTCCGTTGGGTGCACAGTCCAGATCCGCGACGTCGATCAAATCGACAGTCCGGCACCCTTGATCCGGCAGAGATCTGCGCATCAAGGCGGTTGGAGCGAGGCCACAGGGCCTATGCGCATCCGTGAGCCAGACATGCACCCAGATGGTGTTCGCAGCAGACCCGCACGAGCCTCAGGCGGAGGAGCTAGACTGCATCTGCCTCGCCAACTCGAGGCCCTGCTCGGCAGTCATCGTCGGGATGACGGTAAGGTCAAAAACATCATCCCAGTCCACGATAGCGTCATGATTGAAGTGACGTTATCCGCTTCGGCGACAGCTATGACGGCGATCTCGGTGGACGTAGACCAGTACTCGGCAATCATCCGCATGCCCGCAGGGTACTCCCAGCTCACGCGACGGGCGATCCGTTCCTTGCCGCAGTTCGCGGCCTTTGGCTTGCCGATGACGACAAACAACATGGAAGCCCCCTGTCGCGGCGGCTCCGCCTCTCGACGGACGAAGGACCGCCAAGCCAGACCATTTTATGCCATTCTGAGGCAGATGGAATAATTCGCTCTGTGCGGGAGAGCTTCTTAGTGAAGGTCTCGGGTCAGGCTCTGACGATCTTCTGCATGCCACTGACGTCGACATACTCCGGACGAGCAGACCTAAGCCCAGGCTCGACAGCTATCTCCCGAAGGTGAGTTGCTGGGGCGGTCCAAGCCTCGTCATGGTGGCAAGCCCAGCACCGATGGCAATCGCGTATGTGCCCTGAAGCGGCTTGCCGTCATCGACAAGGCCGCCCCGCGCCAGGAACGAGCGCAGGAACAGAGAGCTTTCAGCACGCCGGGCCAGGGTTGCCTCAATCCGGCCCTCCCCGGTTGCGCCAGACGAACCTGAGCGTTGTCCATCCGCCTGCCTCCTCCAAGTCTATCGGTCAGCTAACGGGTGATCACGACCTCTGCCTCGACTTCGACGGGAAAGTTGAGCGGCAGTCCGGCGACGCCGACCGCTGATCGGGCATGCCGTCCGATCTCGGAGCCAAAGACATCAGGATAAGTTCCGAGAAGCCGTTGATGACGGCAGAGGGTTTGTCAAAGCTCGGCACGCAGTTGACCATGCCGAACACGCGGCACCAGCCCGTGCTTCGGTCGAGATCACCCAACTCGCGTTGCAAGCTGCCGAGAACGGACAGAGCCAATTTTCTGGCGACCTCCCATCCTTGCTCGACGGAGATGCTCTCCCCCACGGAACCGAAGGGACCCGCAGGACTGCCATCCGCTTCCTGGGAACCATGTCCTGACACGAAGGCACGGTCGCCCCGGACGTTCACCCGAGGAAATGGCAAAACCAGCCCCGGAGGCCCTTTCAAGGGCTCAGGCAAGACCACTTCTAGTTCCTAGAGCCTTGCTGTGATTCTCGCCTTCCAACTCTCCCCTCGTACACCGACCCTGCTCGAGCTTAGCGAGTCTGGCGTGGAAGAGGATCGGCGCATCGGATGGGTATGCATCACCAAAAGTAACTCTGCTGAGCCGACGAGCTTGGGAACTTTGCCTCCGGGTCCAGGCTGTGTGGAAACGCGTTGATCTGCCAAGCTGATGCTGATCGGCGGAGAGCGAGATGAAGCGTTTTGTTGAAGGGGAAGACCGCCGACAGGTCACCCTGCTCAAGAACGACATCTACCGCTATCTCAATCGCGCTCCCTCCGACCGCAGATTGGAACGCGAGACCCAGCGCAACCTCGAGCTGATCTGACTGACCGGCCGCCTGCGAACGATGATGATGGTTGCATTGCGAGGCGCGAAAAGACCAAAGCTGCCGAAGAGCAGAGCCAGCCGGAAGATCAGCAAAACCACGAACGGGGTCGGTAAGGACGTATTCGCCCTTTTCAATGAGGACCCATTGCGCGTCCGCGATACTGTCGAGCAGCTTCAAGACCCGTGCTTGGGCCTGCTATCGATGGTTGTCACCCGGCTGAAGGTCAAGAAATCGCCTCGTCAACGCCTCGAAGCTCGGCAGTGATCTAAGGGTGGCCGCAAGTCGGGGGCTCTTCGCAACAGCGCTTCCTGTGCGCCCCTATCATATGCTTCAGGAGCCGCTGACGTTTATTGAAAAACGCCGTGTGCTGGCCCTGTGAAGAAGTATAGGGAGTCCCTTAGGAGGTATTCATTACAGTCGATACTTGCTCCTTGCCAACAATGGTGCATAACTTTTTCACCCTATTGCCCGTGCGTGTTCAATGGCAGGAGCCCGCGACTGGGTTCTGCCACTCGCGCGCAGGAGGTGTTGCCCCGCGTTTTACAGTTTCCAGCACACGCCCGGGCCGCCGGGCCTGCGCCCCCTAAGGGGATCCGGAAAATCAAGAACAGAATTGCACAGGCCCAGGGCCTGTAGGGAGGAAGAACATGAACAGGCGTGAACTGCTCTCGACGGTCGGCGCTGTCGTTGCCGCTGGGCTCCTCGCGGTGACTTCGACAGCTTTCGCCCAAAGCCAGAAGGAGATGGTAGCGGTCGTCAAAATTGCTGGAATCCCTTGGTTCAATGCGGTTGAAAAAGGGATCAGGAAGGGCGGTCAGGACTTTGGTATTAATGCCTCAATGGTCGGCCCAGCCAACGTCGATCCAGCGCAGCAGGTGAAATTGCTGGAGGATCTGATCGCGAAGAAAGTCGACGTGATCGGCCTCGTGCCTCTGGACGTGAAAGTCACCGAACCTGTGCTCAAGCGGGCTCAGGCCGCGGGTATTCCGGTCATCACGCATGAAGGTCCCGAACAGGAGGGCCGCACTTGGAACGTCGAGCTCATCGACTCCAAGAAATTCGGCGAGGAGCAGATGAAGCGCCTTGCGCAAGAGATGGGTGAAGAGGGCGAGTACGTTGTCTATGTCGGCACGCTCACAACCCCGCTTCACAACAAATGGGCGGATGCAGCGATCGCCTATCAGAAAGAGCATTATCCAAAGATGAAGCTCGTCACCGACCGCTTTCCCGGCGCGGACGAGATCGACACCAGTTACCGGACCACGCTGGACGTCGTCAAGGCTTACCCCAACCTCAGGGGTATCCTGGGCTTCGGTTCGAACGGTCCAATCGGCGCCGGCAATGCGGTGCGCGAGAAGCGACTCGGACGCAAGATCGCGGTGGTCGGCACTGTGCTCCCCTCTCAGGCTAAGCCTTTGATCATGGACGGCACAATCCGCGAGGGATTCCTTTGGAACCCCACCGACGCCGGCTACGCCATGGTAGCCGTGGCCAAGCTCATTTTAGACGGCAAGGACATCAAGGACGGAATCGAGATTCCTGGTCTCGGCAAGGCCGAAGTCGATGTCGATGGACGACAGATCAAGGTCGACAAGATCATGCGCATCAACAAGGACACGGTGGATGGCCTGATCGCGCAGGGTCTGTAAGCCGCGGAGGCAAGTGATCGGCGCGGGGCATTCGCCCGCGCTGGTCATCGTCAGCAAGGATCCGCTCCCATGGCCTTCCTCGAACTGCAGCAAATCTCAAAGCGCTTTGGGGGTGTCCGGGCGCTTGAGGACATTTCCCTGACTCTTGAGGCTGGTGAGGTCCACTGCCTTGTCGGCGAGAACGGATCCGGCAAGTCGACGCTCATTAAGATCATCTCGGGCGTGCAGCCCCCGGAGCCAGGCGGTCGCATCATCGTCGCGGGAACCGAGTACACGCGGCTCACCCCGGTCGAGAGCACACG
This sequence comes from Microvirga sp. HS2, assembly GCF_055792805.1. Taxonomy (NCBI): domain Bacteria; kingdom Pseudomonadati; phylum Pseudomonadota; class Alphaproteobacteria; order Hyphomicrobiales; family Methylobacteriaceae; genus Microvirga; species Microvirga sp. HS2. The sequence continues at coordinate 64,613 of NZ_JBVVAJ010000024.1, forward strand.
ACTCGGCATTCAGGTGATTTATCAGGACCTCTCCCTGTTCCCGAACCTCACCGTTGCCGAAAACATCGCCGTGAGCCGGCATCTCGGCCAGCCCCGGTCCGTAGACTGGCGGGCGATCGACAAGACAGCACGAAGCGCCATGGCGCGCATCGGCGTTGCACTCGATCTGCATGCCCGCGTGGAGACGCTCTCGATCGCAGACCGGCAGCTCGTCGCGATCTGCCGGGCCATGGCCGCGGATGCCCGCCTCGTCATCATGGACGAGCCGACGGCATCGCTCACCCGCCACGAGGTCGACGCTTTGCTCTCGCTCGTCCGGGAACTGAAGTCGCGCAATATCTGTGTCGTCTTTGTGAGCCACCGCTTGGACGAGGTGATGGAGGTCGCCGAGCGCGTCACGGTCCTGCGCGACGGGCGCAAGGTCGGGACCTACGACGCAGCCGAGATGGACGACCACCGGCTCGCCGTGCTGATGACCGGCAAGGAGTTCCGCTACGATCTAAGGGATGTCGACCTCACCGGGCGGCCTGTCGTTCTGGAGGTCGAGAACCTCACACGGCGCGGCGAGTACGAGAACGTCGATCTGCGGGTGCACGAGGGCGAAATCCTCGGCATCACGGGGCTCCTCGGCTCCGGACGAACGGAGCTCGCGCTGTCCCTCTTCGGGATGAATCCCCCTGACTCGGGCACCCTCCGGATCGGAGGACGACCGCTCACGATGCGCTCCAACAGAGAGGCCATCGAGAACGGTATCGCATATGTCTCCGAGGATCGCCTGACCCTCGGCCTTGTGCTCGACCAGTCGATATCAACCAATATGGTCGTGACTGTCCTCAATCACTTGGCGGGCCCCCTGGGCCTCATCGATCCGAAGCGGCAACGCGAGACCGTCCGGCGCTGGATCCGGGACCTCGGCATCAAGGTCTCCGATCCCGAGAATCCAGTGAAGACCCTTTCCGGCGGCAATCAGCAACGCGTGGTCCTGGCGAAATGGATGGCGACCAGCCCGCGCCTCCTCATCCTGGACAGCCCCACGGTCGGCGTCGACATCAGCGCAAAGGACGGGATCTACGAGATCGTCAAGCGGCTGGCAGCGGAAGGCGTCGCGGTGATCATGATTTCCGACGAGATCCCGGAGGTGCTCTTCCACAGCCATCGCGTGCTGGTCATGCGGATGGGGCGGATCACGGGCGAGTTCCGGCCGCACGGCACTTCAGAAGCCGAGCTCAGGGTGGCCGTGAATGCCTGAGTTCGGTCCTCTCACCTGCCTCCCAGTCGGCGATGCAACGGGACGGCCCGCGCCGGATCCGACGCCTGTATTCGAACAGGGGCGTTCATGATCGACGCTGTCCGCCGCTTCTCGCATAGCCACGAGGCCCGCCTCCTTGCCGTCGTGCTTGCGCTCGGCGCCGTCCTCACGATCGCGACCCCGAGCTTTCTCACGCTCCAGAACCTGTTCGACCTCCTCACGTCCTACGCTTTTCTCGGCATCCTAGCGGCGGGACTGCTCGTCGTTCTGGTCGCTGGGGGGATCGACATCTCGTTCACGGCGACAGCCTCGGTGGCGCAGTATATCGCTCTATCCTTCGCCAACGCGTACGGGCTCGGCTGGGCTGGGACTTTCGGGCTCGCCATCGGAACGGGAATCGCCTGCGGACTGTTGAACGCTTGGCTCATCGAAAGTCTGCGCATCTCGAGCATCATTGTCACGATCGCAACGCTCAACATCTTTTACGGCCTGCTCGTCTTCGTCACCGGCGGCCAATACATCTACGCCCTTCCGGACTGGTTCTCGAAAGGGATCTGGTGGTTCGAATTCGTCGACGCCGACCAGATCCCTTATGGACTGAATCTCCAGATCTTGCTGCTCCTGCTCGCCTTCACGGCAACTTGGGTCCTGCTCAACCGCACTACCGTCGGACGGCAGATCTATGCGCTCGGCGGCAACAGGGACGCTGCGGGGCGGCTCGGCTTTCACGTGTTCGGCCTCAGTCTCTTCGTCTACGGCTACATGGGCTTTATGGCGGGCATCGCGTCGCTCGCGCAGGCGCAGCTCGCCCAGAGCGTAGCGCCCACGGTCCTCGTCGGCCGGGAGCTCGACGTGCTGGCGGCGGTGGTCCTCGGCGGAGCAAGCCTCAACGGCGGCGTCGGAACAGTGCTCGGCACGGCGCTGGGACTGGCCCTCCTCGCAGTGATGCAGAACGGTCTCGTTCTGGTGGGCATCTCATCCTATTGGTCGCAGTTCTTCGTCGGGCTCGTGATCCTCGTGTCCGTGAGCTCGACCGCGCTCATCCTCAGGCGCCATGCCGGGAGGGCCGTCACATGAATTGCTCCATGCCCGTTCTCCAAGTCCGGGAAGGCGGCGGGCTCTCTTGGGCACGTTTTCCTCTGCGGAGCGCCGCCCCATGAGCCGCCCGCTTACCTCTTCCGAGCCGGCCGACACAGTCGGACCGCCGCCCAATGGAGAGCTTGCAGCAAAAGAGGCCCCTCCGCCTCGGGTCGGCCACTTCGAACGCTTGCGAAATTTCGGCGGTGACGGCGCCAACTTGAGGCTTATGGTACTGATCGCGATCCTGCTGGCGGGTTTCGGGCTCATGGTCGGCAAACAGCTTTTCTCGGCAGCATCCCTCCAATCCATGGCTTATCAACTGCCGGAACTCGGCATCCTGTCGCTCGCCATGATGGTGACGCTCCTCTCGGGAGGCATCAACCTGTCGGTCATCGCGACCGCAAACCTGTGCGCGCTGACAATGGCAGCCATTCTCACGCGCTTCGTGCCCGGATCGGAAGGTGCGGCCTGGGCTCTGATTCAGGTCGCGGCTCTCGTGGCGGGGTTCGCCGTCGCGGCGCTGATCGGGCTCGTGAATGGGTTCGTCATCGCTTATCTGCGGGTCTCGCCCATTCTCGCGACGCTCGGCACGATGACCCTGGTTAAAGGGATCTCGGTCGGCACCACGCGAGGCAACGTGATCTCCGGCTTCCCCGATCCCATCGTATTCATCGGGAACGGAGCTGTTCTGGGAATCCCGGTGGCGCTTCTCGTCTTCGCCGCGGCCGCGCTGCCGCTGGCAGTCATGCTGAACCGAGCGCCCCTAGGAGCAGCGATCTACATGATCGGCTCCAACGAGCGGGCGACGCGCTTCTCGGGGATTCAAACGCGGCGTGTGATCCTGAAGGTCTATCTGATTTCGAGCCTCCTCGCCGCCGTAGCAGCCATCGTCATGATGGCACGCTTCAACTCGGCCAATGCCTCCTATGGCGAGAGCTATCTGCTCGTCACGATCCTTGCGGCGGTGCTCGGGGGCATTAACCCGATGGGCGGGTTCGGCAAGGTGAGTGGGCTGGTGCTCGCCCTTATCATGCTCCAGATCATCTCATCGGCCTTTAACCTCCTAAACTTTAGCGCATTCCTGACCCTGGCGATCTGGGGCGGCATTCTCATCGCGGTCGCGGGCATGACCCAGCTGCGCCTGCGGCTCAAAGGCGGTTGACCATGATAGGGTCCGGCAAGCCCCAGGCAGCGGTTCTCGACATTGGGAAAACCAATCTGAAGCTCGTGCTCGTCGGCCCGGAGGGGCGTTGCACGGCCTCGATCTCGCGCGTCCACGACTTCCTGCTCGACAAGCCCTATCCGGCAATCGACGTCGACGGCATCATCAGCTGGTTCCTCGACAGCCTCACCGAACTCGCTGACTGTCACCAGATAGGCGCGCTCGTCACCACCGCACATGGCGGCGGTGGCGTTCTGGTCGACGAGGCCGGGCCTGTTCTGCCGATGATGGACTATGAGGCTGCGACGCCGCCCGAGATCGACGCCCTATATGCCATCGAAGGACCGCTATATGAAGAGGTGTTCTCCTTCACCGGGACCGGCGCGATGCAGCTCGCCAAGCAGCTCATCTGGCAGGCGGAGTGCTTCCCGCAAGCCTTCGCGCGGGCGCAGCATTTCCTGACGACCGCGCAATACGTGGCCTGGAGGCTCGGCGGCAGACCGGCCAGCGAGGTCTCGCAACTCGGCGCGCAAGGGCAAGTATGGAATCCCCGGACGGGCACGCTCTCCAACTTCGTTCGGCGGCGTGGCTTCCAGTGTCTCTTCCCTCCGCTGTCCCACGCTGGCGAGGTGCTCGGGCGTCTGCGGCCCGATTGGGCTGCACGAACCGGTCTTTCACAGAACACCGAGGTGCTCTGCGGGGTCCACGACAGCAATGCCAACCTCTTCCGCTACAAGGCAGCCGGGCTGTCCGACCACACCGTGCTGTCCACCGGCACCTGGATGATTGGGTTCGACCGCCACTGCCCCCTCGATCGGCTGGACAGCACACGGGCGATGGTCTCCAACGTGGACGTCGACGGAGAGATTGTGGCCTCGACGCTCACGATGACGGGCCGCGAATACGCGATGATCGCCGGCTCCGACCCGGTTCCGGATGAAGCCGTCATTGCAGTCCTGCCGGACTTGATCACTCGCGGGACGTTGCCCCTCCCCTCCTTCGGTCCCCATGACGGCTTGTTCCGTGGGAGCGGCCGTCGCGGACGCTTCGTCGGCCCCCCAACCGTCGGGGCCGCCGAGGCGACCGCTGCCGCCACGCTCTACGCGGCACTCACCGCTAGCGTCTGCCTCGATGCGCTGGGCTCCCGCGCGCCGATCGTGGTCGACGGGGGGTTCGTCACCAACCTCGCCTTCGGTCGTCTGCTCGCGGCGCTACGCCCCGGCCAGCCCGTCACCCTGAGCCAGTCGCCGCACGGCACCGCCTTGGGCGCCGGTCTGCTGTGGGGGCGGTTCTCGCGTGCGACACCGGTGGAGATCCCACTCCTTTCATCCGAACCCCTGGTCATCCCAGGCCTTCGCGAGGCCGCCGCCCGCTGGGCCCGGCTGGCCGCTGAACCTGACGCTGCAGCCCTGTCCGCCTGAAACGCGAGAACGCCATGTCCCAAGCCCCTTTCGACTCCCTCCGCTCAGGTATGGTCGAGACCTGCCGTGAGATGAACCGGATCGGCCTCAACCAGGGCACCTCCGGCAATCTCTCCCACCGCATTCCCGACGGGTTCCTCATCACGCCGACCAGCCTGCCCTATGAGCGGATGGGTCCCGAGGACATCGTGGCCATGGGGTTCGACGCCACGTACGAAGGCCGTCATCGCCCTTCCTCGGAGTGGCGCTTTCATCGCGATATCCTGCGAGCCCGGCCTGACCACAACGTCGTGCTCCACACCCACTCCACCTATGCTACCACGCTGGCGGTGCACGAGCGCAGGATCCCCGCTTTCCATTACATGGTGGCCGTCGCCGGCGGCATGGACATCCGCTGCTCGCCCTATGCGTGCTTCGGAACCCAGGACCTGTCCGATCACGCCCTTGCGGCGCTTCAGGACCGCAGCGCCTGCCTCCTCGGGCACCACGGCCTGATCGTGCTTGCCGACACCTTCGAACGCGCGCTCTGGCGCGCGGTGGAGATCGAGACCCTGGCCAAGATGTACGTCCACGCGCTTGCGATCGGAGAGCCGCCGCGCCTCACCGAGGCGGAGATGACCCAGGTGATCGAGCAGATGCGCAGGATGAGCTACGGCCAGGCGCCGGACCTCGACACCGTCACCGATACCCCCAGGGCTCGGGCAACCGCCTGATACCACCTCTTAACCCAAACCACAGAGACGCTCTCATGCTTCCCACCCGCCCCCTTGGAAAGACAGGCATACCAGTTACCATTCTCGGCTTTGGCGGAGCGCCGCTCGGAGACCTGTACGAGCGGCTCGACGAAGGCAGGGCCATCGGGACGGTCGAGTCGGCCCAGCGCGCCGGCATGACCCTGTTCGACACCTCGCCGCATTACGGCAACGGCCTGTCGGAGCTGCGCTTCGGCGCCGCGCTGCGGCGCTTCCCCCGCGATTCCTACGTGCTGTCGACGAAGGTCGGGCGACGCATGGACCCGCGCGTGGCGGGCAGCAGCGTCGGAGGCCCGGGCTTTGCCGGCGGCGTTCCGCATGCCTCGATCGTCGACTATTCCTATGACGGCACGATGCGCTCCTTCGAGCAGTCCCTCCTGCGGCTCGGCCTCGACCGCATCGACATCCTCCTCCTGCACGATGTGGACGTCTGGACGCACGGGCCCGAGATGGCGGACCAGCGCTTCCGGGAGGCGATGGAGGGAGCCTACAAAGCCGTGCACGAGCTCCGGAGTCAGGGCGTCATCAAGGCAGTGGGCCTCGGACTCAACGAGTCCGACACGACCGTGCGCTTCGTGAAGGCGGGAGACTTCGACTGCGTGCTGCTCGCCGGGCGCTACTCGCTCCTCCATCAGGACGCCCTGGACGAGTTCCTGCCGCTCGCCCAACAGAAGGGCATCGGCGTCATCCTCGGCGGCATCTACAATTCAGGCATCCTGGCAACCGGGGCCAAGCCCGGCGCCCACTTCAACTACGTGCCGGCTCCGCCCGAGGTGATGGACAAGGTCGCGCGGATCGAGCGCGTTTGCGAGGCTCATGGCGTCCCGATCGCGGTCGCGGCCCTCCGGTTCGCCCTCGGCGCACCGGCCGTCGCATCCGTGATCCTCGGGGGCGTCTCTCCCGAAGAAGTCGAGCGCAACATGAAGGCGATCAAGACCGAAGTGCCAGCCGCGCTTTGGAGCGATCTGAAGGCCGAGCGCCTGCTTCCCGAGACGGCGCCGGTGCCGGCATGAGACCGGCGTGCGTCCCACAAGAGGATCCTGACCCGGACGATACTGCCGCTTCAGCGATGCAAGCTGCCGCAAGCGACCCGAAGGATGGACCAGCCACGAGTTGACGGGCCGGCTTCGAAGACCTCAGCCCAGTCGGGGCATAACGAGCGATGTGGAGGAACCCATGATGAAGAGAAGAAGCCTGTTGGCCCTTGCGGCCGCCGCTGCCCTGGCCTCCGGGCTGACCGCCGTCGGCGCGCCAGCCCGGGCTGCAGAGAAGGAGATCGTCTATCTCACGCCTGGCCTCGACCTGCCGTTCTGGCGCTACCTCTCCAAGGGCGTCGAAGCTGCCGCCAAAAAGGAGGGCTACGCCTACCAGGCGCTCGACTCCGCGAACAACGCTCAGACCCAGCTGCGCAATGCACAGGATGCAGTCGCCCGCAAAGTGGCCGGCATCGTGATCTCGCCCACCGATTCCTCGACCGCTCCCAGCGTGCTCCAGCTCGCCAAGGAGGCCAACATCCCGGTCGTCATTGCCGATATCGGAACGAACAGCGGCGACTACGTGTCGTTCATCATCTCCGACAATTACGAGGGCGCGAACGGCGTCGGCAAGGCCCTTGCCGAGGCCATGAAGAAAAAGGGCTGGCAGGGAGGGTCGGTCGGCATCGTTTCGATCTCTCAGGCCCGCAAGAACGGCCAGGCCCGGACGAAAGGCTTCCGGGATGCGCTCACGGCGGCCGGGATCACGAAGGATGCCGGCCTGCAGCAGATGCAGTCGTACACCGCCGACGAGACCTTCAAGTTTACGCAGGACATGCTGACCGCCAACCCCGACATGAGGGGCATGTTCATCCAGACCGACCAGCCCGCCATCGGGGCGCTGCGCGCGATCCGCGCCGCCCGGAGGCAAGGCGAGGTTCTAGTCGCCGCGTTCGACGGCATCCCGGACTTCGTCGACCTGCTCAAGAAGGGCGAGATCGTCGTTTCCGGCATGCAGCAGCCCTATCTCATGGGGGTGCGCTCCGGTGAGGCAATCCTGGAGCACCTGAAAGGCAAAACGCCCCCGAAGGAGATTCTAGTGCCGATCCTGGTCGTGACGAGCGAGAACATCGAGAAGCTCCTGCCTACCGTGAAGGAGACGGTATTCGCCAACGAGGTGAAATGACGCCTTAAGGCTCGGCCGGCCCGGTTCCCCGGGCCGCGCCCCGCAACGGAAATCCGCAACGATGCATGCGCCAGGCCGGGTCCGGCCCTCAGAGATTCTCAAAGCGACGGGCGTCGACAAGACGTTTGATCGCACCTGGGCCCTCCAGGGCGCGACCCTCGAACTGCGCGCGGGCGAAGTTCACGGGCTTCTCGGAGCCAATGGCGCCGGCAAATCGACCCTGTCGAAGGTCATCTCTGGGCACGTCATCCCGGATCGGGGCGAGATCGTCTTCAAGGGGCAAGCGCTCCGCGTCGCCTCCACGCGCGATGCACTCGAGGCCGGAATCGCCATCGTCATGCAAGAGACCAGCCTCGCGCCCGATCTCTCGGTGCTGGAAAACATCTTCCTGCCCGAACTCGGCAGGCCCGGCTGGCTTTCGCGCGGCCGGCTGCGCCAGCGCGCCCGCGAGCTGCTCGCCCGGCTCGGCCACGAGCATATGCTGCCCCTCGACCAGGAGGTGCGCGATCTCTCCGCGGCCCAGCGCCAGCTCGTCGAGATCGCCAAGGCGCTCGCGCTCGACACCGACCTCATCATCTTTGACGAGCCGACCGCGTCGTTGAGCCCGTCCGAGGTCGAGCGGCTTTTCGAGATCATGGACCGGTTGCGCCAAGACCGGCATGCCCTGGTATTCGTATCCCATCGTCTCGAAGAGGTCTTCGCGATCACCGACCGCGTCACCATCATGCGTGAGGGACGCACCGTCGCGGCTTCGCTGGAGACGGCCTCGCTCAGTCAGGCTGACCTGGTGCGCCACATGGTCGGGCAGGAGCTGGGTTCGATCTACGCCCGCACCGCAGAACCGCGCGAGCCAGACCGGAACAACTTCGGCGAATTCCTGCTGGCGGTCGAAGGGCTCGGCGCGCCGCCCCACGTGGTCGACGTGTCCTTCGGCGTGCGCCGTGGCGAGATCCTTGGCCTCGGCGGACTCGTCGGGGCCGGCCGGTCCGAGGCCGCGGAGGCGATCTTCGGCCTGCGCCCGCGAGCCCGCGGCACCATCACGCTCTCAGGGCAGCGCATTACGCCGCGAAGCCCCGCTGAGGCCATTGCCCACGGGATCGGCTTCATCCCCGAAGACCGACGCACGCAGAACATCGTGCCCGACCTCTCGGTCAAGGAGAACCTCCTCCTCGCGCATTTGGGCGCTCATCGCGGGTTCGGCCGCGGCTACCGCAAGAGAGAGGCCGCGGCAACGCGCCTGATGGAGCGGCTGGGGCTGCCGGCCGACCGCCTCCTCGATGCGAACATGCTGACCTTCTCCGGAGGCATGCAGCAGAAGGTCATCATCGCGCGCTGGCTGCTGCTCGAACCTGCCGTTCTCATCCTGGACGAGCCGACCAAAGGCGTCGACATCGGCACCCGTGCGTCGATTTACGCGATCCTGCGGGAGGTCGCCTCGCAGGGCGTGGCCATTGTGCTGATCTCCTCGGACTTCGAGGAGCTCCTCGGGCTGGCGGACAGGATCGTCGTGCTCAGCGACGGGCGCACGATTGCGGATCTGCCGAGCGCGCGCCTCGACGAGGTGAAGCTTACGCTGCTCGCCGCCCCGCGGACCTCCATGGCACGCAACACCGCCCTGCTCGAGGCCGTCTCGGCGGATTACTTTGGTGCGGCCTTCTGGGCACTCATCGACGGCGATGGGCTGATTTGCCTCAACCTCGTGGAGGCCGCGGGCAGTTTCAGTCCCGGCCTGCGGACCGGAGAGGCCATGCAGATCGGGGAGACCCGCATTCCCCGCGCCCTCACGGAGCGACAGGACGGCTTCGTCGCGGAGGCGGACGTGCCTCTCTCGACCCTTCTGGTCCCAATGCGCAGCCCGCGCGGCCATGATTTCGGCTGGATCGGACTGACCGTCGACAGCCGGATGCCCATCCCCTCCGCCCAGATTATCCGGAGCCGCGTCGAGAGCCTGATGAGCACCGATTGAACAGGAGTAACGGAGTGACGATGAACGACCTTGCAAGCACCGGCGCCCGTGAACCGCTTGACGTTGCTGCGCCCCGCCGCAGCAACTGGACGAGGCGGATCTTCGGCCGCCTCGAGGTGCGGATGGTCCTCCTTGCTTTGCTCATCGCGGTCGTGCTGTCGCTGCTCTCTCCGTATTTCCTCACGCGCACGAATATCTTCAACATCCTCGACCAGTCCGTGGTGGTCGGCATCGTCGCTGTCGGCATGACCTTTGTCATCCTGACCGGCGGGATCGACCTCTCGGTCGGATCGGTCGCGGGCCTGTGCGGGATCGTTCTAGGCCTTTCCCTGCAGCACCTGCCGATCCCGCTCGCCATCCCGTGCGCTATCGCGGCGGGCGGCTTCATTGGCCTCGTCTCTGGGTACCTGATCGCCTATTTCGGCCTCGCGGCTTTCGTGGTGACACTCGGCATGATGGCGATCGCCCGGAGCCTCGCGTACATTTTCTCCGGGCAGACGGCGATCTCGAACATCCCGTCGGACCTGTCGAACATCGTCTACACCTCGATACTCGGGATCCCGGCGAACGTCGCGTTCCTCCTCGTCCTATACGCCCTCGCCTTCGCGTACCTCACCTATACCAAGGGAGGGCGCACCATCTACGCGATCGGCTCCAACACGGAGGCTGCGCGCGCCGCGGGCCTCTCCGTCCTGTTCTACAGCACGCTGCCCTATGTGATCTCAGGCGCCCTTTCGGCGGTCGCAGTGACCTTTTCGATAGCGCAGCTCCTTTCGGCCGATCCGCTGATGGGCAACATGCTCGAGCTCGACGCGATCGCGGCCGTGGTAATCGGAGGAGCGAGCCTCTACGGCGGGCGAGGCTCGATCGGGGGCACGCTCATCGGCGTCCTGATCATGGTGATGATCCGCAATGGGCTGAACCTCATGGGCGTTTCACCCTTCTGGCAGGGCTCGGCCATCGGAGCGATCATCATCCTGGCGCTGCTGGTCGAGAGGCTGGTCAGCGTCCGGGCAAAACGCTGAAGCCGGCTAACCGGGAAGTTAGGCGAAAAGACCAAGCGGCCCGAGCGTTCTAAAAGGAGATTCGATATGTCCAGCAATGCAACACTCGCCGTGCGGCTCTACGGCACCGAGGAGCAGGTAGAGCCGCCACGCGTCCTCCGCGCAGGCCCGCTCACCGCGGAGCTCGAAGCTGGGAACCTGCGCTACATCCGCTTTCGCGGCCACGAGCTCCTGCGCGCTGTGTCTTTCATCGTGCGCGACCGCAACTGGGGCACCTACAACCCGCGCATCTGGAACCTGTCCATCGAAGAGACAGAGGCTGGCTTTCGGGTCACCTACGACGCGGCCACGGCCGACGAGCGCCAGGAGTTCCGGTACGCGGCGGAGATCTCCGGTACGAGTGATGGCCGGCTCACCTTCCGAGCACGGGGGCGCGCGGCCTCGGACTTCGAGACGAACCGCACCGGATTCGTAGTGCTCCATCCCGAAAGCACGGCAGGGCGGTGGGCCCGGATCGAACATGTCGATGGTCGAGTCGTGGAAGGCGCGTTCCCGGACCTGATCGATCCCGTCCAGCCCATGGTGGATCTGCGCGCGCTGACCCACGAAGCCGCTCCGGACCTCTCGGTCACCTGTCGGATGGAGGGCGATACCTTCGAGATGGAGGACCAGCGCAATTGGACGGACGCCTCGTTCAAGACCTATGTGCGCCCGCTCGCCCTGCCTTGGCCGTATCGGCTCGCGGCCGGCACCGAGCTCGAACAATCCGTCACGGTGACGGTCGAGGATCGCGGGAGTGCGATCGCTCCCGCGGGCGGCATGGTCACGGTCCGCTTGGGCGACGATGTGGGACCGGTCCCGCGGCTCGGCCTCGGGCTCGATCCGGCTGACGCCGAGGATGCCCGCGCCGCACGCGACCGTTTGGCCGAGATCGGTCTTTCCTATCTCGTCTGTCGCCACGATCCCCGTCAGGGCCACGGTCCGGACACCCTGCGCGCGGCGATTGAGATCGCGCGCGATCTCGGCGCGCAGCCCTGGCTCGAGGCCGTCGTCCTCTCGGTTGAGCAGAGCGCGGCGGAAGCCGAGGTCGCGGAGCTCGGCCGGATGGCAGCCTCGCTCGGCTCGCCGTTCCGAGTGGTCCTGATTTCGTCCGCACCCGACCTGAAATGCACACTGCCGGGCAGCGTCTGGCCGCCGTCTCCGCCGCTCGACGCGCTCTACAGGGCCGCCCGTGAGGCGTTCCCCGGCGCGGAGATTGGCGGCGGAATGTTTAGCTACTTCACAGAGCTCAACCGCAAGCGCCCGCCGACGGAGCTTCTCGACTACGTGGTCTTCACGACATGCGCCGTGGTCCATGCCGGCGATGACCGCTCCGTCATGGAGGGGCTCGGCTCGCTCCCGTTCATCGCCAAGAGCGCCCGTGCTATCGCGGGAGAGACGCCCATCGTCGTCGGGCCAAGCGCCATCGGCATGCGCGACAATCCTTACGGCGAAGCCCCGACGGCCAACCCGCGCAACATCCGGCAGGCCATGAACTTCAACGATCCACGCCAGCGAGGCCTCCTGGGGGCAGCATGGAACCTAGGCTACTTCTCGCATTTCGCGCGCGGTGGTGCGGCCGCGATCACGCTCGGCGGCTTGGTGGGAGCGTTCGGCGCCGTTCATGCACGCCGCTCCTGGCCGCAGCCCTTCTTCGATGTCCAGCCGGGACTCTATCCAGTCTTTCACATCCTGCGCGGCCTTGCCCGGCTGGGTGGACGCGCGATGGTCGCAACGGAAATCTCTGCACCCAGCCTAGTGCAAGGCTTTGCCGCCCAGTCGGACTTGGGATGGGAGCTGTGGCTTGCGAATCTTACGGCCGAGCGCCAGCTCGTCATGATCGAGGGAATTGGAAGCGTCCAAGGAGCGAGCCTCGCGGCTGAGGATTTCGAGGCAGCTGCCGCCGATCCAGGTTTTCTCGACCGGATTGAGCGGATGGACTCGGTCGAGCTGGAACCCTTTGCCATCGCGAGATTGGCCCTGCAACGATGAGGGCGGTGGACAAGCCGATGACCGGAAGGGCTGCAGGGTTCGAAGCTGCCCTTGACCGCAGCGGCTCGCCAGCTCTTCCGCGGGACGCCGGTCGGGCTAAAGCATCGGACCCAAAAGTGGATTTGCACTTTTGGGGCAGATCCGATGCTTTCTCCTTAAACAAGAGCATCGTCCGGGCGGAAAACCGGATCCACTTTTCCGCACGATGCTCTAGCGCGCCAGCCATCCACCGTCGACAGGCAGCGTATGGCCTGTGATCATGGCGGCGGCATCGCTGGCGAGGAAGAGGACCGAGGCCGCGATCTCCTCAGGCTCGATGAGACGGCCGAGCGGTGTGGCATCCAGGATCGCGCGTTTCAGTGCGGCATCGGCGAGCAGGGATTCGACGAGGGCGGTCCTGACGAAAGCCGGCGCCACCCCGTTCACCCGAATGCCGTGCGGCGCCCATTCCAGAGCCCAAGCCCGCGTGAGGTTCACGAGAGCGCCCTTCACGGCATGGTAAGCTGGATTCGGGTAAAGCCCTCCTCCCGATAAGCCCATGATGGAGGCGACGTTCACGATGGCGCCACGACCCTGCGTGATCATGGGCTTCGCGGCGGCCCGTGCGGAGAAGAACGCTCCTGTGAGGCCGATTCCTAGGACACGCTGCCACTGTTCCGTGGGAAGATCGGCCGTCGCAACTCTCCCTCTGACGCCGGCGTTGTTGACGAGAACGTCGAGGCTTCCGAACCGCGAGCGGGTTGCTTCGACAACACGGTCGACTTCGCGCTCGTCGGCGACGTCGAGCCGTGCCGGGAACGCTTGGCCACCGGCCCGGGAAATCTCGTCCGCCACCTGACCCGCACGGGTGCCGTCGATATCAGTGACGGCAACACTGGCGCCGGCGTGTGCAAAAGCTATGGCCGTGGCGCGTCCGATGCCGGCCCCCGCGCCCGTGACCAGGACCACCCGCGCGTCGAATCGCAGTTGAGCTGCCAATGGATTCAAGCGACCCTCCCCTTTGACTGTCTGCATTCTGGCCAGTTGACCGAACGTTTTCCAAGCTGGAAGAAGGTGGAAATCGCACTTGGAAAAGGAACTAAAGCGCGTTTCAGGTCAGTGTAGAGCTTAGCCTGCGTGCCTGAGCCAGCCTCGGGCATCTTTTGCAATGATCGTGTCGAGGGCTGCGAGACTGCGCGCGGCTATCGCCTTGAGTCGCTCCTTCTTTAGGCTAGGCGTGCTCGATCAGGCTAACTCGGGCCAAGCATGAATAACGTGCGGCCACACTTCGAGCGAGACGGGCATATCCGCGGCTCCTGCGGCCGCCAAGCGTGTGGCACCCGCAAGCAGAGTTTCATCCGACCCGGCCCAGATCAGGATGTGCGGAAGCCCCTTGAGAGCCGCATATCGCGGCGAGACACGAGGATCCTTTCGATCGATGCTGCCTGGCAGGTCGGCGTAGGCCAGTTAGTGTGTTTCGGCGTGCAATGTTGACCCTCTGAGACGGGGGATCGGCGTCCAAATTTGACCCCTGTGGCTGTCACGCGAGCAAACTGCCTGTCCTGGTTCAGGATGGGTGCAGGGGATGAAGGGCGTGGACACGATTGCACGGATCCGGCGCGAGTTCTTGAGCGTCTAACAAAACCGAGGTGAGGGCGTTGGTTTGGCATGGCCAAACCTCTTGCTTCCCATGCTCTGTGGGCGGTGATTGAGCCGCTCCTTCCTCCTGAACCGGCCAAGCCCAAAGGAGGA
>NZ_JBVVAJ010000025.1:0-77471 GCF_055792805.1 Microvirga sp. HS2
CTCCGCATCGTCCGCGACAATGCAGGATCCACTGAAACCCCGGTCGACATCTATTCCTCCTCTGCCAAGGAGGGGTCAGTTCTTCGTTTCGTCAGGGGGTCAGTTTCTCAGTTCGGCCGACACACCACTCTCGACCTGGAGCTTCAGCGCCTGGCGGAAGGCGTAATCGAGCGGCGGCTGGAAGCTGAAGGCCGGAAGAAAAACGCTTCGCAAGCGGCTCTGGTGGCACTCTCGCCCGACGGCGCGATCAGGGCCCTGGTGGGTGGCCGCGACTACGAGGCGAGCCAGTTCAACCGAGTCACCCAGGCGCAGCAGCGTCAGGCCGGCTCGCTGTTCAAGCTGTTCGTCTACCTGACTGCCTTGCAGAACGGGTACAGTCCTCGATCCACCGTCGTCGATCAGCCGACGCAGATCGGTGACTGGGAGCCCCAGAACGCCAACGGCCGCTTCCGGGGCGCGATGCCTCTGCAGACGGCCTTCGCCCAGTCGATCAACACGGTGGCGGTCCAGCTCGCAGACGAGGTCGGCATTCCGGCGGTGATCGAGACGGCCAAGCGCCTCGGTGTCACGTCGGAGCTGCCGAACGTGCCGAGCCTCGCGCTGGGATCGGCCGAGATGACCCTGCTCGAAATGACCCGCGCCTACGGGATCGTAGCCACTGGCAATGAGGCTCTGGCACCCTACACTGTGAGCTCGCTTCAGGGAGCGGGTCAGCAGTCCTTGGCCACACGTCCTGCTCCCCGGCCAAATGCTGGCGCACTTGGCGAGAGCCGAGGTGCGATGCTCGACCTCCTGCAGGCGGTCGTGCGCGAGGGCACGGGCAAGGCGGCGCAGCTGCCGAATGTGCCGGTCGCCGGAAAGACCGGCACCACGCAGGAATACCGGGATGCCTGGTTCATCGGCTTCACGCCGGACCTGACCGTTGGGGTCTGGGTTGGCAACGACGACAACACGCCCATGAACAAGGTGGTGGGCGGCGATCTACCGGCCCAGATCTGGCGCGACTTCATGGCCCGCGCCACACCCGTGCTTGCGAAGGGAAAGCGTCCCTCTCCCGTCACTCAGGTGGCCGGTAGTGCTGACCGCGCTACGCCTCTTCCGTTGCCTTCACCCGCTCCCTCTGCCACTGAGAGCCTTCGTGGCGTGCCGGAGGTGCTCGACACAGGAACCTTGGCAATTGGCGGCATCCTCATCCGCCTGGAAGGGATCCAGGGTGAGCGTGGAGCCATGGCTCGACAGCTCGCCCGTTTTCTGAGGCGGCGCGAAATCGCCTGCACCCAGAGTGGAACCTCAGGCGTGCATCGCTGCCAGATTGGCGGGCAGAATCTGTCGGCGATCATTCTGGCGGCCGGTGGCGGCCGCGCGACCCCGGATGCGCCGGACGAGCTTTTGGCGGCAGAGGATCAGGCCCGCTCGGCTCGGCTTGGGGTATGGCGACGCGGGGGATAGCAGACGGACCGGGGCAGCTTCGGCATGCGGTCGTTCGGGGCATGACGATCCGGTGCGGTGGCTATGACAGCCGGCGTCATCCCAACAAAACTGAGGATCGCTATTCAGGTGTTCGGTTCCGCGGCCTGAGCGACCGCGGCCTCTCCGGCGTGGAACTGGTGGTGGCGGACGACCATGCCGGGCTGCGGGCAGCCATCCGCGAGGTGCTGAGTGAGGCTGCCTATCAACACTGCTATATGCATTTTTTGAGGAACGCGCTCGATCACCTGCTGCGCAAGGTCGATGATGACGTCCTGCAGGAGCTGCGCTGGTTGTGCGACCGCCGCTCGGTCGAGGAAGCCCGGCGCGATCTAGCGGCCTGGACTGCCAACTGAGAGGGCTGCTACCTGCGCCTTGTGCCCTGGGCCGAGGAGACGATCGAAGAGACGCTCACCTTCTACGGGCTGCAGCGCCGGCACCACAAGCACCTCGATAGCACCAACATGCTTGAGCACGCCAACGAGGAGATCAGGCGACGGACTTACGTGGTGTGGATCTGCCCCGATGCGGTCTCATGCTGTCCGCTGGTACGAGCGCTGGCAGTCAATACGCATGAGAACTGGCTTGAGGCGCGCCGCTACGTCAACATGGAGGACCTGAAAGAGCACAAGAAGGATCAGTTCCGCGACGCCGCTCAGACAATCTGACTGGCCGCCCTGCTTTGCAGAACTTGACGCACACAATCGTCGCCGTCATCTGCAGTTCGCCGAGGAATGCTATTCTCGCTAATTGCCCGCGTTCTACCTTCCAGCCAACGAAAAAGGCCCGGGGAACCCCGGTCCTTTTCTGTCGCTCACGTGACGAACCTTAGTAGGTGCCGAACTTGTAGCTCACGCCAACGCGCACCGTGTGGAACTCAAGCTCGCTGCCCCCGAAGTCTGTAGTGTCGAATACGATGCTGTCGCCATCGTAGCGGGTGTAGCGGTACTCGAGACGGGTCGTCAGGTTGTTGGTGAAGGCATACTCGATACCAGCGCCGAGGATCCAGCCGGTCAACATGTCATCATTGGAGGCGCCGATACCGGCAGAGAGGCTGGCGAAGGCGAAACCACCGGCGGCGAAGATCAAAGCGCGATCAAACGCGAAGCCGGCGCGAGCGCGGATCGAGCCCTGCTTCCAGTATGGCAGGACCTCTGAAATACGCGCGGCAGGATCGCATCCTACTCGGATATCAGGGGAACGTGCGAGGAACGAGGCGGCGCATCCAGAGTCTGAACGCGATACTCCTCGCACCAAGGAAGATCAGGAAGGACATCCAAAGCCCGTGGTTCCCGAAGGCAGGTGTCAGAACTGCCCAAGCCGCGAGATATATGGCTAATGAGAGTAGCATCATATTGCGCATCTCACGCGACCATGTCGCGCCGATAAAGATGCCATCCATCTGGAATGCTACCGCTCCGGCGAGTGGGAGAAGTACGGCCCAAGGAAGGAACTCATAAGCCATGTGCTTCACAGGCCTGGATGGCCCTATCCAATCGATCACCAATCCCCCTGTGAGGGCGATCGCAAACGAGATGCCAACCGCAATCCCGACGCCCCAACCGGTGGTGAGTCGGACCATTTGATCGAAGGCAGGGCGGTAGCGTGCGCCTACCGCACGGCCTGCAAGTTGCTCCGCTGCCGTAGCCATCCCGTCGAGGAAGGAGATGGCAACGGAATAGAACCGGAGCAGGATGGTGTTCGCGGCCAGAATGTCTATTCCCATCGCCGCGCTCTGTCGCGTGAAGAACGAGATCCCGAGAAGAAGTGCGAGCGAGCGCACCATCATGTCCGAGTTGACTGCCGCCAGACGGCGCAGGCGCCGGGTATTCCAGATCTCTGCGAGATTCCAGTGAGCGGCGCTGGTGCGCGTGATGACGAGGCCAAGACCTGCCGCAGTAGTGACAGCTTCCGCGACGACGCTGGCGAGAGCAGCCCCCTCCACACCCCATCCGAGATACAGCACCCACCACAGGCTTAAGGCGATTCCGAGACCGTTGAGCAGCGTCTGCAGCATCAGTCCGAGAAACGCCTCCCCTCGCCCAAGAATCCAGCCAAATGCAACATAGTTGAACAGAACAAACGGTGCCGACCAGATGCGGATCGCGAAATACCCCTTTGCTGCCTCTGCGACCGCTCCCGACGCACCAAGGACCTCGAGGCCCAGAATTCCGATTGGCTGCCGCAGCAGCACGAGCGTGACGCCCACCCCTACCGCGATTACGAAGGCTCCGAGCAGCATGCTCTGTTCCTCCGTGCGGTTGCCAGCGCCTACAGCCTGGGCTGTAAAGCCTGTGGTCGCCCCCCGCAGGAAGTTGCAGGACACGAAGACCACATCGAAGATGACGGAAGCCAAGGCCACGCCGCCGATGAGTGCGGCATCTCCCGCGCGCCCGACAACGCCCGTCGCCACGAGCCCGACAAGCGGTGTCGAGAGATGGGCAAGCATCATCGGCAGGGCTATGCGTAGGATCTCCTGGTGGGACACTTCGAAAGATCGACTTCGTTTGTCGCTCACCGTTCGACCTTTCTGCTGCGGGAATCCAGACATCACCCGCCGTGGGGATCAGTCCTGCCGCCGCGGTTCACCGAGAGTGTGCATGAGGCGGTTGGCCCAACCAAAGATGGCTGCGGCATGGGTCAGGTCGAGGATCTCCAGATCGCTGAGGCCGACCTCGCGCAGCGCAGCAAGGTCTTCCGCGTCGATAGAGCCAGGTGCGCGCGTCAGCTTGACGCCATAATCGAAAATGGCTTGGTCGCGGGCTGGCAACTCGGCGTCGGCCCCCTCGCGATAGATCGTCTCGACCACATCGGGACGCTTGCTCAACGTGATGTAGCGGTTGGCATGGACCGAGGCGCAATAGATGCAGCGATTCACCACGGAGGCCGCGAGAGCGCCCAACTCGCGCTCGGCACGTGACAGTCCACCGCGGCTGTACATGATGTCGTTGTAGAGCGGCGTCCGCTCGGCCAGGATCTCCGCGTCCTGAGCGAGCACCAGCAGATAGGCAGAAACCTTAGTGTTTGATGGGGTCACCTTTAAAACATCGAGTTGCTCCGGGGTCGCTTGCTGCAGGTCGACCGGAGTAACGTAGGGGTGCCAGTCCAGAGTTTGGAGGGTCAGTTCGTGCACGGGATCGCCCATTTCATTCGCCTTTCAGCATGCGCATTCCCGCCGCCACGCGGGCTTGATAGTTCACAAAGGCAATCAGACCCGTTAGCGTCACAACGTCCCGGTCGGTGAGGCCAGCGGACATGAGTCTCTCGACGTCGCCACGTGTTGCCTTCTCAGGGGAAAGCGTCAGCAGATCGACGTGGCGCAGGATCGCGTTCGTGCGCGCATCCACGGCGTTCGTGATACTAGGATCGACGAGCGTCGCCGTGGACGAGCCAGCCCCCTCACCACCGAGCAGACCGGCATAGTGGGCGGCTAGCGCATCATCCTTCAGGAGGCGGGCCATGCGGCATGCGAGCGCCGCACGTTCGACGTAGGAAAGGTTACCAGCATCAGCCGGATGCAAGGCGGCCCTGTAGCTCGTCTGGCTCAGGCGCAGGATTTCCGGACGCTCGCGGCGCAAGATGCCCACCCCCGTTGCGGGGTTGAGGCCCGCTGCCTTGTCGATGATATCCGCAGGGTCGCCTAGATCCATGATGAGATGTTCCTTTCGTCTCGGATGGGAGGGACCGAAATGGGGCGTCTAGACAATCCGGACGTCCGCCGGACTCTCGGCGTCGGCATCTTGCCACTCGTCACCCTGAAGCTCCGGCTGCGAGTAGTCGAGAAGAGCTTGCCAGTGGTGTTCAACGTCGGATACGAAGAAACTGGCCGCCACACCTCGAGCAAGCCACGCCGCTCCCTCGCTGATCGCCGGAATATCGCCGCTGACCTTCCCCAGGCTCAGGGTCGCGCCATAATTGAAGCAATGGATCTTTGGCAACCAGGGCGCGGTGCCGGGCACTTTCTCCATGAAGGAAAAATCGTCACCAAGCCAGGGGAAGGTCGCAAGATCAGCGTTCCCTGTCTGGGCTGGAGGTGTGTAGTGATCGCCCCACGTCGCAATGTTGTCCGAATACTCGGCGAGCTCGGGTCGACTCGTCGCGCTGACCGAAAATCCAGTGCCGAGGATCACATGATCGGTGATGAAGCTCCGACCGGCCTGCGTCCTGATGACGATTTCATCGCCCCGCACCTGCATCGTCTCGATGCCGCAGCCAAAATGGAAGAACGCGTTGGAATGACGGCTCACCCGCTGGGTCGAGTTGCGCGGCGCAGGCGTCTGCTGCTTGAAGGAGTAGTCCATGATGCGCCAGCGCCACACGGGGCTCAGCTTCGGGAAGCCAGCCGTCATCCCGTAGGACCCGACCCCCATGAGCTTGTTGATCGTCGGCATCTTCTGTCGCCGCGCCAAAAGCCGGACCTCACGGGCACCCTCCTCGAGCGCCACAGCAGCGTTGTCCATCGCGGAGGCACCGACCCCGATAACCACCACCCGCTTTCCACGAAGGGCGGCGAAGTCGATTTCGTCCGAGGAATGGGACCAGCGTTCGCGTGGAAGATCCCGCACAAACGACGGGATCGTTGGTGCTCCCAGTCCCTCACGACCATTGGCGAGAATGACACGGCGCGTCAGGATGGCAGGCTGATTGCCATTCTCGATTTCAAGCTCGAGGAGGTCGTCGAGCGGGCGGATGCGCGTCACCTCAATGCCGTTCTCCACCGGTAGCTTCAGCACACTACGGTACCACCGAAGGTAATCCATCCACATCGGGCGCGGGATGCGGAAGAGTTCTTCCCACGCCTCGGTCCCGAACTGCGCCGTAAACCATGCGCGAAACGTGAGCGAAGCCACACCATAGGCTGGCCCCAGCAATTGTTTGGGCGAGCGTAGCGTCTCCATCCGCGCATAGGTCATCCACGGCCCCTCGAACCCTTCGGGGTTCTTGTCGACGATCCGCAGATTCCGAATACCCGCACGCGTAAGGGCGAAGGCGGCTACGAGGCCGCACATCCCTGCGCCTACCACCACCACATCACTGACCGGCCGTTCACTGGAATGCGTGGTGGTAGGAAGCCAGTTCGCTGGCGGATAGTTGAGGTAAGCGAGATCCTGCTCTACTCGAGCGCCAAGGGCCTCTAGGCCGCAGTCGCTCGCGTCACGATGAGAATGTGTCACGTATCGCCTCGGTCTGTCGTGGGTGTAGCGGCGCGAAGGCGCGTTAATCGTGGAGAATCACGGCGCTGTCCTCGTTCCAGCGTATCCAGACCTGCGGATCCAACAGCCGGCTCGAGGAGGCCGGATCCACGAGGGCATTCAGATAGCACCCCGGCGCAACCTCAATTCTCAGGGAGGTGTGATTGCCTTTGAAGATGCGCTGGTCGACCCGTCCGGGCAGGCTGTTGACACCCGCCTGCCCTTCCGGAGAGCACTGGATGGCTTCAGGACGAATGGCCACGTGTATGCGGTCACCCGATTTAGGGTGGACATCGTTAACGGCGGCGCGCATGGGACCCCCGGCCCACCTGAGCGCAGCGCTCCGCTCGTCGGCCCCTTCGACGATACACTCGAGCAAGTTGGTCTCCCCGATGAAATTCGCCACGAAGCGGCTGCGCGGCCTACCGTAAAGCGTGTGCGGGTCGCCAATCTGTTCGATCTTCCCCTGGTTCATCACAACGATCTGATCCGACATCGTGATGGCCTCCTCCTGATCGTGCGTCACGAACAGGAAGGTCTTCCCGGTCTTCTCCTGGATGGATTTCAGCTCGATCTGCATCTGCTGACGCAGCTTCGCGTCAAGGGCGCTCAGAGGCTCGTCCAGCAGGAGCACCTGGGGATCGGGCGCGAGTGCCCGCATCAGGGCGACGCGCTGGCGCTGGCCGCCGGAGAGCTGTGCAGGCATCCTGTCGGCGAATGCCTCGAGCTGGACGAGATTGAGCAGTTCCGTGACACGGCGATGGATCTCGTCCGACTTCCGGCCCTGAAGCTCCATTCCGAAAGCGATATTGCGCGCGATCGTCATGTGCGGGAACAGGGCATAATCCTGGAACACGATGTTCACGTTGCGCCGGTTGGGAGGAAGGCGCGTCACGTCCTTGCCGCCGAGGAGGATCCGGCCGGAGTTCGGGATCTCGAAGCCCCCGAGCATGCGCAGGGTCGTGGACTTGCCGCAGCCCGATGGACCGAGCAGGGTCACGAACTTTCCAGGCTCGATCTTGAGATCCAGGGCATCTACGGCTTTGTACTGGCCGTACAATTTCGTGACATTGTCGAAATGGACGATCGGTTCCATCAGCGGGCTCTCGAACTGCGGGTGAAATGCTCGGCGTAGAGGCCGACGGCGGCGGTCGTCACCAGGACAAGGGTCGCCATTGCGTTGATCTCAGGCGACATGCCCCCCTGGATCTTGGCAAAGATGAGCATCGGCAAGGTCGCCTGGTAGCCGCCGAGGAAGAAGGTGCGGACGAAATCATCGATGCTGAGCAGCATGCAGAAGATCATGCCGCCGATCACTGCTGGCCACAAGAAGGGCAGCGTCACACGAAAGAAGGCGATGATGGGATCAGCACCGAGGTCTCGTGCGGCATCGACCAAGCTGCGCGGCATGGCGCGAAGGCGTGTAAGGACCATGACGACGACAAAGGGGACGGCGTGCACCGTGTGTCCGAGAATAATCGCTTCGGTTCCCGTCTGCATGTCGATGGTGCGGACGAAAATGCGCAGTGAAATGGCCGAGATCATGCCAGGAACCACTGCCGGGATGCACGCAAGCGCGAAGATCACGGTCCGGGCCCAAATTCCCTCGGCGGAGATCAGGAGCGCAATCCAAACCCCGATGACCGTGGCCGCAGCGGTCGAGCTTATGGCGATCAGGAGAGAATAAGCGAACGCGGACAGGAACTGCTGGTCCTGAAGTGACTTGGCGTACCAGTCGAGCGTCCATTTCCCGATCGGGAAGGCAATGAAGTTTGCGTCCTTGAAGCTCATGAGCATCATCAGTGCCAAAGGCGCGAGAAGGTAGAGAACGAAAGCCCAGTAGGCTGCTGTGAGCAGCATGCGTGGCATATCGACCAGGGCAGGATTCTCGCGCATCACATGAGCCTCGCTGTCCGATCGCCGATGACCCGCATGAAAAGTCCTGCCGTGATCAAAGAGGCGACTAAGAGGATAGTGGCGAAAGCCGCTCCGATGGGCCATTTGTCGCTCGCGCCGTGGAAGAAGGCACCGATCGTCTCGGGGAACAGGGATGTGTTGGGCCCTCCGAGCAGCATCGGCGTTGCAAATACACCGATACAGGTCAGAAACACCAGGCTGCAGCCTGATACAATTCCATCGCGCGACAGTGGCAGAACGATCCTGCGGAACCGAGTCAAAGGACCCGCTCCGAGGTCGGCTGCGGCATCAAGCAGATGCGAGGGGATTTTCTCGATCGCCGAGTAGAGCGGCAGCAGCATATAGAGGCAGATGAGATAGACCACGCCGAAGCTCAGGGAAAAATAGCTGTAGAGCATGGGGATTGGCCGGTCGATCAGCCCGAGTTCGCGGAGCAGCATGTTGAGGGCACCGCGATTGGCCAAGAGCATGATGACTGAGAACGTTCGAATGATCTCGCCCGCCCAGAAAGGCACCAGCAGCAGCAGCAGAGCCTTGGTGCGTCGCTGCGGGCGGACGATCTTGGCGATGTAATAGGCGATCGGGTAGACGATGATCAGCGTGACCGCCGTCGCCAGCGCCGAGAAGATCAGGCTGCGGATAAAGGGGATGTAATAGATCGGCTCCTGGAAGAAAGCCGTGTAGTTGGAAAGGGTGTAAGCTGCTTCGGCGCCCTCCTCCAGAGGATAGTTCGCCAGGAAGCTGATACGGATCACCTGGAACAGAGGTCCAAGGTTGAACCCGACGATCCAGATTAGGGGAACAGCCACGAGTAAGAAAAGCCGACCGATGCGCGTCTCAAGGACGGCACCGATGGTTGAGCGGTAGAGTGTCGAGCCCGCTAGGTAACCAAAGACTGATCCGTAGCGTGGAGCTGCACGGGGTTCGTCCGGGGGATGTGCGGCGGTCGTTGCGCCCTGAGTGATCACTGTCATACGTCCGTTTTGTCGTTCCGCAGCCCCCAGCAAGAGTGACCGGAGGCTGCGCTTGGATGTTTAGGCGGCTTTGATCTCGGCGGACGCGCGATCGACCATCTCGTTCTTCATGTCGCGGTTTTGTGAGCTGAAGAAGCGGATGCGCTCGACCTGGGCCTGTGGCAGGGCCGCGGCCTTCCGCTCGCGCTCGTTCAGCAGTTTATCCACACCACTGAAGGTCGAGGCAAAGCCCGACTGGCGAGTCATGGACGCGCCGACCTCCGGCGAGGCAAGCACCGCGTCGAGGAACTTGTATGCGTTCTCAGCATTCGGCGCGTTGTTCACCAAATTAAGGGTGTAGACGAAGCCGTAGGTGCCTTCCTTGGGCACGGACAGCTCGACCGGGTGGCCTTCCATGATCAACTTGGCCGCGGGGCCAGACCAGGCCTGTGCAAGATAGATGTCCTCATTGATGAACATCTGCTGCACTTCCGAGCCGGCATCATAGAACTTGCGCAACATGCCCTTATTCTTGATCAGGAAGTCACGAGCCTCGTTGGTCGCCTTCTGCGCCTCCTGAGGTTTGCCCATGTAGCTGACGAAATCGCCGTCATGCCCGAGATAGAGCATCGTGATGGAAAGGAAGTCACCGACGATGTACGAGGTAAGTCCCTTGTACTTGGGATCGAACATCACGCCCCAGCTGTCGGTGTCCTTCACCTGTTCGGTGTTCCGCACCAGCCCCTCGTAACCAGCGAGGATAGGCGTGCCCCAGATATTGCCGTTAATGCGCAGCCAGGGCGAATCCTGGTAGACGCTGATCAAGTTCTTCCAGTTGGGGATGCGCCCCGTGTCGAGTGGAGCGAGCAGCTTCGAATCGACAAACTGCGCGAATCGGTGGCCAGCGACCGTGACGATGTCCGTGGAGGGCTTAGACGCCTCCGCCGTAAGCAGATTGTACTGCTTGCCTTGGTCGTCCGTAAGTCGGATGCGGACTTCGATGCCAGTATCGCGCTGGAACTTGTCGAGAAATTCTTTGGGCAGGAATTTGTCGTAGGTCGTGATGTTGAGCACCTGGGTCGCCGCCCAGCCCGGCCGCGGGCGAATGATGTAGGGCACTGCGAGCGCACCTCCACCAAGGATCTTCAATGCGGATCTGCGTGTCGTCCTGACGTCCATCTTATGTCCCCTCTCTTTATTGAAGAGGCCTGTCCTCCGGATCGTGAGCCGCGGGATAGGCCAAAGGCAGGCGGGATTTAAGCCCACCTGATCGGCGCGGGACAAGCCCAAACTTGGCCGTCCGCGCCAAATTGAGAAACCGGACCTGATTCCGGCCCGTCGAATGGAGGAGCTCCGCACGACGTAGTGCACGTCAGGAAGCCCAGTTCAGGATGATCTTGCCGCTGTCACCTCTCTTCATGACCTCGAAAGCGCGTTCGTACTCCGCAACGTCGAAACGATGTGTAATAACCTTTCTTACATCGAGGCCCGATTGCAGCAGTGAAAGCATCTTATGCCACGTCTCGAACATCTCACGTCCGTAGATGCCCTTCACCGTGATCATCTTGAACACGATTTTCGTCCAATCGACCGGAAAAGGACGCGCGGGGATGCCAAGCATCGCGATCTTTCCACCCATGACAAGATGATCGACCATCTGCTCAAACGCGGCGGGGGCGCCACTCATCTCAAGGCCGATGTCGAACCCCTCCTTCATTCCAAGCCGTCCCATGACGGAGGCAAGGTCCTCCTTGGATATGTCAACGGGCACTACGTCGGCGACCTCCGCGGCGAGCGTAAGGCGCTTCGGGTTTACGTCGGTAATGACGACATGCCGAGCGCCGACGTGCCGCGCGACGGCTGCGCTCATGATTCCGATAGGGCCAGCGCCGGTGATCAGCACATCCTCGCCCACGAGGTCGAACGACAGTGCCGTGTGCAAGGCATTGCCCAGGGGATCGAGAATAGCACCGATCTCGTCGTCAATGTCGTCAGGAAGAGGAACGATGTTGAAGGCGGGGATCTTGACGTAGTCCGCGAAGGCTCCCTGAATGTGGACGCCGATGCCTCGCGTCTCGGGATCGAGGTGGAACCGCCCACCGCGGGCTGCCCGGCTCCTCATCCCGATCACATGCCCCTCGCCGGACACGCGCTGGCCGAGACCGAGATCGCGAACCGCAGAGCCTTTCTCGACAATCTCACCGGCGAACTCGTGGCCAACGACCATTGGCACCGCAACCGTGCGGCTCGCCCACTCGTCCCATGTATAGATGTGAATGTCAGTGCCGCAGATTCCCGTTTTGCGCACGCGCACGAGCACGTCTTCCGGTCCGATAGTCGGGACGGGCTCCTCGTGCAGCCAGAGGCCGGGAGTCGCTTGGGCTTTAACGAGCGCTTTCATCGAACCTGTTTCCTTAAGGCCATCATCAGATAATGCCGAGCGCCTTGCCGGCATCCTTGAAGGCATCGACGGCATAGTCGATATCGGCGTCACTGAGCGCGGCCGATATCTGCGTGCGAATGCGCGCCCTCCCCTTCGGCACGACAGGAAAGAAGAAACCTGCAACGTAGACGCCGCGCGCGTCGAGCGAACGCGCCATGTCTTGCGATAGGCGCGCGTCATTGAGCATCACCGGTATGATGGGGCTCGAACCGGGAAGAAGTTCGAAGCCGGCCGTTGCCATGGCACCCCGAAAGCGCTCCGCATGGCGAGCGAGCGTGGCGCGTCGATCGTTGGCGCTCTTCGCGATCTCAATCGCGCGCAGCGAGCCCGCCGCAACAGCTGGCGCCAAGCTGTTGGAGAACAGATATGGCCGAGCCCGCTGGCGCAGGATGTCAATGACCGGCTGCGCAGCGGCAACGAAGCCGCCCATTGCTCCACCGAGGGTCTTGCCGAGGGTGCCGGTCACGATGTGCACCCGGTCCCCGACACCGGTAAGGGCGGGCGTTCCGCGACCCTCCTCACCGAGATGACCGGTAGCGTGGCAATCGTCCACCATCACGAGCGCATCGTAGCGCTCGGCGAGATCACAGATCGCAGGCAGGTTGGCGATGTATCCGTCCATCGAGAAGACGCCATCGGTCACGATGAGCTTGAAGCGCGCCCCGTCAGCAACGGCCTCCTTGAGGCTGTCCTCGAGGGCGTTCATGTCGCCGTTGGCATAGCGATAGCGCTTGGCCTTGCTCAGGCGAATGCCGTCAATGATCGACGCGTGGTTGAGCGCATCGGAGAGGATCGCATCCTCCGGGCCGAGCAATGGCTCAAACACGCCGCCATTGGCATCGAAGCAGGCTGCGAAGAGGATTGCATCTTCTTTGCCGAGATAGCGGGCGATGGCACACTCCAACTCGCGATGCAGCGTCTGCGCCCCGCAGATGAAGCGAACAGAAGCCATGCCGAAGCCGAACCTGTCGAGGCCCTCTTTGGCAGCGGCGATGATGTCGGGATGATCAGCGAGACCAAGATAATTGTTCGAGCAGAGATTGACGACACTGCGCGTCCCGCCCGCCGAGGCGACGTCGATCCGTCCGCCTTGAGGCCCCGTGATGAGGCGCTCCTGCTTGTAGAGTCCCTCTGCCTCGATGTCCTTGAGAAGGTCGGCCAGGTGATCGAGGAACCTCACATCCGCTCTCCACGCTTTCAATATAATGGATATTTCCACTATAACGGAAACGTGTCAAGTTGGATCCAGAGTATTTTCTGTCACCTTCCCTAAAGTTTATCGATAGAGGAGGATCATCAATCCTTTAGCCGGCTTGTTGAGCACATTACGGATCCGATGCGGCACGTCAGCTGGATAGCGCGCCGTCTCTCCCGCCTTGAGCGAACGTGTGACGTGGCCGCTCGTGATCTCGAATCCATCCGTGTGCGCCGTGAAATGCTCGAAAGCCCCGGTTGCGTGCGGCCCGCTGTCCAGCATCCCGGACGGGGCGATTTCGACCTCGTACCATTCGATGCGTCCCGCAAGGCGTGCAGGGCTAAGGATACGAAGCCGGCAGGATCCGTCGCCACTGCGGATCTCCGGTGTTTGCGTTGCCGGCACGATCTCGATCGTATCATCGGACGAATGCGGCACGGACTTTCCGGCGAGAAGATCCGAGAACTCGATCTTGAGCGCCCTTGTTAAACCCCAAAGCACGGCGAACGTGGGATTGGCCTGCCCCCGCTCGATCTGGGACAGCATCGATTTCGAGACACCCGACAGCGCTGCCAGTTGTTCAAGTGTCAGCCCGAGGCTCTTCCTGTGACGCTGGATGATTGGGCCGATCTGCGGCGTATTGATCTCTTCAGCCATGCAGGTTAACTTTCCCACGTCCTGGAAAATGGAATTTCAACCATAGGCCAATATAGATATACTATCCATCCAGAATAAAGAAGACCTGCGGATGGACGAATCCAGTTTCGTGGATTGCGGATGGCATCAAGATCTCTCAGAGGCATTCGCAAGCTGGGCACGAATCCAGCTGATAGCATACACGCCCTGCAAGGCGCGGATACGTGCCGAGCGGCACCAAAACCAACGGAAGAGGAGAAGTCGATGCGGGTGAGTATTCTTGGAGCGGGCGCTATAGCCTATGGGGCGGCTGCCTATCTTGCGCAGGCGGGACACGACCCCATGCTTTGGTCGCCCTCTGGGGAGCGCACCAAGGAGCTTGCCGCAGGAAAGCCTCTGATGGCCACCAATGCGGTCGAGGGGACCTTCACGCCGCGTATTGCCCGGAGCTGCTCTGAGGCCGTCGAGACTGCTGACGCGGTCATGATCGCCCTGCCCGGCTACGGTCACAAGCGTGTGTTCGAGGCGGCGGCACCCCATATCCGCGAAGGGCAGCCGGTCATCATCAGCTCGCATGCCTCGTTCGGCGCGCTGTATCTCTCGAAGTTGCTTGCCGCACGCGGTGTACGCGCGCCGATCATTGTTTGGGGCACTACCGTAACGACCGGTCGGCAGAAAAGTCCAACCGAGGTATTCGTGGCCACCGTACGCCAGAAAGTCGATCTCGCGACAGTTCCGCAGAGCGCCATCGCCGAAGGGCACGCGCTGTGCACCACGCTTTTCGGCGATCGCTTCGTCAAGCGCGACGGCCTGCTTGCGATCGCCCTGAGCAACCTCAATCCTCAGAACCATCTCGCGATCGCACTCCTGAACCTGACCCGCATGGAGCGCGGCGAAGTGTGGGGCCAAGGCGAGAATGTCACACCCACCGTCGGACGCCTCATCGAGGCACTCGACGAGGAGCGTCTGGCCATTGCAAAGACCTTTGGCTTGTCGGTGCGCACCGTGAAGGAGCACTTCTCACTCTCGTTCCATGTGCCCATGGGCAGCGTGTCAGAGATGAATCAGGAGATGCACCGCCAGGGTCGTGGAGGCTTCGGCCCCACCACTGTGAACAGCCGGTACATTCTGGAGGATGTTCCCTTCGGCCTGGTGCCGACTGCTCTTCTCGGGCGAATGGCCGGTGCGCCTGCAACCCTGCACGAGGCAGGTATTAATCTGTTCTCGGCGGCGTATGGGCGCGACTTAACGAGAGACAACGATCTATTACCCGCACTCGATCTCGATAGCTGCTCCCTCGAGCAGTTGCAGAGGCTTTGCCACAGCGGCTTCTGACACACGGCGTGCCGCCGTTCGCAGCAGGATCAACATATCCTGCTGCGCTATGCGGGAATTGGCAGCGGGAACGAGGCTGCCTCCTCGGTGCGTCGTGGCAGAGTGAGCCTCGTTGGCGGGTGTGAAGGCGGAGGAATGAGACACGAGACCATATCGAGAATGGCTCCGTTCTCGCCCCAAGCGAGGGCGCAGATTCTTCGGGCGGCCTGTCTGGGATCAATCTTGATGAGGATAATATCGGTCTGAGGATTGAACCTGATGAGTTTCTTATTGTTGAGGCGGATAGCCTGCAAGCGCTCAAATTGACCAATGACACCTCGAGTGTGTTGTGGGCAAAATGGAACGCGATCCTGTCCTGTCAGGCCCAGAAGGGCAGACCAGAATGCTTCCTCCTCGCCCGTTTGCCCCTCGAACGTATCGGAGATGCGAAGCCGGACGCGCTGGATGGCGAAGCGGTGGGCATTGCTGAGTTGCTCTGCGAGTGCCTGCGAGCATCCTGCCCACCGGGAGCATTGATCATCAAATGCATCAAATCGTTCTTGGGGCAGCGTCAGCATCATATCTGTTCAATATAAAGGATTTTTCTTCCTGTAAACAGGAAAATCCATTATTAAGAACAGGATGTTTTGTATGGCATCCCCTGGAGCGAGCATGATCTTGTTCGTAGTGGAGCGCAGTAGTGGCCAGGCCCAGCCAAGGGATTTGATTATCAGGACAGCGGCCTAGGATGGTGCTCAGGAGGATTCGACGGCTAGTGGTAGCAGTAAGGATAAATGCGCCTCTCGGCTCCGAGAAAAAATTATTGCGCTTCCGAGTGGGAGCATTCTGAGCGGCTTGTGATTGGACCAGACAAAGCCTGGGCGCAGCATATGCGCGTGACACGGCGCATGCTTCAGATGGGTTGGGTTTTGCCAGTAGAGCGGCACAGTTCGCACTCATGCCCGAGTTAACGCAACTGCACCTCCGCCGTCAGGATCGAGAGATCTGAGCCCAGGGGCGCCTGTTGAAATCTTCTGCGGCGAATCTTTCAATCACATTCCCGTGGCTGAGGGTCAGGTCGATATCGTCCCAGCCGTTCAGAAGCTTCATGCGCCAGACGGGATCGACTGCGAAGGGAACGACCAGATCGCCCGCAGTGATCGTCTGGATCTCAAGGTCGATCCGCAACGCAGAAACGCCGCTCTCGATCGCTCGAAACAGAGTCTCCGCATCCTGCTCTCCGACACGCGCCGGAAGCAGGCCGTTGTTGACGGCATTGGACGCGAAGATGTCGCCGAAGCTCGGCGCAACGACACATCGGATTCCATAATCGACCAGGGCGTAGACGGCGGCCTCCCGGGAGGAGCCCGCTCCGAAATTCCTCCCCGCCACAACGATGTGCGCCTGCCTGAATTCTGGTCGGTTCAAAGGGAAGCCTGCAATCTCCGCCCCGTTGCTGTCAAACCGCATGTCGTGGAGCAGGTAGCCGCCATAGCCCTCAGCCCGGGAGCGCTTCATGAATCGGGCCGGGATCAGCTGATCCGTATCGATATTAGGATACGGCATGGGGCACGCAATCGCGGTCAGGTGCGTGAAGGGCTGCATCAGGAGCGCTCCTCGATCAAAGCACGGACGTCGGCGAGACGGCCCGTCACGGCGGCAGCCGCGACCATGGCCGGGGACATGAGATGGGTTCGCGAGCCGGGGCCCTGCCTCCCCTTGAAGTTCCGGTTGGTGGTGGAGGCGCAGCGCTCACCGGGCTGGACGATGTCTCCGTTCATGCCAACGCACATGGAGCAGCCTGACTCTGCCCACTCCAGACCGGCCTCTCGGAAGATCCGGTCGAGCCCTTCAGCTTCCGCCTGTTGCTTGACCAGGGTCGAGCCGGGCGACACGAGTCCCGGGACCTTGGACTTTCGTCCGGCGAGAACCAGAGCGGCCGCGCGAAGGTCCTCGATCCGGCTGTTGGTGCACGAACCGATGAAGACCCGGTCAATGCGAATATCGGTGAGCTTCTGGCCGGGCTTGAGGCCCATGTAGTCGAGAGCGTTGCGGATCTGCTGCGCCTTGCCGTCGTTGTGCATGCTGTCCGGATCGGGAATCGTCGTCGTGATCGGCAGCGCCTCTTCCGGGCTGATCCCCCATGTCACGACGGGCGCGATATTGGACATGTCGAGAACGATGTCACGGTCGAACACCGCATCCGGATCGCTCGACAGCCGCATCCAGTCCTCCACAGCCCTGTTGAAGGCCTCGCCTTTCGGCGCGAAGGGCAAATCGCGAAGGAAGTCGATCGTGGTCTCGTCGGGCGCAACCATGCCGCACCGCGCGCCCGCTTCGATGGACATGTTGCAGAGAGTCAGGCGTCCTTCCATCGACAAGGACCGGATCGCCGATCCGGCATATTCGACCGCGTGGCCCTGCGCGCCGTCAGCTCCAATCGTGGCGATGATCGAGAGCGCGATATCTTTCGCCGTGATGCCGGGAGGGATTTTTCCGTCGACGGTGATCCGCATCCGCTTCGGCTTCTTCTGCCACAGGGTTTGGGTCATCAGGACATGGGCCACTTCCGAGGCTCCGATGCCGAACGCCCAGGCGCCGAAGGCTCCGTGGGTCGAGGTGTGGCTGTCGCCGCAGACGACGAGCAAGCCGGGAAGCGTCAGCCCTTGCTCCGGGCCGACCACATGGACGATGCCCTGGCGCGGATCATTCAGGCCGAAGAGCATCACGCCATGGCCGAACGTATTCTCCTCCAGCTGCCGGACCATACTCAGAATCGCCGGATCGATGGAATGTCCGGACCGGCGCGTCGGCACGTAATGATCGGCGACGCCGAATGTCAGATCCGGACGGGCCACACCGGTGCCGCGCTCCTTCAGCTTATTGAAGGCATGAAACGAGCCCTCATGGACGAAATGACGGTCAACCCATAAGAGGGTCTGCCCGTCCTCGCGCGTGACGATCGCATGGCTGTCCCAAAGCTTGTCGAACTGAGTTTTAGCGGACATCGACGCACTCTCACTCAACCTACGAGGCCAGCTTCGCGACGAAGCCATCGGCTTTCTCTTCGTCCCCCTTCGCGGGATCGTAGCGCGCGCCGTCGCGGAGAACGGCCGTGGTGCCAATCACGTCGTTGAGCTGCGTGAGATCGTACATGCGATCGCTGTAGGCGGCGGTCGTGCCGGACGCTCTCAGCTGGCCGAGAAACTCGCCCATCGTCCGCGCGAGGAGGCGGACCAGGGCGCCCGGATAGATAATGATGCGGAACCCGAGCCGCGCCAGATCGCCCGATGACTGCACGGGTGTCGTTCCGCCCTCGACCATGTTCGCAAGCAGAGGAACGCGGGGCTCGAACCGCGCCTGAACGGACTTCATCTCGTCGATGCTGCGAGGCGCTTCCACGAAAAGGACATCAGCGCCCGCCTCGAGGTACATCTCGGCGCGATCCAAGGCCGCGTTCAGCCCCTCGACAGCAATCGCGTCCGTCCGGCCGACGATCAGGGTATCCTCGCTCTGCCGTGCATCGACGGCAGCCCGAATTTTACCCGCCATCTCGGCGGGAGGGATGAGCGCCTTGCCTTTCAGGTGGCCGCAGCGCTTCGGAAAGGACTGATCCTCGAGCTGAATCGCGTTCGCGCCGCTGCGCTCCAGCGTGCGGACCGTCCTTTTGACGTTGATGGCGTTTCCGAAGCCTGTGTCTGCATCGATGATGATTGGGATTTCGATGCGGTCGCGAATCCGGAAAAGCGCGTCTGCGAACTCCGTCAGCCCGAGTAGTCCGATGTCCGGCTGGCCGAGCCGCGTATAGGCCAGCGAGGCCCCCGAGAGATAAACGGCTTCGAAGCCAGCCTGTTCGGCCAAGGCAGCGCTCAAGGCATCGAAAACGCCGGGGCAGAGGAGCGGCGGGTTCTGGGCGAGGCGGCTTCTCAGGGAATATTTGGTGCTCACGACGGTGTCTCGTTCCTTGCTTCGCAACTTGTACTATGGGCATAACAACTAGACAAGATGAGCGGGTGCGGAGCCGCGCTTGGCATTTGGTATAGGTCGCCGGCCATTTTCTTGTTCGCGGGCAGCTGCTACCGGATTGGTCTTGGCGGTGTGCCTTGTTTAAGATGATGCCGCTCGATGGGGAGGTGCTGGGCAATGACGGTTCACTCGAACCCTCCGGGAGGCGAAAGCCCATCCGGCTTGCTGTCGCCGCGCCATCATCAGGTCTACGTCGTTCTCAAGCAGCAGATCGTCGAGGGCACGTACCCGCCGGGACAGCCATTGCCAGGCGAGCACGAACTCGCATCCCTGTTTTCGGTCTCTCGGATCACCATCAGGCGAGCGCTCGACCGGCTCGATGACGAGGGGCTGATTTCCCGTCGCCGGGGATCCGGGACCTACCCGCAGCCGCCCCTGCGACAGGAGCCGCTGCGCGGCAACCTGAGAGGTCTGCTCGAGAACCTTCTGGCGATGGGCCTCAAGACATCGGTTCAGGTGCTGTCCTTCGCATATGTGGCGGCCTCGACCGAAGTAGCCCGGGCCATGGAGATTCCTATCGGAACGGTTGTCCAGAAAACCGTGCGCGTGAGGCGGCTCAAAGGCACACCTTTCTCCTATCTGACCACCTATGTTCCGGAAACGATCGGCCGCACGTTCAGTAAGGCAGATCTCGGCAAGAAGCCGCTCCTCGTTCTCTTGGAGGAGGCGGGCGTCACCGTGGCGCGGGCCGATCAAACGATCACCGCGAAGCTCGCGGATACCATCGTGGCACCCTTGATTGAGGTGGAGGTTGGCTCGGCGCTGCTGGCCGTCAAACGCCAGGTCCGGGACGAGAAGGGCCGTGTGGTCGAGTATATCGAGGTTCTCTATCGCCCCGATCTCTACGAGTACGAGATGAGCATGCTCCGGGTGGCTGGAGCAGAGAGCCAGGTTTGGGCTCCCGATGCGGGCGACGCGCGGGAGCCAGGTCGGAGAACGTAGCGCATTCTCGGCGGGAGTGCGGGCTCTGTCTCATTCGTCATGGCCGGATCGGGTCCAGCCATGACGAGGGACAGCGCGTCGGTGAAAAGTGGATGCCACTTTTCACGTCCAACGTCCTAGTCCGCGGTGATTTTCGCTGTCTCGATGACCTTCTTCCACTTGGCCCGCTCGGCGGCCAGGAAGGTATCCAACTCCTCGGGCGTGCTGGTGACCGGCTCGATTCCGAGATCGCTCAGGCGCTTTTTGAGTTCCGGCTTTTCGAACTCTTCCTGGATCGTCTTGCTGATCGTATCGATAATAGGGCGAGGCGTTCCCTTAGGCGCTACGAGAGCCAAGAAGCTCAACGCCTCGTAACCCTTAACAGTGTCTCCGATCGGTGGAACGTCCGGAAGACTCTTTTCGCGAGTCGCCGACGTGATGCCCAGCGCCTTGAGCTTGCCCGCCTGAACCTGCGGAACCGCCGTCTGCAAGTTGTCGAACATCAGCTCCACATGGCCGCCGAGAAGATCGGTCATGGCAGGGCCGGCTCCCTTGTAGGGAATATGCACGATGTCGACGCCGGCCATGGACTTGAAGAGCTCTCCGGCCAGGTGGCTGGTCGCGCCGGCGCCCGAGCTTCCGAAGTTGATCGCGCCCGGTTCCTTGCGCGCGAGTTCGAGCAGCTCCGCGACGGAGTTCGCCTTCACCGACGGATGGGCAACGAGAAGGACGGGACTGCGTGAGAGCAGCACCACGGAGGCGAAGCCCTTCTCCGGTTCATAGGGGAGCTTCGCCTTCAGGTATTGGTTGGTCACCTGCGTGGCCGGAGTCGCAACCATCAGCGTGTAGCCGTCCGGCGCGGACTTCTGGGCGGCCTCGGCGCCGATCGCGCCCGATGCCCCACCCTTGTTCTCGACGACGAATTGCTGGCCGAGCCTCTGCGACAGCGCTTCCGCGGCGATTCGGCCCATGACATCCGTCGCTCCGCCAGCCGGGAATGGGACGATAATGCGGACGGGTTTGGTAGGCCAGTCACCCTGCGCGTTCGCGCTCACAAGCGGAACGCAGGCGGCGAGTGCCACTGCGACGAGCGGTTTCCAAAGGTTCATGTGTTTCCTCCTTTTACGAGATTTAGCCGAAGGCTTGGTGGCGCTTTTTCTTGATTGTCGGGAGAACGACCAGCAGCAGCAGCGCCAGGGTCCCCAGGAGCAGCGCAAGGCTAAGCGGACGCGTGACGAACGTTGTCGGGTCGCCGCGCGAGAGGCGCATGGCGCGAAGGAGATTGTCCTCCATCATGGGCCCGAGCACGAAGGCGAGAAGTAATGGCGCCGGTTCGCAGCGCAGGCGGTACAGGAGCAGTCCGAGGGCGCTGAAGGCGACCAGCAGCAGGATCTCGAAAGTGCTGTTGTTGACGCTGTAGACGCCGATGCAGCAGAACACCAGGATCACGGGGTAGAGCCAGCGATAGGGAACCGTCAGCAGCTTCACCCAGACGCCGACCAGGGGCAAGTTGATGACGACCAGCATCACGTTGCCGATCCACATGGAGGCGATCAGACCCCAGAACAGTTCCGGCTGTTCGGAGATGACGCTCGGCCCCGGACGGATGCCGTGAATCGTCAGGGCTCCTGCCATGAGCGCCATGACGGCGTTGGCCGGGATTCCGAGGGTCAGCAGGGGAATGAACGAGGTCTGCGCTCCGGCATTGTTGGCGGCTTCGGGAGACGCGACCCCTTCGACCGCACCCTGGCCGAACCGCGACGGATCCCGCGCCAGGCGCTTTTCGATCACGTACGCGGCGAAGGAACTGAGAGTCGCGCCGCCGCCGGGGAGGATCCCGAGCAGGGCCCCAAGTCCGGTTCCGCGCACGGCCGCGGGCCAGGCCAACCTGAACTCCTCGCGGCTAGGCCAGAGCTTGCCGAAGGACACCTTGGCGACGCTGCGCTCCTCCGGCTGCACGATGTTCCGGATGATCTCGGGTACGGCGAACAGGCCCATGGCGATTGGCACGAAGCTGATCCCGTCCGAGAGCTCGAGGACTCCGAACGTCAGGCGCTGCAGGCCCGTGGTGGTATCGGTGCCGACCATGCCGAAAACGAGGCCGAGCGCGATCATCGCCAGAGCCTTGAGCACGGAGCCCTCGGATAGGACGATCGCAGCGACGAGCCCCAGGACCATGAGCGAGAAATATTCGGCCGGCCCGAACAGGAGCGCGGCTTCCGTCAGCGGCGTTGCCGCCGCGGCGAGAACAAGCGTTGCGAGACAGCCTGCGAAAAGGGACGCCAGCGCGGCGATCGCCAGGGCGGCTCCGGCCCGTCCGCGCCGCGCCATCTGATACCCGTCGAGGCATGTGACGACAGAGGCGCTCTCCCCTGGCAGGTTCATGAGAATCGCCGTGGTCGAGCCGCCATACTGAGCGCCGTAATAGATGCCCGCGAGCATGATCAAGGCGCTGACCGGCTCGAAATGGTAGGTGAGCGGGAGAAGGAGCGCGATCGTGGCGATCGGCCCGACGCCGGGCAGAACGCCAATAAGGGTGCCGACGAGCGCACCCGCGAAAGCGAAGAAGAGATTGGCCGGAGTCAGCGCGACTCCAAAACCCGTGACGAGGTTGGGGAGAAGATCTTCCATTATCTTACCAGTTCGGCAGCAGCGGGAGGGACACGCCGAGCATCTCCACGAAGAGAAGGGCCGAGAAAATCACGAGCCCCATCGTGAGGATCAGGACCTCGGTGAGGCGGGCGCCGGGGCGGGCGAAGACGGACAGGAACACCGACACCGTGATGGCTGCAACCAGCCCGAGCCGTTCGGCCGCGAGAGCGAACGCGATGATAGACCCGAAAATCAAGATGATGGGGCGAATCGGAATGCGGGCCGGAGTCTCCTCAACGTGTCTCGCCTCGGCGACCCAAATGAGTGTTCCGAGGCCGATCAGCAAGAATCCGAGGAGCCGAGGCCAATATCCCGGCCCCATTCGAATGGCCGTTCCGGTGGGATAATCCCACACCGCTAGTAGGGTGATCGTACCTGCGGCGACAAAGAATGGACCCGCGCCGGAGAGTGCCCGCAGGAGTTTCATGGAGAAATCTGACCGCATCTGCAATGCCTCTGTTTTCCAAACCAAAGCGGGCAAGTTGTCATGACATTAGTACATCTATGCAGGCCAGCAAGCGGTTTTGCAAATGGCCCTTTAGTCGGATAACATAGGGGCTGCCGCTGGGAGCGGAACGAACGGATTTTTCACAAACTGTTCCGTAGCTCGATGTGGCGTACTCCTCCGGCACGCTCCGGAGGCACATGATGTTAAAGGTCGCCATTTTGATCGTTCGGTAATCCTGCTGGGCGTCCGCTGGTATCTGGCTTACCGATTCAGCCTGCGGGATCTTGACGAGATGACGGCTGTGCGCGGCATCTCCGCCGACCATTCCACAATCCACAATTGGACAGTGCGCTATGCTCCTGGCCGGCCTGGACCTGCGCCGATAGCGCGATGCGCGCTTGCGCGCTTGCGCGCTTGCGCGCTTGAGCTGGGGTGCCTTGGGCCGGATCGACAGCCCTTCCTCGCGGTAGAGGCGGTAGGTACGCTTGGTAGGGAGCATGCCCGCCGTTCGCCGATCCCATAGGCCTTCTGCAGATGGCCTGCGATCTCGCGCCGAACGACGGGCTTCACCACTTTCTTTTGACCGCGTCCTGAAACATGGTCTTGTCCAGGATGAGGTCCGCCACGAGTTTCTTGAGCCGGGCGCTCTCATCCTCGAGTTGCTTAAGGCGGCGGATCTCGGTCACGCCCCTGCCGGCGAACTGCTTCTCCCACCGGTAAAAGGTCAGCTCGGTGATGCCCATCTTGCGGATCACTTCCGCCACCGGCGTGCCGCTCTCGACTTGCGCAGGGCCAAGGCGATCGGCTCATCCGTGGAGCGCGACTTCTTTATGGCACTGACCCTCCTCAAGGATCAAAATGCCCAGAAAAGTTGTCCTCCAAATGGGCCAGTTTGGCGGGTCAGAAGCAACGAGCAAGGCCACCTGGTTGATGGCCCGGACTAGGTCACCGCCGCGAACGATGATGACAGTGGCGACGACGACCATGGTACCCAAGGCGGTGCTAGGAACCTTGCTCCATAGCCTTTCCGACAGGCCAGCGCTTGTGAAGATCATCGATCGTGAATGCATGGGCATGGGGGCGCCCATGATGCTCTTGGATGTGCGTATCGTCAGGGCTCAGCTCGGGATGCGAATGCTCGATGACCTCAGGATCGGATGCCGGCCACACGCACAAGGCCACGATGACGCCCAGCACCGTGATCAGGCCATGCACCGCGAGCGCAATCGGGATCCCGGCCGTCGCACCTAGCCAGCCCGCCAGGGGATAGGTTAGGAGCGCACAGGCATGCGACAGGGAAAACTGCGCCGCAAACAAGGCCGGACGGTCGGCAGGTTGGGCCGAGCGCCGCAACAGGCGTCCAATGGGGATCTGGACAGCCGAGCGTCCCACGCCGAGCAGTACCCAGGCCATGAGCAGGGCTGGCCAGCTCACCGTTCCGATCCATCCCACCGCGGCGAACGCAAGCAATACGATGCCGAGCAGCCAAGACGCCCAGATCATCACAGTCCGGTCGGACAATTCGTCGAGGATGCGCGGGAGCAGAAACGCGGCGCCCATTGATCCGGCGCCGAAGCAGCCGAGCGCCACCGCAAAGTCGTTGTCGGATCGGCCCAGCACAACGTTGACGATCACGACGGTGTTGACGATGACCATGGTGCTGGCCGTGGCAACCGACAGGTTCAGTGCCATCAGGCCCCGCAAGCGAGGTGTCTTGAGGAAAATGCGCATGCCCCAGGTCGTCTTGTCGAAGATGCCACCCTCGTGCCGGGCATGGGGCTGGCGCGGAAGCGTTACGGACAGCACCAGGGCAGCGGAGCAGAGAAAGCCGATGACGGTGCCGCCAAACAGCCAGTGGAAGCCAACTGCCGTGAGGAGTACCGCCGCAAGGGCGGGACTGAGCAGGCTCTCAAGGTCATAGGCGAGGCGTGAGAGGGACAGGGCGCGGGTGTAATCCTTTTCGTCCGGCAGTACGTCTGGGATGGTGGCCTGGAAGGTCGGCGTGAAGGCTGCCGATGCCGATTGCAACAGGAAGATGAGAACGTAGATTTGCCAGATCTCGGTGATGAACGGCAGCAGCAGCGCCACTGCGGCCCGCGCCAGGTCCATGGATACCAGGAAGGCCCGGCGAGGGAGCTGGTTGGCGAAGGCGCCGACGATGGGTGCCACGCCGACGTAGGCCACCATCTTGATCGCCAGTGCCGCGCCGAGGACCACACCCGCGTTGGCCCCGGCAAGTTCAAAGGCCAGGAGGCCGAGCGCGACTGTCAGGAGGCCCGTACCAACGAGGGCGATGGCCTGCGCAAGGAAGAGGTGGCGATAGGTGCGGTTGGCAAGAACGGTGAGCATGGAAGGACCTTTGGCAACAGCGGGGTGTCGACGGCGGGACCGGACAGAGACCTCTGCGCGCCTTGAGGCAGCCCCTCGTTTAATCCCCTCCTAGGGGATAGGACTTTCGAATGATTCATGCAAGCCATCCTGACATGATCGCCCGCTTGAAGCGGGCGCATGGCCATCTTGCCTCCGTCATCCAGATGATCGAGGCCGGCCGTCCCTGTGTCGACCTCGCCCAGCAGCTCCACGCGGTCGAGAGGGCGATTGCGAATGCCAAGCGCGAGCTGATCCAGGACCACATCGACCATTGTCTGGAGGACGCAGCAGGTCAGGGGACGCATGAGGCCAAGGCTGCGCTCGCTGAGTTCAAGATTCTCACAAGCTGATCTTCCGCCGCTTGTGTGGACACCGGGTCAGCTCGCTTTCGGCTCGGCCGGTTCGGGTCTGGGCGCAGATGATCGCCTCTCACTCAGCCCACCACCTTGCGGGTGGCCAGGCCCAGCACGGCCGCCAAGTCGAGCCAGCCACATGCGGTTGGAGGCCGATGCCGTGAACTCCTGCTGCAGCGGGGTGTGCGCAAGACGCCGGTTCGCTTGAGCCCTTTGGCTCTCCGACCGGGAGCGGCAAGCATAGTAGCCACTGGGCGAGACGCCGAGCGCGCGGCACATGCGCCGCACCGGCCTGGTACGGGCATGCTGCTCGATGAAGCCCAATCTCATTTCGGCACCTCCGCGAAGATGCCGATGGCTTTTAAGCTGTCCCGTTCCATCCGGGTGCGATCCAGCTCGCGCCGCACCCGCGCGATCTCGGCCGCCTGATCGGCTGGCGATGATGGGATCCCGGTGCTTATCGATCCGGCGTTGAACGCCGCCCTGGATCGGGGCGCCGCTCCATGGGCAATAGCTCGCCAGTTCCTGAGCACGGATGGGGCGATCCCCAGCTCAGTCGCGCCCGGGATCAGGACCGCCGCTGCCTGGCTTCAAGTCGATGACATCAGCTCGGGCGATCCTGGGCGGCATCGAGATGGTTCACATGATCCGCAAAAGACAGACGAAGTACGTTCGCGGCTCACGGCTATCCCTCGCCGAGCACTTCTATAGCTCTCCGCAAGTACCCGATACTTCCTCGCCCCGCTCCGGATTTGCGACAGAACCGGCTTCAGGAGGCCGCATCCATGATGGTTGCAAAGGCCTCCTCGGCTGCAATCACAGTAGCCATCTGCACGGTATGAGCGAAGCGGTAAGCATCGCCATAGATCGTCTCGTCCGGGAATTCCGTGATGAGGGTCAGCGGCGTCGGGTGACGTGTCTCGGCAGTCAGCAGGCACGGCACGTCGTTGATGATCTCATAGGGTGTCCCGCCGGAATGAATCGCACAGATTTCAATCTGACGGCGATTGAACTCGGCTAAACCTGGAACCGCCGCCAAACCTCTCGTAACGGCTTCGATCAGCGTTTGCGCCGCAGAAGCCCATGTCGGGTGGTACCGCATGATAAGGAAGAATCCCTTCGGGATCGACCAGAGTTCAAAACCGCGCGGCAGATAGCCCGTAAAGGGCCGGGTCCATTCATGAGCTGGGTACCCATGGAGGTTGATGTGGAGCTGCGCGCCCGACTTTGCGAGCGCTTGGTTGCGTGCGCCGATCTCATAGACTGGATCGTCGCGGCCGAACTCAAGATCGTTCCCCAGAGACGTGTAACGCGCCGCATGGTGCATATGGCGCGGGCTCCCTTCGCAGAGGCGGCCATGCAAAGCGTACCCGTCCGGGTTCTCGACCGGAATATACGCGATGTTAGCCTCAGGCCTTGCGAGCAGCCTGCGCATCGCCCGCAGTGACCCCACGGGAGCGGAGGTTTCGTTGGCATGCTGACCGCTGGTCAGCAGGACAGCCGGGCGTGAGCCGGGGCGGTAGAGACCACGCACGGGGCGCCCTTCACGTGAGCGGCCCTCGAAGGTTTCACCCGGGAGCGCAGCCAGTTCGCGATAGATCTGTGCCAAGTCCGGTGCCGCATGCGCCGTCTCGATATCTTGCTCAGGCCGGGCAGGATCCTGCGGCGGCCCGAAGGGGAGAAGGGCTACCCGTACATGCGCGTCACCGCCGCCAGCACGAATGTCCGGCACGATCTGGCCGGGCTGCAGGCCACGATCCTCCGGCGGGCGGCCCGATTTGTGCTTAAAGAATTCGAGCAGTGAGAAATAGAAATCCTCGTGCAGTGCTTCGCGGGTGCTCATGACTTCGTCGCCGTAGGCGAGAGGCCGCTCGATCCCGGGAATCGTTACATCGATGGAAATCGTTTCCGCATAGGGTTCCTCTGCGGGCCAAGCGTGAGCCATAAGAGCCGTCATGGCCTTCTGAAAAACCTGCTCGAGCTCCGTCTCCAGTGCCTCGTCGACGTCGTCCGCGCCATCGGACCGATTCGTGACCCTGAGCCAGCCGGCCGGGCTGAGATCGGTCTGTTCGAGATGATTCGCGCGCAGACGGTTCGGTGCAAAGACCGTATGCTCCACCAGGCGCCCATCGTCGTACTCAGCATGAACCTGGTAGTTCAGGTTCTCGTCGCCGGGCTCAAAACGCGTCTCGACATTGTCGAGCAAGGCTACGAGTGGGTAAGCTTCCGACAAAAACCGTATTGGATTGGCCTGCGGATGAACGGGGTAACGCACGGTGACGCGCGTTAGACCATCCATGCCGATCTCTTCGAGAAATGCGTGGACGAGAGGCTTGTAGGCACTGCGGATTCGCGCTGTGACGCCGGCCTTCGCCAGAATCTCCTCTGCTTGGCGCCTTTCCGCGTCATCCTCGAAAAGCCACGCTTCGAGGCGCGTTCCAGGCTGGCTCTGCTCCGTCCACTGTCGGACAAGACTGTCGAGAGTGCGGGGAACCTGCGCGTTGAGCAATTCGATCATTTTGAAATTTGTCCTGTAGGATCGAGATAATCGCGCAGCCAGTCGCCCAGGAGGTTGAGGCCGAGCACAGTGAACATGATCGCAAGCCCTGGGAAGACGCTGACCCACCACGCCGATTGGAGATAGGTGCGCCCGTCAGCAAGCATTCCGCCCCAGCTCGGTATCAGAGGATCAACGCCCAAGCCCAGGAAGGTCAGGCTGCTTTCGAGCAGAATGTTGTTGGCTACGTTCAGGGTCATCAGAATGACAATGGGGCCGAGCACGTTGGGCAGAATATGGACGAAGATGATGCGTGCATTGCCGACCCCGATGGCGCGAGCCGAGAGAATGAATTCCCGCTCCCGTAACGCCAGCACGGAACCGCGCACCAAGCGCGCATATTGCACCCATTGCGCCACGATCATGAAGAAGATCACCTTGTCCACGCCGGTGCCCAGAATGGCCAGGAACATGATCGCGATCAGAATGAAGGGCAGCGCCAGCTGAATATCCGCGAAACGCATCAGCAGCATCTCGGTGATGCCCCGGTAGTAGCCCGCGACCAAGCCAATGAGCGTGCCGAGAATGACCGCTCCCAGCACCGAGAGAATGCCGACGGTGAGCGAGATCTTGCCACCGACGATCACCCGCGCCAGGACGTCTCGGCCGAGCGGATCGGTTCCGAGGATATGCGCGGGGTCATGGAATGGCGGCAGGAGGCGCGCCATGAGGTCCATGCTCTCGCCACCGTCCGGAAACAGGAGGGGCGAGAACAGAACGGCAAGGCAGATCCCGCCGGTCAAGATGAGGCCGAGGACGAGCTCGAACGATTTGAAAAACCTGCGCGACGAAGGTGCTGCCTGATCGGTAGCCATCGGCATCACTCCGTCCGGATGCGGGGATCGATCAGCCCGTAGGCGATATCGACTGCAAGATTGATGAGAACGATGAAGAGAGCCAACACCGTAATGGTCCCTTGAAGGACGGGATAGTCGCGTGCCGAAATGGCGTCGAAGGCGAGCGTTCCCATACCGGGCCAGTTGAACACCCGCTCCACGATCACGATGCCGCCGATGAGGCTGCCGAACTGCAAACCGATATAGGTGACGAGCGGAATGGCCGAGTTACGCAGTGCGTGCTTGTAGAGCACAACCCTATCGCGCAAGCCTTTCGAGCGCGCGACCATGATATATTGCTGCGATAGCGTCTCTAACATCGAGGTCCGGACCAAACGCACATTCGTGGCGGTCAGGATGATCCCCATGGTGAGGACCGGCATGATGAAGCTCTCCGGACCTTCCATGCCGCTCGGTGGCAGCAGGCCCAGCACGATGGAGAACAGAAGCACCATCATGATGGCGAGCCAGAAATTCGGGAAGGACAGCCCGATCAGCGACAGGATGCGGATGAGCTGATCGGGCCAGCGGCCACGATTGACCGCCGCATGGACCCCGAGCGGCACTGACAGGGCAATGGAGGCAAGGAGCGACGTGAAGGCGAGGAGCAGCGTCGACGGCAGCGCATGGGCAATCAGCGTCGACACGGGCGTGTTGCCCATGAAGCTGCGCCCGAAATCCCCGACCAGAATCCCCTGCAGGAAGCTCAGGTACTGAACGTAGAACGGGCGCTCGAGGCCCAGAGCCTGCCGGATGTTCTGCAGGTCCTGTTCGGTGACGTTGCCGCCGCCCATCAGCATGATCGCTGGATCTCCCGACAGCCTGATCGCGAAGGAGACGATCAGGGTGACGGCCAGGACCACGAAAACGGCCTGCAACAGTCGTTTGAGGATGAAGCCCGCCATGGGATGATCCTTCGGTCTTGGAAAAACGGCCCCGCTCTCGCGGGGCCCTTTCCGATGTCATGGGCTCAGCAGGCGCCCTCGCA
Source organism: Microvirga sp. HS2 (assembly GCF_055792805.1). NCBI lineage: Bacteria > Pseudomonadati > Pseudomonadota > Alphaproteobacteria > Hyphomicrobiales > Methylobacteriaceae > Microvirga > Microvirga sp. HS2. Next base: position 30,269 of record NZ_JBVVAJ010000025.1, read on the forward strand.
GGGAAAGCGCTCTGGAGAGCAGCTTACTCGACGGTCGTTTCCACGAAGCGGAAGCGTCGATCCGATGGAGCGTCGAAGTTCTTCACCCGCTTGTTCACGCCGTAGATCGTGTTCTGGTTGTAGAGTGGAATCTCGAGAGCCTTGTCGGCCACGTAGCGGGCGATCTCCTGCAGGATCTTTTCGCGTTCCTTCACGTCGTAGATCGAGCGCTGCTTCTCGAGCATTTCGTTCAGCTTGGCATCGTTATCGTACGGGTTCCACTTCTCGCCGGAGTGATACATCAGGTAAGCGGTGTTGTCGTAGTCGAAGGTCCAGCCGCCCCATGCTTGGTGCCACGCTTCGCCGGTCTTGCCGTTCGGGATGATGTCGTTGAGCAGAACCGGCGGCTCGTAGGGCTGCAGCGAAGGCTTGAGGCCGAGCGCCTGCAGGTAGCCGGCTGCAGCCTGAGCGACCTCCCGGAATGTGGCGTCGTTGCCGCGGAAGTCGATCTTGACCGGAGCGCCAGCCGGAACCTTGGCCTGCTGCAGCAGCTGCTTCGCCTTGACGAGGTCGAAGGGCAGCGGCTTCAGGTTCGGGTCATAGCCGAAGGACAGTTCGGACTGGAAGCTCGCGATGGGCTTCGCATGGCCGAGAAGAACGGCTTTGATGATCGCATCGCGGTCGATGCCCATGATCAGCGCCTTGCGGACGTTCTCATCCTTGGTGATGCCGTTCTTGGTGTTGAGACGCAGCGAAACCACTGTTGGGCCGGTGATGCTGATGAGATTGAGATTCGAGCTCTTCTCGACTGTCGGTGCGAGGCCGAAGGGGATGAGTGTCGCCACATCAATGCGGCCCGCCTGGAGCTCGGCGACCTGCGTATTCGCCTCGGAGATGAAGCGGGTCACCACACGGTCGAGCTTGGGCGCGCCGCCCCAATGCTCGGGGAAGGCCTCGACTGTCAAGCTGACCTTCGGATTGTACTCGACGAACTTGAACGGACCGGTGCCGACCGGGTGGGTGTTGAAGTAATCGTCGCCCTTTTCCTGGATGTATTTCGGCGGCACGATCATGGCGCCGTAGCCGGCGAGCTTCGTCAGCAGCACCGGATCCGGCTGCTTCATTACGAAGTCGACCGTGGAATCGTCCACCACCTCGACATGGTCGATGGTGTTGTAGTTCGACTGCTGCGGCCCCTTCTTGCCCTCGTCACCGAGCAGCCGGTCGAACGTGAATTTGACCGCCGCCGCGTTGAAGGGTTCGCCGTTGTGGAACTTCACGTTCTGGCGCAGCTTGAAGCGGATGCGGCTGTTGTTGTCCAGGAACTCCCAGGATGTGGCGAGAGCGGGCTTCAGCTTCATGTCCGCGCCGCGCGCGGTCAACCCGTCATAGATGTTGTTGGCTGCGGAGGACCAGTCCACCAGGAAGGTGTCGATCGGGTCCCAGCTGCCGGGATCGATCGCGACTGCGACCGTGATGGTGTCGGCCGCTTGCGCGCTCGACGCCATCAACGGCGCGAAGGCCACGGCGGCCGTAAGGCCGAGAGCCTTCAGAGTTTTAGCGAATTTCATCCTTGTCTCCCTATGATCAAGAGTCTCACGCCGCGCCCCGAAGCGCCTCGGCTTCGAGCGCTACCCAATGGCCGGGCGCCACCTCGCGCATGCGATGGATAGCCGGCTCCTGCCCCACGGGCCGCACCGGACTCGGGATCTCGCCTTCGATCCTCGCCCTCGCGCGCTCGATGGCCGGATCGGCGATCGGAATCGCCGACAGGAGCTTGCGGGTATAGGAATGCTGCGGGTTCTCGAAGACTGCCTGCCGGGTGCCGAGCTCGACGATCTGGCCGAGATACATCACCGCCACGCGGTGGCTGATCTTTTCCACCACCGCCATGTCGTGCGTGATGAAGAGATAGGATAGGCCCCTCTTCTCCTGCAGTTCCATCAGCAGATTGACGATCTGCGCCTGGATCGACACATCGAGCGCGGAAACCGACTCGTCGGCGATGATCAGCCTCGGGTTGCTCGCCAGCGCCCGTGCGATGCACACGCGCTGCCGCTGGCCGCCCGAGAACTCGTGCGGGTAGCGCTTGGCATGCTGGGGCTGCAGGCCGACCTGCTCCAGCAGCTCATGCACCCGGCGCTCGATCTCTTTGCGGTCCTTGATCAGGCCGTGCACCAGGATCGGCTCGGCGATGCTGTAGCCTACCGTGCGGCGCGGATCGAGCGAGGCGAAGGGATCCTGAAAGATGTACTGGATCTCCTGCCGCAGGCGCCGGCGCTCCGCTTGGCTCATCGAGGCCATGTCCCGCCCATCGAAGCGCACAATGCCGCCCGTCGGCTCGACGAGCTGCTGAAGCGTACGGCCGATGGTGGACTTGCCGGAGCCGGATTCGCCCACGAGCGCCAGGGTCTCGCCCGGATAGATCTCGAAGCTCACTTCCTCTACCGCGTGGACGCGATGGGTTACGCGGCCGAAGAAGGATTTGCCGACGTCGAAGCGCGTGGTGAGCTTCTCCACCTGAAGCAGCGGGTTCGTATAATCGGCGGTATCCTGGATGTGCGTCTCACCGACCTGTTTCGGTGCGCCGTGATCCAACACCATCACCGGCATGCGCTTCGGATATGGCTGCCCTTTCAGGCTGCCGAGCCGCGGCACGGCGGAAAGCAGCGCGCGGGTATAGGGATGCTGCGGGGCGGCGAAGATGTCCCGCACCGGCGCCTGCTCCACCTTCTCGCCCTTCCACATCACCACCACGTCGTCGGCCATCTCGGCGACCACGCCCATGTCATGGGTGATGAAGATGACGGCCATGCCCATTTCCTGCTGCAGATCCCGGATGATGTTGAGGATCTGGGCCTGGATCGTCACGTCGAGCGCCGTGGTCGGCTCGTCGGCAATGAGCAGCTTCGGGTTGCAGGCCAAGGCCATCGCAATCATCACACGCTGGCGCATGCCGCCGGACAGCTGATGCGGATAGCGCTCCAGCAGCCTGTCCGCATCCGGCAGGCGTACCTTCTGCAGAAGCTCCTTCGCGCGCAGATGCGCCTCGCGCGCGGTCAGTCTCTCGTGCAGAAGAAGTGCTTCCTCAATCTGGTTGCCGATGGTGAAGACGGGATTGAGCGACGTCATCGGTTCCTGGAAGATCATCGCGATGTCGTTACCACGGATCGCCCGGAGCTGATCGTCGGCGGCCCTGACCAGATCCAGGGCCTCGCCGGCGGAAGGCTGAAAGATCACCTCCCCGCCCGCAATACGCCCGCCCGTGTAGTCTGTCAGGCGCATGATCGCCAGCGACGTGACGGATTTGCCGGATCCGGACTCGCCCACGACCGCCAGGGTCTGTCCCGGCTGAACATCGAAGCTGACATTCTTGACGGCGCGAAAGGCCCCCGGCCCGCCGCCGAATTCGACCGACAAAGACCTGACTGACAAGAGCGGGGCGTTTTGAGGTCCGAGGTTGGCTGAATGATCCGACATCAATCCATGCTCATTGGAAAGCGCTAGTCCCGCACAAGCGAGGTTAGTACCTCTCTAAGACCTGTCCCAGATCACAGCTGTGGCCATGGACGTCAAGTCCCGTTTGCCCGGGTTTGGGGCAATATTCAGAAATGATAAGCCTATTGCCCTCTCAGATGCCACATTTTGTTATGCAGTCACCCAATCGACTATGCCTGTCAGCGGCTCAGGCTTGCCGTCCTGGGTCATAGCCGCGCAGGAAGCGGGCGCTCCCATCGAGTTGATTCTGGCCCGGCGGCCTTAGGATGCGACCCTATAGCAGAGGCGACAGAAGCCGGGCGACGGAGTCCCGCAATCGGAGCAGACCGGAACGGCGCCGGTATTCGGCCGGATCGAAGGAGAAGCAGTCGCGGAGATCCTGTTCGAACGCCGCCTCCAGCTCCTGTGCGAGCCGCGTGTCGTAGATCACCGCATTGAGTTCGTAATTGATGCTGAAGCTGCGGATGTCGAGGTTGGCCGAGCCGATGGAGCAGACCTCGCCGTCGATGCTGAGCGTCTTGGAATGCAGGTAGCCTTTCCTATATAGGTGGACCCGCGCCCCGGCAGCCGCGACTTCGGCCAGGTAGGTATTCGCGGCCCAGTACGGCGTCTGGTTCAGCCCCTCGCCGCGGTTGCTCACCATCACGTCGACAGCAATGCCGGCCAGCGCCGCCGCCTTGAGCGCCTCCGCGATGGTTGCGTCGAGGATAAAGAACGGCGTCTGCAGCCGCAGACTGCGTTGGGCTGACATGATCATGGCAAAGTACAGCTGGCGGATCGCTCGCCACTCTGAATCCGGACCGGAGGTCAGGATCTGTACCGGCACATATCCATCGCTTGCGCTTGGGTCCTCCGTTGTTGGGGGCGGCAGCCCATTGGCAAGCGACGGGAAGCGATCAGCCGCGAAGAGGTCCTCGCCCGTTGCGTTGTACCAGTCAACGAAGAATACCACCAGCAGAGCTGCCGCCGCCTCCCCTTCGAAGCGAACCTGCGTGTCCCGCCAATTGTCGAAGGTGGGACCGCCATCGAGATGCTCCTGGCCGATGTTCATACCGCCCGTGTAGCCAACCTGCCCATCGATCACGGTGATCTTACGGTGGTTGCGGTAGGAGATCGTATGGAGCCAGTAAAGCGCCGACACCGGCGCCCATTTCACGCCGCCTTGGCTGAGCTCGCGTTTGTAGCGGTGGGTAAGGCGGAACAGTGACCCGAAGGGGTCATAGAGCAGGCGCACCTCGACGCCTTGGGCGGCCCGCTCGATCAGGATCGCCTTGAGCTCGCGCGTGAAGGCGTCGTCGGCCCAGGTGTAAAACTGGAGATAGATCGTTTGCCGCGCCCTTCTCAGGTCCTCCATCAGATTGGGGTAGAACGTGGATGCATCCTGCTGGATGGCGACTCGGTTGTGTGTTGTCAGGGCGGAATGTGAGTTGCGTCGCACCAACGACATGAGCCGCCTGCGAACCGGACTCTGGGTCTCGAGTCTGCTGATCTCGGCGTCCTGACGGGCGAGGAACTGCTTCAACAGCGGCGCGGCGGTCCCCTTCAGATTCTGGCGCGCCAGCTTGCTCTGCCGGCTGAATGCCTTTCGGTCGCGTCCGAACAGGACGTAGATGACAAGTCCGATACCCGGCAGGGTCAGAAACAGCAGCATCCACGCGAGGGTCGCCTGAGGGCGCCGGTTCTCCAGAAGGATGAAGACGCCGGTGAGCAGCGCATAGGCCGCGAAGAACCACCCGAGGGCCGCCGTCCAGGTCATCCTGTCCTCCCCCAGGTCGCCGGCACCATCTTCGATGCGGCCCCGGGATGTGGGGCGACGGTGAGCTCCCGTGGATCCTGCGGCCCATCATAGGAGCCGGAAAGTCGCCCCGGCAGGACAACCCGGGCCAATGCCCGGGGTTCAGTCCGGGGCCTAGCTCATTCGGACAGGGGCCTCGCTCTTCCATCCGTCTCTGTATTGTGTCGGCGAAACGGAAGGCGAGTGGATTTGGCGTCTCTCAGGGGACGTAATGTAGGCCAGATACCACCGGACGCACAGAAGGACGGCCGAACGATCAAATTACCTGTCCTTGAATACCCGCTCCTCCTCTACTGAGACCGCCATTCCAGAAATGAAACTATGGAACAAAAGTTTGCGATAGAGCCATCTTGCGGTACCATGTATCAGCGAAATTGACGGATGGACGGCTCATGGAGGCCATCACGTTCTCCACCAGCGAGGGACACGCGGAGTTATCGCCGGAACGTGGGGCCGTGGCATGGTGCTTCAGCCCCGAGGATGTTCACGACAGCCTCGTCGTTCTTAGAAATCTCGAAGGCCTAGCGGGCCGTCTGGCCTGTGAGAATGCGACCGACGCCGAGATTCAGGTGGTGTGGAAGCTGCATGGTCGCGTGATGGACACGTCTACCCGACACAACCGACTGCCCTAATTCAAGCTCAACCAGCGTATCCATTCGACTATCCTTCGCCTCTCGAAGAACAAGGCGGTGGCCTCCTGCGTGCACGGCATTTTCCAAGCCCGGCTGCGGCGGATCAGCGACATCGGAAGCGGAGGCACGGAAAAGCGGACCAGCGCGGTCGTCGAGCGCCTATCCCGCGTGCTGGCGGCGCACTTGATGAAAACCTGGGAGCGCGGCAAAAGAGTCATCCGACGGTAAAACCCTGTCGTGCCACCGGCTTGAGACCTGGACGGCGCGGACGATCCTTGTCTCACCTGCTTCGAGGTCCTCCAAATGAGCGATGAGAGCCAAGTCCGGGAAACCATCTGCCGCTTCGGCCGCTCCCTGTTCGAGCGCGGCCTGACTGCCGGATCATCAGGGAACATCTCGATCCGCCTCGAGGATGGGGGCTGGCTGACGACGCCCACGAATAGCTCCCTCGGTTTCCTCGATCCGGTCGGCATAAGCCGCCTTGATAAGGACGGACGGCTTCTCTCCGGGGATAGGCCGACCAAGGAACTACCGCTTCATATGGCTCTTTACGCCACCCGTCGCGATGCAGGCGCCATCGTGCATCTGCACTCCACCCACTCCGTTGCGGTTTCGATGCTCCCGGATTTGAACCCGGCAGACGTCCTTCCACCAATGACCGCCTATTACCTGATGCGCGTGGGACGCACGGCCCTCGTGCCCTATTACCGCCCGGGCGACCCTGCCGTGGCCGGTGCGATCCGCGGGCTTGCGGGACGATACACCTCCGTTCTTCTCGCCAATCACGGCCCCGTCGTCGCAGGCAAGGACCTGGAGGCCGCCGTCTATGCCATGGAGGAACTGGAAGAGACGGCCAAACTCCATCTTCTCCTGCGCGGCCTCAATCCGCGCCTCCTGACCCACGCTCAGGTGCGCGATCTTGTCGATCATTTCGGGCTTGACGAGGCGCTAGCCGCGAATGGTGCGGCAAGCCCAGAGAATTCCTGCACCGAGCCTCACATCCATTCCCACAAATGCGGATAAACCGATGCCCCGTTTCTCGGCCAATCTCGGATTTCTCTTTTCTGACCACTCCGAACTGAACCGCATAGCAGCCGCGGCCGCCGCCGGCTTCAAGGCCGTCGAGATGCATTGGCCCTATCAGATCCCGGCTTCTGCCACGCGCGACGCCCTTGAGAAGAACGGGTTGACCATGCTTGGCCTGAATACGCCCGTGGGGAATGCATCTGCAGGCGATTTCGGCCTAGGAGCCCAACCCGGACGGGAGGGCGAGTTCCAGCAGGCCGTGGATCAGGCCCTTTCCTATGGATCGGAGATCGGCGCCGGTGCGGTTCACTGCATGGCCGGAATCGTGCCGCCAGATGATCTTGCAGCGGCCGAGCGGGCATTTGTCGACAATCTGACGATCGCATCCGATAAGGCGGCGCGCGCCGGCATGACGATCCTTCTCGAGCCCATCAACCACCGCGACAAACCGGGCTACTTTCTCTCCCGCATCGAGCAGGCGGCGTCCATCATCGAGCAGGTGGGCCGCTCCAATGTGAAGATCATGTTCGACTGCTATCATACGCAGATCATGCAGGGGGATCTGACCCGCCGTCTCGAAACTTATATCAAGCTCATCGGGCACGTGCAGATCGCGGCCGTACCCAGCCGCGCAGAGCCGGATGAAGGCGAGGTCAACTACGTCGAGATCTGCCGGGCGCTCGACCGGATGGGATACGACGGGTGGATCGGCGCCGAGTACAAGCCGCGCGGACGCACGGAAGACGGCCTAGGCTGGCTCTCGGCCTGGTCGAGTAACCGCACCGCAACGAACCTCGATGGGAGCAGCGCATGAAACTTGGATGCATCGCCGACGATCTGACGGGAGCGACCGACCTCGCACTCATGCTCGCCCGCGAAGGACTGCAGACGGTTCAGACGATTGGCGTTCCGGGACCGGACGTGGACCTGTCCAGGGCGGATGCCGTCGTCGTTGCCCTGAAGTCGAGGACCATCCCGGCACCGGAGGCTGTCGAGCAGTCCCTGGCCGCAGCGGAGGCCCTGCGCAAGGCGGGAGCACAACACTTCTTCTTCAAGTATTGCTCCACGTTCGACTCCACGGACGAGGGCAATATCGGACCTGTCACGGAAGCGCTCATCGCCCTCACGGACAGTCCCTTCACCCTCGCCTGCCCCGCGTTTCCCGCCAATGGCCGAACAGTCTACAAGGGGCACCTGTTCGTCAACGGCGTGCCGCTGCATGAGAGCAGCATGAGAGATCATCCGCTCACGCCCATGCGCGATTCGAACCTCGTGCGGGTTCTGCAGCGGCAGACAAAGCTCTCGATCGGCCTCGTAGCCTTCGAGGATGTCGAGGCGGGGCCTGATGCCATTCGCGCGGCCTTCGAGCGCGAGAAGTCCGCAGGACATCGGATCGTGATCGTCGATGCGCTGACCGACCACCATCTGCGCTCGATTGGTCTGGCGGCGGCCGACCTGCCGCTCATCACGGGAGGGTCGGGAGTTGCCATGGGATTGCCCGCAGCCTATCGCGGAGACAAGCCGTCCGTTTCACCCTCGACCGACAGCAGGTTCGATGCGCCCCAGGGACGGGCGATCATCCTGGCTGGTTCCTGCTCCAGCGCCACCAACCAGCAGGTTGAAATCGCAATCTCGCGGGGTGTTCCCGCCTTTCGCCTCGATCCCATGTCGCTCGCCTCCGGTGAGCTCACCGCACGAACCGCTCTCGATTGGCTGTCCGCGCAGGAGGCCGATGGTCCTGCTCTGATCTACTCGACGGCGACACCCCGCGAGGTGCAGGACGTTCAACACAAACTCGGTCGTATGAACGCGGGCGCGATCGTCGAGCATACCCTCGCGGAGATCGCCCGTGCTCTCCCGGCGCTCGGGTTCACGCGGATGATCGTCGCTGGCGGCGAAACATCGGGAGCGGTCGTGCAGGCTCTCGGCGTGAAGGCACTCGCCATCGGCCCTGAAATTGACCCAGGCGTTCCATGGACGCGGACGCTCGGAAACGATGATCTCGTCCTCGCGCTCAAGTCCGGCAACTTCGGAGCTCCGGACTTCTTCCTGAAAGCATGGAGCATGCTTCGGTAAAGCCGTGCCCTGGGCGGACTCTTCCGCCCGCTGAGATCAAGGACAACGCGGCGATGCTGTCGTGCACATCCGCCGGATCTCATCGGCGACGCGATCCGCTGTGATACCGAAATGGGCATACAGATCCGCGACAGCGCCGGAAGCCCCGAACCCGCTCATGCCGACGAATCCGCCATCCTCGCCCACATAGCGCTCCCATCCCTGTCGGATGCCTGCCTCGACGGCCACACGCACCGTATTCCTGCCGATGACCTGGCTCCGGTACTCGTTATCTTGAAGCTCGAACAGCTCCCAACTCGGCATCGACACGACAGCTGTTGGTATTCCATTAGCTTGGAGCATTGCGCGCGCTTTCGAAGCGATTGCGACCTCCGACCCTGTTGCCAGGATAGTGGCGCGTCTTGGCCCTCCCTCTGCATCCAGGAGCACATATGCTCCACGACGGGATAGATTCTCGGCAGTGTCAGTCAAACGAACTGGTTCGAGAGGTTGGCGTGCGAACATCAGCGCGCAGGGGCCGGAGCAATGTTCCATTGCGATTTCCCAGCACTCCGCCGCCTCCACGGCATCGGCAGGGCGCAGAACGAGCATATTCGGCATCGCCCGGAACGAGGCAAGGAACTCCACGGGCTGATGGGTGGGGCCATTTGTGCCTATTCCAATGGAATCATGGCTGAATATGTATTTGACCGGTAGGCCCATAAGGGCCGACATCCGCATCGCCGCTCGATTGTAATCGGTGAACACCAGGTAAGTGACGCCTATCGGTACAACCCCCCCATGAGCGGCCATGCCGTTCAGCATCGATGCCATCGCGTGCTCCCGCACGCCGTAATGAACGTAGCGCCCCTTCCTGTCTCCTGCAGAAAAGGCCGATAGGCTACGCTTGTGGAGTGTCGCTCCCTCGAGATCAGGTGCGCCAGAGACGAGCTCGGGTATCGCCTTGGCCAGGAGATCCTGGATCTCCCCGGAAATCTTGTATCCGTGGTCCGCGTATCCGCTCCTGGCCGCCTCCTGCTTGAACGTGTGCAGCGCGGTCTCCCACCCGTCGGGCAGGCGCCCCTCCCGGAGGCGGTCGAATTCCCGGCGTTTTTCGGGGGGCATGGCATCGACTCGGGATTGCCACTCCTTCTGCTCCGCAGTCCCCCTCCTCCCGGCCTCGCGCCAAGCAGACAGAACCTTGTCTGGAAAATCGAAGGGCGCGTGCGTCCAATCGAGGGATTTGCGCGCTGCATCGGTGTCCTCCTTGAAAATCCGGCCACCGTGAGCGGCACGCTGGCCCTCCACTCTGGGTATTCCGCGCCCGATCATCGTCGTGCAGGCAATCACCGATGGGCGAGGATCCTCCTTGGTTCGTGCAAGAGCCGCGGAGACAGCTTCGATGTCGTGACCGTCGACCGCCTGAACATGCCAGTTGCTGGCACGAAACCGCGCCGCGATGTCGTCGGACCACGCGAGTGCGATATCGCCGTCATCCGTGATCCGATTGTCATCCCACAGGAACGTGAGCTTGCCGAGCTGCAGATGCCCCGCGAGAGAGATAACCTCCTGCCCGACACCCTCGTGCAGACATCCATCACCGACCAGAGCATAGGTGCGGTGGTCGACGATCCCTGGACCGAACCATGCGCTCAGGAACGCCTCCGCCAGGGCCATGCCGGCGGCATTGGCAATGCCTTGTCCGAGGAGGCCTGTTGTCACCTCGATTCCTGCGGCCGGGTCATATTCGGGATGACCTGCGCAGTGGGAACCAAGCACGCGAAAGCGCTTGATCTCATCCAAGGTGATCTTTTCATATCCTGTGAGGTACAGCAGGGAATAGATGAGCATCGAGCCATGTCCGTTCGACTGCACGAAGCGGTCGCGGTCGAACCATGACGGGTCCGCAGCATTGAACTTCAAATGGCGGGTGAAGAGTGCGGTAACGATGTCGGCTGCGCCGAGCGGGGTTCCGGGATGGCCCTCGCATGCTCGCTCGATAGCATCCATGGACAGGAAGCGTATCGCATTGGCCATCAAGCGGGGATTGACGCTCGTCATTACCAGAAAGCCTTGTCTCTTATGACTGGGACCGATCGGTTCCATTCATCGCGTGGTAGGTGCGGATCACCTGGCTGTCGTCGGCGGCGCCTTCTCCGCGCCCTGAAGCCGCCAGAAAAAGCTGATGAGCAACCGCCGCGAGAGGCAGCGCCGCTTTGGCATCCCGTCCCGCCTCCAGCACGATGCCGAGGTCCTTGACGAATATATCCACTGCGCTTGTAACCATGGGCTCGGTTTCCAGCATCCTCGGCCCGCGATCCTTCAACATCCAACTCGAAGCGGCGGAGCCGCTCATGATTTCCAGCAGGATCCTGAGATCGACGCCAACCTTTTCAGCCAAGGCGAAAGCCTCGGCGACGACCGCAATATGCACGCCGCACAGGAGCTGGTTCACGGTCTTGACGACGGCTCCCTGGCCGGGTCTCTCGCCCACATGGAAGACCTTGTCTCCCATTGCATCCAGCACCGGCTTTACCGTCTCGAAGGTCTCCTGCGGCGCCGCCGCCATGATGGTGAGCGTGGCCCCAGCGGCACCCACCACCCCACCGGATACCGGGGCGTCGACGAAGTGGCGCCCGGTTGCCTGGACGCGTGCGGCAAGCGCCTCGACCGAGCCGGGCGCGCAAGTTGCCATCAACACGACGGTGCTGCCACGGGGAAGCGCGTCCAGGCCTCCGTCAGCGAAGAGCACCGCTTCTGCCTGAGCCGCATTCACCACCATCATGATCAGGACATCCGCTCCGGCTGCCGCTTTGGCCGCGGCATCTGAGGGAATTCCCCCCGCGCGTTCGAAAGTTCCGAGGGCTTTCGGATTCAGGTCGTATCCAGCGACCGTGAAGCCCCTCGCCACAAGGTTCGTGGCCATCGGAAGTCCCATGGCGCCAAGGCCGATGAAAGCAACGCGTTTCATGCCGTTTGTCCTACCTTTGATGGTCTACCCATTGTCGGCTTCGCTCACTTCGACCACAGAACATGCGTTCGATCTGTATTCGGATAGAACGCCTCAACTCAGTAGATCGTGAGTGCCGGGATATAGCTTACTGCGAGAAGGACCAGCATGGCGACAGCGAAGAATGGCCAGAGCTCACGCGTGGTGTCGGCAAGTGACGCTCGTGCAATCGAGGAAGAAATGAAGAGCGTGGTTCCGATCGGTGGCGTGTAGAGCCCAATTCCGAGATTGAGCACCATGATGATCCCGAGCTGTACGGGATCCAGACCTATGGTCGCCGCGAGCGGTACGAAGATCGGCCCCAGCAGCAAGATCGCCGGCGGAAGATCGAGCGGCATCCCCACGATCAAGAGCAGGATGTTCATGGCCATGATCACCAGAAGCGGATTGGAGATCGTGGCCGAAACCCATTCAGCAAACCGGACCGGGACCTGATCGAAGGTCAAAATCCAGCCGACGATCGCGCTCCCCATGATCACGAGCATGACCACACCGGTCGCTATACCGGATTCGATCAAGCAATTGTAGAAATGTTTCCATGTCAGATCGCGATAGAAGAAGGCGCTGAGAACGAGGGCGTAGACAACCGCCAGCACGGAGATCTCGGTGGGCGTGGCGATACCGAACCGCAAGCCGAGAAGGATGAGGATCGGCATGAGAAGGGCGGGACCACTCAGCACGGCGAGCTTTAGAAGCTCCATCCGCCCGACAGCAGGATCCTCAGAGTGGATACCGCGCCAGCGCGCGATCAGGCTGCAGGTTACGACGAAGCCACCTGCCATGAGAATTCCAGGAAGGATGCCTGCCGTGAAGAGATCGGCGATGCTGACTCCGCTGACAAGGGAGTACAGGATCATCGGAATCGACGGCGGAATCAGGATGTCGATGACCGCTGACGTAGCGTTGTTGGCGGCGCACAATCCGGCCGGATAGCCCTGCCGCTTCTGCCACGGAATGAGCACCGATCCGAGAGCGCTTGCATTGGCGACCGCACTTCCTGACACCCCTCCGAAGACGACCGAGGCGACGACCGTGGTCGACAAAGGACCACCACGCCAGCGTTGCATAGCTTTGCTGGCGAAAGTCAAAAGCTCCTGACCTAGCCTTCCGCCCAGCATCAGGCTTCCCGCCATCATGAAGAAGGGGAGCGCCAGCATCGGGAATGATTGCGTCTGCTGGTACATTTGCTGTGCGACGATCATCAGAGGCAGCTCCTGCTGCCAAGCCAATGTCGCGCCGGCGGCGATGACCAGTGCATGGCCAACCGGGATCGCCAGCAGCATGAGGACCGTAAATACGATGACGAGAACGATGCTCATACGCCCGTCTCCTCTGGATCTGGCGTCGGCATGGCCTCTGGTCCAAGCATGGCCACTCGGAGCGCAAGAGCGAATGTCGTCAGGATGATAGCCAGGCAGCCGAGAGCGAGCGCGTAATAGCTGTAGCTGCTGGACAGTCCAAGGACGGGACTTTTCTCGATCGACACGATGTCGGCAACACCGATCGCCTCCCAACCAAGAATGGCATAGGAGAGGATAATGATGAAGTGCCCGACAAGCAGCAGAATGCGTGCTCCGTTGCGGCTCAACCGGGCCAGGACGGTCTCCACGGCCATGTGGCCACCCTTCTGAACCGCGAGCGCCACGCCCGCCATGATGAACCAGGGGAAAAGACGCTCAGGAAGCTCCTGAGCGAACCGGAACCCCCCGCTTTCCAGAACATAGCGGGCGACGACATTCGCCGTGAGAATCGCGAGCAGTGCAATACCCGTCAGCAGGATCATCGCCTTGCACACCCAACCGATGGCCCGGTCGATGATCGTGGCCACGGCGAGCGCACCGCTCCCCGTGGCCATTTCTTGTTCACGGTCGGGGAGCGGGGCGACTTGGGTCATGCCCGGGCAGCCTTGGTGAGCTGGTCGACAAACGCGCCGAAAGGCTTCGAACGCCAGGTATCGACGACTTTGGCGGATGCCTCCCGGAAAGCCGCCTTGTCGACCTCGTTGACGGCTAGGTTCGGATTGCTCCGGAATTCCTTATTGTACTTGGCCTCGTTCTCGGCGAACAGCTTGCGCTGCAGGTCGCCCGCCTCCTTGGCGGAAGCCTTGATGATCTCACGATCGGCAGCAGGCAACCGTGTCCAGGTGATCTGCGAGATTAGGAAAGGGGAAACCTCCCACTTGTGGCCCGACAGGCTGATGAACTTGTTCACCTCGAAGAGCTTCGAGCTTGCGATGTTGGTCAGCGGGTTTTCCTGACCATCCACGACGCCCTGCTGCAGTGCGATGTAGAGCTCTCCGAAGCTGATCTGTTCGGTTCCGGCCCCAAGTGCCTGGAAGATGTCGATTGTCATCGGGTCCGGCGGGGTGCGGATCTTGAGTCCCTTCAGATCGGCAGGCTTAGAAATTGGCCGCTTGCTGTTGGTGATGTGGCGGATGCCATTGTCCCACCAGCCGAGGGGCACCATTTGAACTTTCGAGAGCCGCTGTGCGAGTTCTTCACCGATCGGTCCTTCCAGCACTCTGAAAGCGGCAGCGCTGTCTTCGAACAGGAAGGGCAGGCCGAGGGCCGCGATCTCCGGGACCAGAGCCGAAACGGAGCCCTGGCTGTTGACCGTCATGTCCACGGCGCCTGTTCGCAGGCTTGTGAGCAGGGACTGCTCATTGCCGAGTTGCTCGGCTCCCGCGACACGAACGGAAATCCGCCCTCCCGACCGCTCTTTGACCATCTCGCCGAAGCGCTCTGTTGCGATGCTGCGCGGGTTCCCTGGGGCCGCATTGTGACCGAGAGTGAGATTGGTTGCAGCCCATGCGCCGCGGGACAGCGTCAGGATGGCCGGCGCTGACAGGGCACCGGTGACAAGAGTACGGCGTGATATCGAGTTCTTCATGTGTGTTCTCCTCCTGGATTGAAGCCCGTTGATCGGGCCTTCTGTCGTTGTTTTGATCCGCAAGCGGCTAATGACTCACGGCCTTTATTGGTTATTCTATAGCCAGCCTTTGATGCTTTCCTTCACAGCATTGGTAGAAATGCCATATCGGTCGTGAAGCGTCGGCAGCGCTCCAGCGGCTAAGAACTCATCGGGCAGACCGATCTGCCTGAATGCCGGGTGCACGCCTGTGCGCATCAGCAGTCCTGCAATAGCTTCGCCCAGGCCGCCGATCACGGTGTGATTTTCGGCGACGACGACCATGCGTCCCGCGCGTCTGACCTCGCGCAGGATGGTTTCCGTATCGAGGGGCTTGATGGTCGGGACATGCAGCACTGCCGCTCCGATCTTATCAGCCTCAAGCGCCTGAGCAGCTTCGAGCGCACGCATCGTCATGATACCGGATGAGATGATCAGCACATCCGCCCCGTCGCGGAGGAGCTTCGCTTTGCCGAGTTCGAAACGGTAACCGTACTCATCGAGAACCAACGGCACTTGGCCGCGCAGCAAGCGCATATAGACTGGACCTGCATGAGCGGCGATAGCCGGAACGACCTGCTCGATCTCGTGCGCATCACAGGGATCGATGACGGTCATGTTCGGCATGGCGCGGAACAATGCCAAATCCTCCGCGGCCTGGTGGCTTGGTCCATAGCCCGAGGTAAGGCCAGGCAAAGCGCAGGCGATCTTCACATTGAGGTTTTCCTCAGCGATCGTCTGATGGATAAAGTCGTAGGCCCGTCGCGATGCGAACACTGCGTAGGTTGTCGCGAATGGGAGCGCCCCCTCATGCGCCATCCCAGCTGCTGCTCCCATCAGGAGCTGCTCGGCCATTCCCATCTGGTAATAGCGCTCGGGGAACTCCTTCCCGAAAATGTGAAGGTCCGTGTACTTTCCGAGATCGGCTGTCATGCCGACGACGTCCGGTCGGGTCCGGGCCAGCCCGACGAGAGCGTGCCCGAAGGGAGCCGGCTTGGTGCGCTGCCCCTCCGAGGCGATTGAGGCAATCATCGCCGAGGTGGTCAGGCGCGGCTTGGAATTCTCTCCTGCGGGTGGTTTGGCTGCCTGGCTCATGCGTTCCTCCCGGCATCCAGCGCATCGAGGGCGAGCTGCCATTCGTGAGCGTCGACGCGAATAAAATGGTTCTTCTCACGAGCCTCGAGGAATGGCACTCCCTTGCCCATGCGGGTATCGCAAATGATCATACGAGGCTTGGGCTCGGTGCAATCGCGTGCGGCATCGAAGGCGGCGACCACTGCATCCAGGTTGTTGCCGTCCACTCGCTGGACATGCCACCCGAATGCCTGGAGTTTCTGCGCCAGTGGTTCGAAGGCCATCACTTGCGTGGACGGACCGTCGGCTTGCTGGTTGTTGACATCGATGATGCCGATGAGGTTGTCGAGATTCCAGTGAGATGCCGACATGATCGCCTCCCAGACGGAGCCCTCATCGAGTTCTCCGTCGGAGAAAAGCGTGTAGACCCGGCAGTGGGAGGCCTTGCGCTTCAGGCCTAGACACATACCTACAGCGATGCTCAGCCCGAGCCCAAGGGAGCCGCCGGACATCTCCATGCCAGGTGTGTAGCTGGCCATTCCGGACATCGGTAGTCGGCTGTCGTCGCTGCCGTAGGTTTCGAGTTCCTCCTCCGGGATGATCCCCGCCTCGATCAAGGCCGCATACAGAGCGATCGCGTAGTGGCCATTCGATAGCAGGAAACGATCGCGATGCTCCCACTTGGGCTCGTCGGGTCGGTAACGCATGGCATGGAAGTAAGAGACAGCCAGCACGTCGGCGATGTCCAGCGCCTGGCCGATATATCCCTGGCCCTGCACCTCGCCCATGCGCACTGCATTGCGACGAATGCGGTAGGCGCGCTCGGCCAGATCGATGTTGTGCCCTACAGGTGGACCTTCCACTTCTCTCTCCGGAATTTTAAGTGCCAGGGCCTGAAGGGCCCTGCTTTGCAGAAGCCAGCAATCAGTCTCAATGGATCAGCATGCCGCCGTTGACGTCGATCGTGGCGCCCGTGACGTAGGACGACAGGTCAGAGGCAAGGAACAGGCATGCTCGGGCGACATCGTCTGCGTCTCCAAGGCGGTTGAGCGGAATGCTCTTGCGGATTTCGGCCTTGAGTTCGTCCGTCAGCTTGCCGCCCGTTATGTCGGTCTGAATTAAGCCTGGTGTGATGGAATTGACCCTGATTCCTGCAGGGCCGAACTCGCGCGCCATCGCCCGCGCCAAACCGAGCACCCCGGCCTTGGCAGCGCTGTAATGCGGGCCGCCGAAAATGCCGCCGCCACGCTGCGCTGACACGGAGGACATGCAGACGATCGATCCCGACCCGCGGCCCTGCATGTGGGGAATGACCGCCTGGCTCATATAAAGAGTGCCACGAAGGCTCACATCGAGGACGGCGTCGTAGTTCTCTGGCGCGATATCCAGGAATTTCAGAGGCTGAGTGATGCCCGCGTTATTGACCAGGACGTCAACGCGGCCGAACTCGGCGATCACGCGCTCGATAGCGGCTGTGCACGCACTTCTGTCGGTCACGTCGCATCCATAGCCGCGATGCGCCTCGCCTAGCTCAGCGGCAGTTCCTGCCGCCTGATCCTCATCCAAGTCGAGAATGATGGAACGACCGCCATGCAGGGCGAACAAAGTAGCAGTCGCACGCCCGATACCGCGCCGCGAAGCCGCCCCTGTAATCACGCAGATCTTGTTCGAAAGCAGCATGTCCTCTCCTGTGCAACCGTCGTCCGCGCGGCCCTCTGCGCCGGCTCGCCTTCTAAGTCGGGCTTCCAGGCTGGCGACGAAGCGCTCCAATCTTGATGCAATTGGTCGGATGACGATGTCGCCAGCCGGAATGTCATGAAACTGTAGCGTCTTGAGATGAACTCAACAAATGAATAAGCTGGCGGATAGGTGAGATTAACTCATGTAATTACTGCGATGCGAAACCGGTTCTCAATCAAAGCACTACAGGCCTTTGAGGCGGCATCGCGCCTCGGGTCCTTCGCACTCGCAGCAGAAGACTTGGCTGTTACGCCCTCGGCGATTAGCCACCAGATTAAGCTCTTGGAGGAGCAGCTCGGCGTAAAGCTGTTCACCCGTGCGCATCGCTCCATTATTCTGACCGAAGCAGGCACTTACTATGCAGCCGAAGTTACGGCTGCGTTCGCTCGCATTGATCGAGCGACGCGAAACGTTGCGACAGCCAGCAGGAGTGCAATCCTTACGGTACATTCCACCCCGAGCTTTGGCACTCAGTGGCTGGTCCCGAGGCTGGCTCGCTTCAAGGAACTCAATCCGGATATCGACATCCGTCTGAACGCCTCTGTGACGCCGGCCGACCTGACGGACGACGGAGTCGATATCGACATCCGCTATAATCCCGGACCGCCAAAGGTCGGGACGGTTCTCGTCCCGTTCCCAACGGACATCATCGTCCCTATGTGCTCACCGGCTCTGGCGGCGGGCCTCAATCCCATTCGATGCCCGGAGGATCTGCGTAGGCACACCCTGATCCATTCCGAGATCAACATCGTGAGTTGGCGCGAGTGGGCACGTCGCCACAAGATTCAGCTCGATCTCGAACGGGGCCTTCGCTTTGACCGTTCCTTCATGGCAATCAGCGCTGCCGTCGATGGTCTCGGCGTGTGCCTGGACAGCATGCTTCTGGCAGAGCGGGAACTACAGGCCGGCAAACTGGTCATCCCTTTCAAATCCGAGGCCATCACGGCGCAGGGCCACGGTTTTGTGACGCTCAAGTCGGCTGTCGACCTCCCAAAGATCAAAATCTTCCGGGAGTGGCTCTTCGGCGAGATCGGCGTAGGCAGGACAGAAGCTTGGGCGGAACTGAGCGGCCGGCATCACTCGACACTCGACTATCTCAGTCCGATTTAGTGCGAAAAGGCTGACCGGACAGCTATCAAGCCGCTCTCCACAAAACCGGAGCAAGACCAAGCTACTGACAACAACCCTATTATCTCACGACATCGGAGCCGCCTGTGGCGGCGGAGCGTAAAGATCAGCGAACCGCTGGCGCAGCACGTTCTTCTGCACCTTGCCCATGGTATTGCGCGGAAGTTCGTCGACGAAGACGACGCTCTTCGGCAGCTTGAACTTTGCAAGGCGGCCCTCGAGCGTGGTCAAAACTGCCGTTTCGTCTACCCTTGCCTCTTTCGAGCGGACCACGACGGCAGTCACTCCCTCGCCAAAGTCCTTGTGCGGCACGCCAATCACCGCGCTCTCGAACACGCCTGGGATAGCGTCGATCTCATCTTCGATCTCCTTTGGATAAACGTTGAAGCCGCCGGTGATCACCAGATCCTTGCCGCGGCCGAGGATGTGCACGTATCCACGATCGTCGATCTTGCCGAGATCGCCGGTGATGAAGAAGCCGTCTAGGCGGAACTCGGCAGCCGTCTTCTCCGGCATGCGCCAGTAGCCCTTGAAAACGTTCGGACCCTTCACCTCGATCATGCCGATCTCATCGCACGCCAGCTTCTCCCCCGTGTCGGGATTGGTGACGCGTACCGATACACCCGGCAGAGGCAGGCCAACCGCACCCGGAATTCTTTCGCCATCGTAGGGGTTGGAAGTGTTCATATTGGTTTCCGTCATGCCGTAACGCTCCAGGATGGCATGGCCGGTGCGCGCACTCCACTCACGATGGGTCTCGGCCAGAAGGGGGGCTGATCCCGACACGAACAGGCGCATGCCCGACGTTGAGTCCTTCGTGAGGCCGGGATGCTGCAACAGACGAACGTAGAAGGTCGGAACTCCCATGAGAGCGGTGGCGCGAGGCATTAGCCTCAGGATCTCATCGGCATCGAACTTCGGCAGGAAGATCATCGACGCGCCGGAGAACAGGATGACGTTGCTGGCCACGAAAAGTCCATGGGTATGGTAAATCGGCAGCGCATGGATCAACACGTCATCCGCCGTGAAGCGCCAGAACTCGATCAATGTCTGGGCATTGGAAGCGAGATTATCGTGCGTCAACATCGCTCCCTTCGAACGGCCGGTCGTACCTGACGTATAGAGAATCGCCGCCAGATCATCCCCTGCCCTCTGCACCGTCGTGAACGCTTCGGAGGCATCGTCTGCAGCCCTCGTGAGAGAGCCCTGCCCTTGTGCATCGAGCGTTTCGACCTTGGCACCCACCTTCGCGGCGAGTTGTTGGACTCCTTCGCGCTTGCTGGGATCACAGACTACCAGGGAGGGCTCGGAATCGCCGATGAAATACTCAAGCTCGGTCAGCGTGTAGGCTGTATTGAGAGGAAGATAGACAGCGCCTGCTCGTACGGTCGCAAGGTACAGAACCAGCGCCGGAGCCGACTTTTCCACTTGAACGGCGACTCGGTCACCTGGCTTGACTCCGCGGGCAACCAGAACGTTCGCCAGACGGGCTGACAGCGCGATCAGGTCCGCATAGCTGATCGTCTCACCGTCAGATGTGGCGATGGCAGTCTTCATGGGGGTGGCAATTGATCGTTCAAGCCGAGCGAACAGGTTTGCATTCATGGCAGGAGCTCTGAAATGGGCGTCGTGGAGTGTTGTAGTCATGTGGCTGGCATCAGATCGCGGGAGGGAAAATCCGTCCGCAACGCTTTTCGGACCAGAGACGAAGCAGCGACTGCGCCTTTCTCCGCGAACGCCTCATGGTTCTTCTCGATCTCGTCGAAGGCATAGAGGTAGTTCACCATCATTCCATGCGATTGATTCAGGCCCTTGGGGGAGACATCGCCGAGGAAGTTGAGGCACTCCAGCCGGGCTCCGTTGCCGAGATGAAACCGGGCTACCGGATCGACGGGACGGCCTTTCGGATCCTTCGCCTTCAAGAAGTAATAGGCTGCGGTCGGGACGAGGACAGCGCAAACCCTTTCAGCTTTCGCTTCATCTTCATACCAGGCGGGCTCGTCGAGAGCCGTCAATACCTCCTTGGCGCTAGCATTGAGACAAACCGATTCCTCGGTCTTCCTTTCACGAGCGAGCCATGCAGCAAAGCCGGGCACAGGAGAAAGCGTCACGAATGTCTTCAAGTTCGGCAGTTCGTGTTTGAGATTCTCCACCACCTGTTTGATCAGGAAGTTGCCAAAAGTTATGCCGCTCAATCCTCTCTGCGTGTTCGAGATCGAGTAAAATACCGCTGTTGTTGCCTCGATCGCTGCAATCGGCTTGCGAGCGAGATCGAGGAGCGGACCGATAGCCCTGGGAATGTCCTTCGTCAGCGCCACCTCGACGAAAATCAGCGGCTCGTCGACGAGTTGAGGATGGAAGAAGCCGTAGCAGCGGCGATCATCGGGTTCAAGCCGATTGCGCAGGTCGTCCCAGTTCTGGATCGCATGCACCGCCTCGTAACGAATGATCTTCTCGAGAATGTTGGCCGGCGTGGTCCAGTCGATCGGTCGCAGCACCAGGAACCCCCGATTGAACCAGGACGAGAAGAGATGCGCGAAATCGGCATCGACGCACCTCAGTCCTGAATTGTCCTTGACATGGTTGCTGAGATCTTCACGCATTCTGATCAGGGCTGCGGTACCGTCCGGGGCAAGATTGAGTCTCCGAAACAGCTCCTGGCGCCGAGGCTCGGCCGCGGCATGCAGTGCCTCCAGTGCTTCCCTTCCCTGATCCTTGCGAACCGCTTCAATCGCATGTTCGACCCGGCGGCGATCAGGTCCGAAACGATCGGCAAGGGCTTGCAGGAATGCAACACGGTCTGCATCTGGCGCGGCGCCATAGCTCGCCAGGAGTGCCTGTGCCAAAGCCACGCCGGATGCCTCACCCCTCCGCGACAGGAGCAACTCGCTCATGGCGACCAAGTCGAGCTGCGGAATTCCGGCCCGATCACTCTTGCGACCGAGCAGGGCCCTCCCCCTTCCCGTCAGCGTATCGATGAGATCCCCGAGAAACGTAGAGGCGTCGGCCATTCCAGTCCTCGAGCTGTAGAACTTCATGCTCTGCCTCCGTTAAACCTCGTGCGCAAGGAGTCCTCGGCTGCACTCGGCCATCGTCAGAACCGTGTTGCTGGGGAACGATGGCGTGCTCATTCGATAGCTCCCAGCATCTGGTTCGGGAGCCATGTCGCGATCTCAGGGAAGACGCAGAGAATGACGATGGCCAGGAACATGACCAGTACATAGGGCAATGATCCCCAGAGGATATCCTTCGTCCGGATATCCGGCGCGATGGCGTTGATCACGAACAGATTGAGGCCGATTGGGGGGGTAATGAGGCCGACCTCCATGTTGATGGTCAGCACGATTGCGAACCAGTACGGATCGAAACCGGCTTGGGTGACAATCGGAAAGAGCATCGGCGCAGTCATGACGATGACGGCGACTGGCGGCAGGAACATTCCGCACACCAGCAGGAACACGTTGATGATCGCCATCAGAACCCACCGGTTCACTTCCATGTCGGCGATCACTGACGCTACGGTCTGAGTGATGAACAGCGATGAGAGCGCGAATGCGAAGAGTTCCGCCGAAGCCATGATCATCATGATCATGACGCTTTCACGCATGGCAGAGCCGAATATCTCAGCGACAGCGCGGAACCGGAACAGCCTGTAAGTGACAATGACCACCAGCAAGGTGAGGAGCGCCCCGGCGCCCGCCGCCTCCGAGGGGGTCGCCAGGCCGCCATAGAGCACGTAGAGCGTTCCGGCGATGATCAGCAGAAACGGCAGGATCCGCGGCAGTCCGGCAAGTCGCTCTTTGAACGTATAGCGGATGGCGCGGGCATCGAACTCGTATCCCTTGCGCTTGCAGTCGATGACCGCCCAGATCATGAACATGATCGTCAGCATGATGCCGGGCACCACCCCCGCCATGAAAAGCCGGCCGATCGATGTTTCTGTGGCGATGCCATAAACGATAAGCGTAACGGAGGGCGGAATGAGGATTCCGAGTGTCCCGCCTGCCGCGATGGAGCCCGTTGCGACTGAGGTGGGATAGCCACGCCGGAGCATCTCCGGGATTCCCATCTTGCCGATGGCCGCGCAGGTGGCGGGCGACGAGCCGGTCATGCCTGAGAAGATCGCACACGCCCCGATATTGGAGAGGACGAGCCCGCCGGGTATCCGGTTCAGCCAGCGATCGAGGGTCGAGTAGAGATCCGATCCCGCAGGCGAGGAGGCCACAGCGGCTCCCATCAGCACGAACATCGGAATGGAGACATAGGCGAGGTTTGCGATGCCCGAGAACATGGTGTCTCCAAGCACGTAGAAGATATCCACGCCATCCTGCAGGAAGAGCGCGGCAAATGCGGCGAGGCCGAGGGCAAAGGCAATCGGCATGCCGGTTCCCAACAGCATGAAGAGGGCCAGTATGATCAGCAGTCCGGCACCGGTCGGGCTCATCGCGGGAACTCCTTTGTGTGAGGCAGTTCAACAAAGTCGTCGTGGATCAGCCCATTCTCTGGTGCGACATGGTCGCCTGCCTGCTTCCCGTCGAGCGCGGTGAGTGCAAGGATCTGGGCTACGTATTGCAGGCAGAGCAGCCCGAAACCAAGGGGAAGGGTTGCGAGTGGCACCCATAGCGGCGGCGCCCATACGCTCGAGTGCTTCCAGTTTCCGCTCCAGGCATCGTGAAACTGCACCCAGGTCGCGATCACCATGATGATGCAGAAGATCAAGCCGAGAAGGCTGCTTACGATCCGCATCCTGGCTCGGGTCCGTTCGGTCACCGTGAGCTCGATGACGTCGACGCCGACATGCCCTCCTGTTAGCAGGACATAAGGAGCGCCAAGAAACATCGCTGCCGTGGCCGAGAAAACGACGAAGTCCGTCTGCCAGATCGTCGGCAGACGAAAAACATAGCGCATGAAAATCATTTGGCAGACGACAAGCATCGCTGCGATGATCATGAGGGTCGCCAGGATCGCGAACAGACGCGACAGGTTCCCGACCCCTCTGATAAAGGCCTTGACCATATTGGGCTTCCTAATGGGCAGAGACGGCATGGGGGCGCGGCGTGGTCGCGCCACCAACAGCTCCAGGCCTTATTTCACGGCCAAGGCTTTCTCGATCAGCTTGTCTCCGCCAGGGACTTTGGCAGCGAAATTCTTGTAAGCAGACTGCTTGGCCAATTCGAGCCAGGCGTTGTAATCGGCTTTCGACATCTCGACGACTTCGACACCTGCCTTCTTGTAGGCATCGACCATGACCTTATCGCCCTTCCGGACTTCCTCGTTAAAATAGGCCTCCGCCTTCTCGCCCGCCGCGAGGATCGCCTTCTGCTGCTCGGGCTTCAGCCTGTCGAATACCTTTTTCGACATGAGGACCGGCTCGTACATGAACCAGAGCGAATTTTCGCCGGGCGCAGTCAGGCACTTTGCATGCTCAAAGAGGCGATAGGAAACGAAACTCGCCGAGGACGTATTGGCAGCGTCTAGAACGCCGGTCTGCATGCCGGTATAGATCTCCGAGGATGGCATAGAGGAAATCGATGCGCCCGCGGCGGCCAGCATCTCCTCGAAAGCCGGGCCGGCGGCACGGATTACCTGTCCCTTTATCGTATCCGGCGCGGTAATGCAGTTCTTTTTGGACGCGAAGGCGCCTGACAGCCAGGCATCGGCGATCACAATAGCCCCGGCATTATCGACGATTTTCTTGATGTCCGCCATGAACTCGGAATCATTGAGCCGCATTGCCCGGTCGAAGCTGCCGACAAGCCCCGGCATCAGGGTGGCGGAGAATTCAGGATGACGGCCCGAAGCATAGTCGAGCGGGAATGAGGTCAAGTCGAGCAGGCCGCGCGTTACAGCATTCCACTGGTCGTTCGGCTTGTAGAGCGAAGAGCCGGGGAAAACCTGAATTTTGAGACCGACATTGGCGGCCTCGACCTCGCGGGCGATGATCTGCACCATCTCGTCGCGAATGTCGCCCTTGCCACCGGGGAACTGATGAGATGCCTTCAGAACAGTCTGGGCAAGCGCACCCGAGGCGAGCAGGCTGCCCAGGCTTAGAACAGCAGAAAACTTCAGCAGCTTCGCATATTTCCTCATTCTTTCCTCCCTCGTGTTCCGGCAATCCTGCCGAATTGACGATAATGTGCTTCCTCATTGCACACATTGTCAACTCGTGTGTATACAATAAGACTAATCTCGTATTGGGTCTTGCTAGGCAGCCTCCTGTTGAGCGAGGAGCGGATGGTCGAGAACACTTTTCACAAGCTGAGAGACGAGATCGAGAACGGTATCCTGAAGGGTGAGTTCGAGCCGGGCGAGCGCCTCGACGAAGTCCAACTCGCCAGTCACTTTGGCGTGTCGCGGACTCCTATCCGAGAGGCTCTCATGCAGTTGAGCGCGATCGGCCTCGTTGAGATTCGTCCACGACGCGGAGCCGTCGTCGTCGATCCGGGTCCGGAACGGGTATTCGAGATGTTCGAGGTTATGGCGGAATTAGAGGGGATGGCGGGCGCTCTTGCCGCCCGCCGCCACACGAACCAGGACCGCGAGGCATTGCTTTCCGCTCATGCGAGGTGCGAGACCGCGGCGATGAGAGAAGATCCCGATGGCTATTACTACGAGAACGAAGCGTTCCACCTTGCTATTTATACGGCAAGTCACAGCAGCTTTCTGGAGGAACAATGCGTGGCGCTGCATCGGCGGCTGCGCCCATACCGTCGCTTGCAGCTGCACGTGCGCAACCGCATGAAGGGATCATTAAAGGAGCACGGCGAAATCGTCGAAGCTATCCTTGCCGGTGATGCGGAAGCTGCCCGATCTCTGCTGCGGAACCACATTGCCGTTCAAGGCGACCGTTTCAGCGACCTCGTCTCCAATCTCAGCAAGCGAGGACGCCTGAAGTCCTCGATGACCTGAATGGATGCTGACTCCAATAGTTATCCTAATCCGTGATTGCGGAGCATAAGGCATCCGAGACCGATGGTTCCTTTGCGGCGATGTCGCGGTCACTTTCGCTCAGAGGCTTGTGGAGTCTTACCATGAATCTGCAGCGTCTCACCTCGACGGTAAAATGGAAAACTATGGTCGGCGCTGTCGCGTGAACCAACTGTGCCGTTAACCAAATTCCATTGCGTTCAAAGGCGGTTAACGTGACAAGGCCCCGCTGGGGCCTTCCGCAGAGCACCTGCAACTCTGAGACTAATGGTTGCGATAGATCCTCGCTGGGCAGCAGCCAAACTGACCCACAGAACCTTATGCTCCTT
This sequence comes from Microvirga sp. HS2, assembly GCF_055792805.1. Taxonomy (NCBI): domain Bacteria; kingdom Pseudomonadati; phylum Pseudomonadota; class Alphaproteobacteria; order Hyphomicrobiales; family Methylobacteriaceae; genus Microvirga; species Microvirga sp. HS2. Next base: position 56,369 of record NZ_JBVVAJ010000025.1, read on the forward strand.
AGTTGCCCGAAGGTAACAATCTGAAAGAAACAGGACCCGAGCCAGGATTTAAAGTGGAAGAATAGGCTTCTTATCATAATACTTGCGCGGCCGAACTACCTTTCAAGTTGAGCCTATGGGCTGCAGAGGAGGAACCGATGAAGCAGCCGTGCCTTTCGAGAAACGAGCGGCATGAGTCCAGCACCGCCTCTGAGCGACAGTTGCGGCCTGTCATCACGATGAAGGTGCTGTGGATCGACTTGTTGAGTGGCACGTCTCTTTCCTCATTCTCTCTCTCGAGAGACGCCTTCCTCACCGCATCCTCACTTGCCTTGGGTTTAGGCCTTGCCGGCTCTCCGCTGGCAGCTTGGGCGGCTTGTGCGCCCGGCGCGACCCAGGCCTGCAGCGCTCCCGGCGGCTCGGGCGTACCAAACCGTTCCGGTAGCGGCGGTGCGGGCAACGGTGAAGGCGGCGGTTCCAGCCAGTTCGACCCCGGAACGGGAGCTACGATCGTGATCCCAGGGGGCCCTGAATCGGGGGGCAACGGTGGCACTGGAGCGCCGGGTTCCTTTGCTGGTGGGGCGGGCGGCAATACCGGCGTAGACCTCGTAGCCAGCGGGGTTTTCATCGGCAGTTCTGTTAGCGGCGGGGATGGTGCCGTCGGAGCAGATGATCTCAACTTCGCCAGTGGAGCGGGAGGCGGAGGCACTGGGATTTACTTCCGCGGCGGTGATCTGACGATCGGCACGGGGGTTTCCGTTTCCGGCGGGACCGGCGGTAATGGTGGCAGCGGCACCAGCTTCGTGGGGAATGGCGGCGGTGGCGGCGGCGGTGGCACCGGGCTGATCTCGTCGACGTCAGCACAGAACATTACGAACTGGGGAGTCATCCAGGGCGGTGATGGCGGAGTTGGCGGTGACGGCGGCTTTGCGGGCGGCGGCGGTGGGGGCGGCGACGGCTTCCTCGCACTCGACGGCAGCACGATCATCACCAATCTCGGCACCATAACTGGAGGCATTGGTGGAAATGCCGGGCTCGGCAGTAACGCCAGCGGGCTGCCCGGCAGCAGCGGAGCCGGGATTAATCTGATCCGCGGCTTTAACATCATCGTCAATGACGGGACCATTAGCGGCGGCGCAGGAATCTATGGTGCGGCAGGAGCCGGAATCATCACGAACGGGAATGACATCATTGCAAACGCCGGCACCATCAGCGGCGGCCTGAACAGTGACGGAATCACACGCGCATCAGCAATCCGTTTCAATGGTCTCGGCAACATGCTCCAGCTGCTCAGGGGCTCGACGATGGTTGGCGATCTAACCCTCTCGTCAGGCGCCGAGGCGACTATCGCACCAGAATCCACTGGACTGGCGCTCAACAACGACATTGTGTTGAGCAACTCCTCGACAGTGACCTTCAACACGAGCACCGCGTCTCTTCGTGCAACAGGGGGAATCTCCGGCTCCGGCCAAGTGATTAAAAAGGGTGTCGGATCGCTGACCTTGTCCGGTGCCAGCACCTTTACGGGCGGAACCACCCTGATGAACGGAACGCTCCGGCTGGAGCACAATCAGGCACTGGGCACCGGCGCGCTGACGACATTCGGTTCGGTGGTCGACTATGCTGATAGGTTGACCCTCGCCAATCCGATTATTCTCGGCTCCAGCGGAACCCAGCTTCAGGCCCTCAATGGCACGGCGACCCAAGCTGGCGTCATCTCGGAGATCGGCGGGCCACGGCCCTTGGAGAAGATCGGCAACGGAACCCTGATCCTAACAGGCGCCAACACCTATACGGGCGACACGACGGTCAGCGGCGGCACCTTGGTTGCCGCAGCATCCGAGGCGTTGGGCAGCGGGAATATCACCGTAGACAACGCCGCTGCCCTGCGCTTTCAGGGAGCCAGCGTCGGGGCCGGCAACCGCGCCATCGACCTTCTCAATTCCGGCTCGCTCTACTTCGAAGGCGGCGCAAGCGCGGGCTCGGCCACGATCACAAACCGGACGACAGGCTCTATTTACCTCTCCGGCTCGGCGACCGCGTCCAAAGCGACAATCGTCAACGAGGGCGGCGGCCGGGTGGACGTTTCAGGCGTGACGGCGGGGACATCGATCGGCTCGCTCTCCGGTGCGGGCGGTGTCTTCCTAGGGAGCCGCCGCCTGACGCTCGGAACACTTGGCAAGGATGACACCCTTGGTGGCGTCATCAACGGCACCGGATCGCTTCTCAAGGCAGGTGCAGGAACCCTGACACTGTCGGGGAACAGTTCAGGCTTCTCGGGCTCGACACGTGTCACCGCGGGTGCTCTCGTAGTGAACGGCTCGCTCGCCCGCTCAGTGGTCACCGTAGGCAACGGCCTGCTGGGCGGCTCCGGCACGATTGGCGGACTGTCTGTCCTGTCAGGCGGGAGGGTTGCACCGGGCAACTCCATCGGCAAGCTCAACGTCGCCGGCGATGTCGCCTTTGCCTCAGGCTCAATCTACCGGGTCGAGGTCAATGCTGCCGGTCAGGCGGATCGGATTGCGGCAACCGGTGCTGCCGTTCTCGCAGGCGGCCGCGTTCAAGTGCAGGCAGAAACGGGAAGCTATCAGCCATCGACGCGCTACACCATCCTCACGGCAAATGGTGGTGTCAGTGGCGCCTTTGCCGGCGTGAGTTCCAACTTCGCCTATCTCGATCCCGCGCTAACCTATGATGCCAAGGCGGTTGGTTTGATCTTGAGCCGCAAGGCGGATCCCACCGATCCGGATCAGCCCACCGCGTTTCATTCGGTTGCTGAAACCAGGAACCAGTATAACGCGGCTGATGCAGTGGAAACCCTGGGCTCGGACAACCGCCTGTTCCAAGCCGTGGTCGGCCAGAGTGTGTCAGGGGCCCGACAGGCGTTCGATGCCCTTTCGGGCGAGGCGCATGCCTCGGCGGCGGCAGTCGCCTATGAGGATGGACGGCTCGTTCGAGAGGCGGTTCTCACCCGCCTCCGCCAGCCGTTGGTCGGCTCCGCCGTGCCGCTATTGGCGCAAGGCTCCTACAGATCAGCCTATGCCGCCGATCTGCCCGGAGCGAGCCGCCAGACGGTGGCGGTGCCAATGCGGGTCGCACCACGTCAGGCTATGTGGGGCGAGGGCTTCGGCTCCTGGGGCAGGATTGCCTCGAACGGCAATGCCGCGAGGCTGGATACATCGACTGGCGGCTTCATTCTGGGAGCCGATACCCAGATCGATGCCGCATTCCGTGTCGGGCTCGCTGGGGCCTTTACAAGCACCTCGTTCGATCTGGATCGCCGCCTGTCCTCCGGCTTCACCGACAGCTACTTTGCGGCTCTCTATGGTTCCGGCACCTGGGGCGCGGTCAATGTGCGGTTTGGTGCTTCCTATGCCTGGCATGACTTTGACGTCAGCCGGACGATTCGCTTCCCAGGGTTCAGTGACAACGCCCATGCCTCCTATGACGGCTGGAGCGCGCAGGCTTTCGCCGAGGTCGGCTATCGGGTTGATCTCGGGGTCGTGCAACTGGAGCCGTTCGTGGGCGCGTCACTCCTGCGGCTGAAGACGGATAGCTTTAGTGAAGAGGCGGGGGCGGCAGCTCTTACCGGCTATGAGCAGGACCAGGACCTGGCTACCACCACACTAGGGCTGCGAGCCGAGGCTCGGCTCAGCGCAGAACTGCCCCTGAGCGTGCGTGGTCTTGTGGGCTGGCGGCACGCTTTTGGAGATCTCGAACCTAGCACGCAACTGGCGTTTGCTGGCGGCGCGTCGGCCTTCACGATAGCGGGTGTTCCGGTGGATCGCGACGCCCTCGTGGCGGAAGCGGGACTGGTCTGGACCGCCAGTGACGCAATCAACCTCGGGGTATCTTACTCTGGGCAGATCGGCCCGCGGGAGCAGGAGCATGCGCTGAAGGGCAGCTTCATCTGGCGCTTCGGAACGCGCTAGCCGCCTCAATGCGGCACCCGCGATGGACACTGATCGGCTCCATCACAGATAATTTGCTCCAGTGTTCCAGTTGCCCCTTGTGCACCCTCCAACAGCATTTGGTGCAACCGGGCTGCGGCTGTAGCCGATCTCACCGAGCGCCCCTGCGCTCTCATTCGTTAATATTGTCGTGAGCGCCAGAACCGCAACAATGATCAGAAGCTCCTGAAGTGCTCCATATATGGACGCACCAGCTTTGATCTCGTGCACCGAAAGTGCTCTTGGCAGCTTAATCCGCACAAAGTTTAGATCATCCGTCTAGATCGCTCGCTCGCCCAGCGAGCCAAATAGAATGAGTCGGCGCGTCTGCTGGTGACGATCTCCGTTGTTGGGCCACTGCCCGCAGTGGCTCTGACCGCCCTTGCTCCGCCGGCTGAGTCATTCCAACGAGGCTAGAGGGTGGCTGGAGCATCGGGCGGCGCGCATCTGAAGGGGCATGACCGCTCTCAGCTATGACACCGACCTGAGCAATGGGGAGTGGGCAATCCTGGCGCCTCTCCTGATCCCGGCCACCCGCCTGCGGGCGCCCGCGCAAGCATGACCTGCAGCGGGTGCTGAATGCGATTGTTAACATCCCGCACGTACTGGTGCATCCGGCCGATGTGCACGACCGGCGCGCGGCGCACGCTGTGTTGACCGACCCGAGGAGCTGCTATCCGGATGTGGAGTGTCTGTTTGCCGACATGGGCTATCAGGAGCTGGCCTCTTGTCCGCCGAACTCGGATGGACGCGGCTGATCGTGAAGCGGCCGCGGCTTTGGGCCTGGGTGCCGGTCGATCAACCGGCGCCCGAGATGCCAACTGGGTTTACGGTTCTGCCGCAGCGCTGGATTGTCGTGTGCACCTTCGCGTGGCTCGCGTGCAACCGCCGCTTGGCCGAGGACTGGGAGGGGCTCCCGGCCACCACCGAGACGTGGATCTGCCTCGCGATGTGTCGACTGATGACCAAAATGTTAGCCCGTGCAGCAACCTAAATATCCAGGCACCCTCTAGGGCTGTTTCCACTTGCATGGAATCGGTTCTTCTCGTTGGTGTGCCGCATTCTACGGCGGACCGAGCCCACTTCGCCAAAAATGCTCCAGCACCCGTGTAGAGCACGCGGGTGACGGCGGCTCAGCCTGGGTTTTCGCCTTGCCGCGCGGCCGCCAGCCGCTGATCGGAGCTTTGCCGCCTATGATCCGCGCCATTCGCAATGGATGCTTCTTGAGAAGCATCCATGTTCGGTGATTCGGATGGCACCTTCACTCGTCACGTCTCCTAAAATGGCTTCCAGCCTTGGAGAGAACGCGAGATCAGCCGCGCAGTTTGCATCACAACGGGAGCGAGCTTCTCTCGCGCCGTGTCAGCCGTCCAATCCGCCGTCGATGTCGAAACACCGACAGCTGCGAGCGGGCGCCCGCTTCCATCCAGGATCGGCGCCGCGAGTGCAATCTCACCGTGATTGACCTCTTCCTCCACCAGAGCGAAGCCGTCACGCCGCGCGGCTGCCAGACGCCGCTCCACTTCGCCGCGATCGACAATCGTATGCGGGGTCCGCGGTTGAAAGTCGGTGCTGTCGAGGATGGTCTTCACCTCCTCCGCCGACAGCCAGGCAAGCTGCGCTCGGCCGCCTGCCGTGCAGAAAGCCGGCAGCCTGCGTCCGATCGTTGACGTCGGGTTCATCAAGCGACGGCTCGGCATGCGTATCACGGCAACCACCTCCGGGCCGTCCAACTCGGCGACATTGATCGTCTCCCGACAATCGTCACGCGCCGAAGCTACGAATGGAATCGCGACTTCATACAGCGGACTGGCGTGAAAATAGTGATACGCGAAATCGAGCATGCGGACCGCCAGGCGGTAGCGGCGCGTCCTGTCGTCCTTGCGCAGATAACCGAGACGGACCAGCGTGTGGGTGATGCGCTGGGCCGCTCCCATGCTGATCCCCGACCGCACTGCGATTTCCCGCAGGCCCAAGGCATCCCAATTGCCCTCGAAGGCCTTCAACACTCCTAATCCCTTCGCGAGTGAACTGATGAACAGCGGATCTTCGCGGGATGTCCCGTTCGCCACGCCTTCCACGTGCAGAGCATCCGGCACCTCTGCCGGGTCTTTCGTCGTGACGGACCTTCTCGGCGCCATTGCGGCCTCCCTATAGGCGTTCAGCCAGGATCTGCTTGACGTGACAGCTCCCTTGACAAGCTCAGCAATTCTATCCGAGATAATCGCCCTGCGCTACACAATTATCGCATTGCGATAACATATACCTGTTTTCTAATAATAAAAGCTCGCAGCCGACCCGCTCAGAAGCTATCATCAGAGAGAGGCCATGAAACAGCAGATCAGCGTCCTTGCCGGCATCCTCGCCGCGTCACTCCTCGCAAGCCAAGCATCGGCGGCCGAACTCAAGATCGGCACTGCGTCCGAGCCGAGCTCCCTGGATCCGCACTATCATAACCTCACGCCCAACAACACGGTGCGCCGGCACATCTTCGAGTCGCTCGTCGACCAGGACGCGAAGCAGCGTCTGATTCCCGCGCTCGCCGAATCCTGGCGGACGGTCGATGACAAGACTTGGGAGTTCAAGCTGCGCAAGGACGTGAAATTCCACAACGGCACGGAGTTCACGGCGCAGGACTTCGTCTATTCGGTCTGCCGCATCCCGAACGTGGCGAACAGCCCGTCGTCGTTCACGCTCTACACCAAGGGCATCGACGCCATCGAGACGCCGGATCCTTACACCGTCATCATCAAGACGGCGGCGCCATATCCTCTTCTTCCCGTGGAACTGACCACTTTCGGCATCATCTCGTCCAAGGCTGCCGGCGGCGAGAAGGTGACCTTCGACAAGGCTGGATGCAAGGCTGATTCCTGGCCCACGACGCAGGCCTTCAACGATGGGACGCTCGCCATCGGCACCGGCCCCTTCAGGCTGGCCGAGTACGTCAAGGGCGAGCGCATCGTACTTGCCCGCAATCCCGACTATTGGGGCCAGAAGCCCGAGTGGGACAAGGTGACATTCCGCCCGATCACCAGCGATGGCCCGCGTGTGGCAGCGCTTCTTGCAGGTGACGTCGATGTCGTCGACGAGCCGCCGCTGCAGGACTTGGAGCGGCTGCGCAAGGATCCGAAGGTTTCGGTCGTCGAGACCTTGTCGAACCGGGTCGTTTATCTCGCCCTCGATCAGGCCGAGCCGACGCCGACGATCAAGGGCACCGACGGCAAGAACCCGCTGCGCGACATCCGCATTCGTCAGGCGCTTTCGCTGGCCATCGACCGTAAGGCCATCGTTCAGCGCATCATGAACAACACCGCGGAGCCCGCGGCGCAGCTCCTGGCGCCCGGCCTGTTCGGCACCAACCCGGACCTGAAAGTCGTCAGCGACGCGAAGAAGGCTAAGGAGCTTCTGGCCGAGGCCGGCTATCCGAACGGCTTCGAGCTGACCATCGGGACGCCGAACGACCGCTACATCAACGACGAGAAGATCGCCCAGGCGGTCGCCCAAATGTACAGCCGCATCGGCGTCAAAACCCAGGTGGATGCTGCGACCGTCAACGTCTTCTTCTCACGGCGCAACAAGGGTGAGTTCAGCGTGTATCTCGCTGGCTGGAGCGCCGCGACGGGTGAGGCCTCCTCACCCCTGAAGTCCCTGGTCGCCACGAGGATCAAGGAGAAGGGTTTCGGGCCGACGAACTACACGGGATATTCCAACCCGAAGCTCGACGATCTGCTCACCAAGGCTCTCGCCACCGTCGAGGACAAGGAGCGCGAGAAGCTCCTGGCCGAGGCGATGAAGGTTGCGATGGATGACTACGCCGTCCTGCCTCTGCACTATGAGGTCACCTCGTGGGCCATGCGCAAGGGACTGAGCTACGAGCCCCGCGCCGACCAGTACACTCTGGCCGCCTCGATCCGCTCGGCCAAGTAAGAGCCACTCGCAATCCGCCTGTTGGGGGCGGTTGATGCCGCCCCCAATGCATTCTCCCGCTTGCCATGGAAAATTCGTCATGCTGGTTTTTCTGATCCGGCGCATCGCACAGAGCGCGATCGTGGTGGCGATCATGTCCGTCCTGGTGTTCACGGGCATCTTTGCGATCGGCAATCCCATCGACGTGCTGATCAGTCCGGAGGCCGACGAGATCGAGCGAGCCGCCGCCATTGCGCGGCTTGGCCTCGATCGCCCCATGCACGAGCAGTTCCTGGCCTTCGCCAAGAATGCCCTCTCAGGGGATCTCGGAACCTCGTTCGTTCACGGCGTACCTGCTGTCAACTTGGTCCTCGAGCGCTTTCCGGCGACCCTCGAGCTGGCGTTGCTCGCCATGGTCATCGCCGTGCTGACAGGCATTCCGCTGGGCATGTGGGCGGGCCTTCGTCCCGAGTCCCGCGCTGGCCGCATCATCATGGCCGGATCCATTCTGGGCTTCAGTCTTCCCACCTTCTGGGTCGGCATGCTCCTCATCATGGCTTTCGCCGTATTCCTCGGCTGGCTTCCTGCCAGTGGCCGAGGAGAAACCGTGAGCGTGTTCGGCGTCCCCTTCAGTTTTCTGACCCTCGACGGCCTCAAGCACCTTCTTCTCCCGGCGCTGAACCTGGCCCTGTTCAAGGTGTCCCTCGTGATCCGCCTCGCCCGTGCGGGAACCCGCGAGGTGGCGCTACAGGATTATGTCCGCTTCGCCCGCGCGAAAGGCCTTCCGATGCGCCGGGTCATCGGGGTCCACATTCTCAAGAACATCATGATCCCGGTGGTCACCGTTCTCGGCCTCGAGCTGGGCTCCGTCATCGCGTTCTCGGTCGTGACCGAGTCGGTTTTCGCATGGCCCGGAATGGGCAAGCTCCTGATCGACAGCATCCTGGTGCTCGACCGGCCCGTGGTGGTGGCCTACTTGCTGGTCACGGTACTCCTCTTCATCGTCATCAACCTCGTGGTCGACCTGGTCTACTCACTGCTCGACCCGCGCATTCGCCTGGGAGGCGGCAAGGCATGACCGCGGCAACTTCGCTTCCCGCACGTCCCAAGGTGCAGACGCCCCTGAGGCGGTTCGTCTCCCAGTTTTTGGAAAGCCGTGTCGCGCTTCTCGGCCTGATCGCGCTCGTCCTGGTCGTCTCGTCGGCTGTCTTCGCTCCCATGATCGCGCCGCAGGATCCTTATGATCTGAGCAAGCTGAACATCATGGACGGCATGCTGCATCCCGGCGGCGAGAGCTTCGACGGAATGACCTTCTGGCTCGGCTCCGACGAGCAGGGTCGCGACCTGCTGAGCGCAATCCTCTATGGCCTGCGCACCTCTCTCCTGGTCGCCTTCTCGTCCACGGCCATGGCGCTCGCCATCGGCATGATCGTCGGCATGATCGCAGCCTATGCTGGCGGGGGCACGGACACTGCGATCATGCGGCTGGTGGATATCCAGCTGTCCTTCCCGGCGATTCTGATCGCGCTGATTCTGCTCGCCGTGCTCGGCAAGGGCGTTGACAAGGTGATTGTGGCACTCACGGCCGTGCAATGGGCCTATTATGCCCGCACGGTGCGCAGCGCCGCGCTGGTCGAGCGCCGCAAGGAGTATGTCGAGGCTGCCCAGTGCCTGGCTCTGCCGAGCCGCCGCATCGTGCTGCGCCACCTGCTGCCGAACTGCCTGCCGCCGCTGATCGTCGTCGCCACCGTGCAGGTGGCCCATGCGATCACGCTGGAGGCGACTCTCTCCTTCCTCGGCGTCGGCGTTCCGGTCACGGAGCCATCGCTCGGCATGCTCATCGCCTCCGGTTTCGACTACATGCTGAGCGGCGAGTACTGGGTCAGCGTTTTCCCCGGCCTCGCACTCCTGGTCACCATCGTCAGCATCAATCTGGTCGGCGACCAGATGCGCGACGTCCTCAACCCGCGCCTGCAGCACTGAGGAGGCGAACATGACGCAACAGATTCCAGTGCTCGAAGTCGAGGATCTGCGCACCCACTTCTTCACGCGCGGCGGCGTTGCGAAGGCGGTGGACGGCGTGAGCTTCACCCTCAACCGCGGCGAAATCCTGGGGCTGGTCGGCGAGTCGGGCTCCGGCAAGTCGGTCACCGGCATGTCGATCCTCGGGCTCATCGATCCGCCCGGCCGCATCATCGGAGGTTCAGTCTGTTATCGCGGCGAGGATCTCGTGACGGCTGGCGAAAAGCGCCTGTGCCAGTTACGGGGCTCCCGGATCGCCATGATCTTCCAGGACCCCATGATGACGCTGAACCCGGTGCTCAGCGTCGAGACGCAGATGGTGGAAACCGTCCTCGCCCATGAGCGGGTCTCGCGCCGCGCTGCGCGCGACCGGGCTCGAGAGGCGCTCGCACGGGTCGGCATTCCCTCTCCCGAAGAGCGGCTCTCGTCTTATCCGCATCAGTTCTCCGGCGGCATGCGCCAGCGCGTGGCCATCGCCATCGCCCTGCTCCATCAGCCCGACGTCATCATTGCGGACGAGCCGACCACCGCGCTCGACGTGACGATCCAGGCCCAAATTCTCTTCGAGGTACAGAAGCTGTGCCGGGAAACCGGGACCGCGCTGGTCTGGGTCACGCACGATCTCGCCATCGTGTCGGCGCTGGCCGACAGGATCGCCGTGATGTATGCCGGACGCATCGTCGAGACCGGCACGACGCAAGAGGTGATCGATCGGAGCCGCCACCCCTACACCCACGGCCTCCTCGGCTCCGTTCCGAGCCGCAACAAGCGCGGTGAACCGCTCACCCAGATTCCAGGGATGACACCATCCCTGCTCAACCTGCCCGAAGGTTGTGCCTTCCGTCCACGCTGCCCGCGCGCCACCGACGCCTGCCTTGCTCCACCCTCCCTCGAGGGAACTGGCGGCCATGGCTGGCGCTGCTTTCATCCCCATGGGGCCGCCGCATGACCATCGCTCACCCGTCACAAGCTACTCCCGAAGCGCCTCGGGCAAAGACCGATGGGGTCCAGCCGATACTGGAACTCGCGCATCTGACCAAGCGGTTCTCCAGCAAGCTCGATTTCGCCGAGCGGCTGGCGAAGCGGCTTGGAGCCAAGGTGCAGGAATACGACGTCCATGCTGTCGACGACGTGAGCCTGAGCATTGCTCCGGGCGAAGTCGTGGGGCTCGTCGGTGAATCCGGCTGCGGCAAGACCACGCTCGGCCGAATGGTGGCAGGCATCACCCCGCCCAGCGGCGGTCGCCTGCTCTATAAAGGCCTGCCGATGGACGACATGTCGCCGGAACAGGCGAGGCGAGCCACGCTGAACATTCAGATGGTGTTTCAGGATCCGATGGCTTCGCTCAATCCGCGCATGCGTGTCGCGGATATCATTGGCGAGGCGCCGCGCGTCCACGGCATCGTGTCACGGCGCGAGCAGGCCGACCACGTCACCGCCATCATGCAGAAAGTCGGGCTCGATCCGACCTATGCGGCCCGTTTCCCCCACCAGTTTTCGGGCGGCCAGCGCCAGCGCATCGGCATCGCCCGCGCCTTGGCGGTGAAGCCGGAATTCCTGGTCTGCGACGAATCCGTGGCCGCGCTCGATGTCTCGATTCAGGCGCAGATCATCAATCTGTTCATGGAATTGCGTCGGGATCTCGGCCTGACCTACCTGTTCATCAGCCACGATCTCGGAGTGGTCGAGCATATCGCCGACCGCACGGTGATCATGTATCTTGGGCGGGTTGTCGAGATCGCGCCGACATCGGAGCTGTTTTCGCAGCCTAACCATCCGTATAGCCGCGCCCTTCTCGACGAGGCGCCGCGGGTCGATACGCGCAAGCGGATCTTCGCTCCGATCAAGGGCGAGATTCCCTCGCCCCTCAATCCGCCGTCCGGTTGCGCGTTCCACCCGCGCTGCCCGCATGCGCTGCCGCGCTGCAACGTGGAGCGTCCTCAATTGCGCGAAGTCGCACCTGGACGATTCTCGGCATGCCACCTGAACGACATACTCTGAACGGATTGCAATCAAGCGTGGAGCGATGATGAATACGGACACCCTCATCAGCCTCGACCTGATCCGGGACCTTGTCGGCTTCGACACGACGAGCCGGAACTCCAATCTGGAGCTGATCGGCTACATCCGCGACTATCTGGACGGGCTCGGCATCGAGAGCACGCTCGTGTTCGACGAAACCGGTCAGAAGGCCAATCTCTACGCCACTATCGGGCCGCGGGACCGGGGCGGCATCCTGCTGTCCGGCCACACCGACGTCGTGCCCGTGGACGGGCAGGACTGGAGCAGCGATCCGTTCACGCTCACGCGGCGCGGCGACAGGCTCTATGGGCGGGGCACCGCGGACATGAAGAGCTTCGTGGCCATCGCGCTGGCCTTCGCGCCGGCCTTCGCCAAGGCCGACCTGAAGACGCCGATTCACTATGCCTTTTCCTACGATGAAGAGGTCGGCTGCGTCGGCGTGCGGAGATTGATCGCGCACCTCAACGCGCTGCCCGTGCAACCGCGCATGGCGATCATCGGCGAGCCGACAGAAATGCAGGTCATCAATGCCCACAAGGGCAAGCTGGGAATGCGCTGTCGGGTCAGCGGGCAGGCCTGCCACTCTTCCCTCGCCCCGCAGGGTGTCAACGCGGTCGAATACGCGGCGGAGGTCGTGTCCTATCTGCGCGGCATGGCGCGGCGGATTGCGAAGGAGGGCCCGTTCGATCCCGCTTTCGACATTCCCCACACCACCGTCCATACCGGGGTGATCCGCGGTGGCACTGCGCTCAACATCGTGCCTTCGGAATGCGAGTTCGTTTTCGAGTTCCGTCATCTCCCGGAACAGGACCCGCAGGATTTGCTCGCCGAGGTCCAGCGCTATGCCCATGAGGTCCTGGAGCCGGAGATGAAGGCCATTGCTCCCGATGCGGGCTTCTCCTGGCAGCAGCTGTCCTCGACCCCCGGACTCGATTCAGCGCCCGAAGACGAGGTTGTCACCATGGCAAAGGCTCTCGCAGGACAGAACGGTCACGCCAAGGTCGCCTTCGCGACGGAAGCGGGCCCGTTCCAGAAGCAGGGCGGAATACCGGCCGTTGTGTGCGGCCCCGGCAATATTGCGCAAGCTCATAAGCCCGACGAATTCGTCGAACTCAGGGAGATCGCCAAATGCGAGGCCTTCATGCATCACCTGCTCGACAGGGCCACAACCTGACAAGGCAATCGTCTCGGCGCAACTGGAACATTGAACTCCGTTGCATTAAAGCGATTGGGTAGGGTGAAGCTACAGCAAGGCCATCGGATCTGGCGATCGACACTCAAGAGACAAGAGTGAGATCACGGCAGATTCGAAAATGCCGGGCCAAAGGCCCGGCATAAGTAGAGCTCTGATAATTCAGCCGGAACCCTTCAGAGGGAATGGCCGACACGGCAATGTCAGGAGGAAGGGAGCGCTCCCTACTCGGCTGCAACGCGGTAAAGTGTTCCCGCTGCCTCCAGCGCGACCGCCGCTGATTGGATTACGGCGGCAAAGCGCACGGCGGTGTGGATCTCGGAAGCCCCGACCCCGGCCTCTCGCAACACCTTCTCGTGGCTGTCGATGCACAAGCCGCAACCGTTCATAGCCGACACCGCCAGCGACCAGAGTTCGAAATCGATCTTGTCCACGCCGGGATTCGCGATCACGTTCATGCGCAACCGCGCCGGCATCGAACCGTACTCCTTGTTCGATGCCAGGTGAAGAAAGCGATAGTAGATGTTGTTCATCGCCATGATTGATGCTGCAGCCCTGGCAGCATCGAGAGCCTCTGCAGAGAGGTGTGCTCTCGCCTCCTCTTCCAGAGACTCGGCAATCACGGAATTCCTCGTCGCAAGACCACACGCGACGAAAAGGCCATATTTACGTTGCGTTGACAGCGATTCGTCCGAGGCCAGCGAGGACAGGTTCAGACGTACGTCTTTCGCGAAGGCTGGCAGCTTTTCCTTGAGACTCTCGATCGACATGGGTGCTCCTCAGGCCGCTTTGAGCGTATCACCGCCAACTTCGCGGTTGCATGGGCAAAGCTCATCCGTCTGCAGAGCATCAAGGACGCGCAAGGTGTCCTTGGGGTTACGTCCCACGTTAAGGTTGGTTGCGTAGACGTGCTGAATCGTATTATCCGGATCGACTACATAGGTGTAGCGATACGCAACGCCGTCAGGTGACCTGACACCCAGCCCGTCAATGAGCGAACCATTGGTGTCGGCGAATTGCCAAATGGGAAGGCGGTCGAGGTCCCTGTGCTCACGACGCCATGCGAGCTTGACGAACTCATTGTCGGACGATCCCCCAAGAATGACGGCGTCACGGTCGGCAAAGTCGCCTGCCAAGCGCGCGAACTCGGCGATCTCTGTCGGGCAAACAAACGTGAAATCCTTAGGGTAGAAGAAGATGATCTTCCACTTTCCTGGGAAACTTGCCTCTGTAATCGTCTCAAAGGCGCTGTCGCCATTCTCAATATGGGCGTTGAACTTCGGCTTCACGCCGGTCACCGAAAACGCAGGCAGCTTCTGACCGATACCAAGCATCTGAAATCTCCATACGCAGGAACTTGCGGTGGGAGTGATGCAAAACCTGCAGCCAAACGTCAATGGCAACGCTGTGTGCCAGAGCAATAAAATGAGGCAATGCGTCTATCGGCTCGCCCCCGCGTGCGATCGACGCTCCGCGCGGCACCCGGATTGAGCTCTTGCTTGGCCGCGCCCTACCTGATCGGCGCATTCGTGATCATCGCACCCGGAAGACGGGGATCTGGTTGGCACAGTCCGACCGAATGTCGGTGACCAACTAGGCGGGCGGTGCCGTCTCGTACAGCCGCCCCGCTGCCGATCCAAGGCCCTTCTGCTCCCGGACGTTCGGGCCCTAGCCTGAATCGCTGCCCAGTTCGCCCACCTTCTCGGGGCCTGCGACCTCCTTGGTGATTGGGCTCCCGCCTTCTGGAAAGGTCGACAGAGCCTTCGTCACAAGCGGGTCGAGATCTCGGCTGTCGGTCCCGGAGTGCGCGAGGAGCACTGCCCGCATGTTGGGCGTCCAGAAGGCGATGAGATGGTCCTGAATGCCATGAACGGCTTGATCCTCGGGATAGGATCGAAAAAAGGATGCAATCTGGTTCGCCATGTGAACCAACTTCTCAGTGCTCATGCCAATCCATCCCGCTCGCGAATGCGTTCCAGGCCGTGGAAGACCGTGATGCTATCCCTGCGCGCGATTCCAACGAGCGTGATGTCGAGATGGCGTGCACGCTCAAGCGCCAGCGATGTGGGGGCCGAAATCGCAACCAACGTTCTCGCTCCGAATATTGCAACCTTCTCGACAAGCTCGAACGAGCAGCGGCTCGTGACGACGACAAAACCGCTATCCGGGCTTGCTCCCGACCTGCAAAGGGCTCCGATCAGCTTGTCGAGTGCATTGTGGCGGCCGACATCCTCGCGCACCTCGATGATCGTTCCCTCGAGATCGGCCCAAGCCGCTGCATGAACTGCATGCGTAATCCTGTTCAGGTGCTGCCTGCTCTCAAGCGCGGTTAGCGCGCGGTGAAGCGCCGAAAGCGCTATGCTGGGTGCTATTCCGTGGGAACGCAGGGCCTGCGGCAGGGCTTTCAAGTCATCGATCCCGCACACCCCGCAGCCGGTGCGACCGGTTAGCGCCCGTTTGCGCGCCAGATGTTCGTGGAGCCGCTCGGGCGTGAGGTCGATGGCGATCCTCATCCCCCCGGCGTCGGTTTCGACATGCAAGCCCCGGATGTCCTCAGGCTTTTGAATCACGCCCTCGGTCAGGCTGAAGCCGATCGCGAAATCCTCCAGGTCGGCCGGTGTCGTCATCATCACGGCGAACGGGATGCCGCCATAGATCAGGTTGACAGGCATTTCGACCGGGACCGCCCGTAGGGTCGAGACGGGTTCCGCTCCGGCGAAGGTCAGGACCAGGGCCGGCGTTTCCTCCACCTCCGGAATCGATGGGGCATTGCTATTCGGCGGGACTGACATGGGCTTCGATACGCTTGAGGGATCGGTCTTCTTCAAAGAATCGGGCCTGCCAGTCGGAGGGGCGATTCGTGCGGCGCACCTGAACCGCCGTCACCTTGTATTCAGGGCAATTCGTGGCCCAATCGGAGTAATCGGTGGTGATCACGTTGGCGCCGGTCTTGGCGTGATGGAACGTGGTGTAGACCACACCGGGCTGCATGCGCTCGCTGATCCGGGCTCGCAGGGCGATGTCGCCGGAGCGGCTCTCGACGGAAACGAGGTCGCCGTCCCGAATGCCGCGGCCCTCCGCGTCGAAGGGATGGATCTCCAGCACGTCCTCCTCATGCCAGCGGCTGTTCTCTGTGCGTCTCGTCTGTGCGCCGACATTGTACTGCGACAGGATGCGCCCCGTGGTGAGGATCAGTGGGAAGCGAGGGCCGGTCCGTTCCTCGGTGGGCACGAATTCGGTGATCATGAACTTGCCCTTGCCGCGCACGAAGCGGCCCACATGCATCATCGGCGTTCCATTGGGAGCCGCCTCGTTGCACGGCCACTGGATGGAGCCCAGCCTCTCCAGCTTCTCGTAGGAGACGCCCGCGAAGCTCGGCGTGAGCCGAGCGATCTCGTCCATGATCTCGCTCGGATGCGCATAGCTCATCGGAAAGTCGAGGGCGTTCGAGAGGGCGATGGTGACTTCCCAATCCGCCATCCCGCTCATGGGAGGCATGACCTTGCGGACGCGGTTGATGCGCCGTTCGGCATTGGTGAAAGTGCCGTCCTTTTCCAGGAACGAGGAGCCCGGCAGGAAGACATGGGCGTATTTGGCGGTCTCGTTCAAGAAGATGTCCTGAATGACGATGCATTCCATCGCTTTCAATCCGGCCGTGACATGCTGCGTGTCCGGATCGGATTGGGCGATGTCCTCGCCCTGGATGTAGAGGCCCTTGAAGGTGCCATCCACCGCTTCATCGAGCATGTTCGGAATGCGAAGGCCGGGCTCGCCGTCGAGCTCCACGCCCCAGAAGGTCTCGAACATCTGCCGCGTGGCGTCGTCGGAGACGTGCCGGTAGCCGGAGAATTCGTGCGGGAACGAGCCCATGTCGCAGGAACCCTGCACATTGTTCTGGCCGCGCAGGGGATTCACGCCGGCGCCTGCTTTGCCGATATTGCCGGTGGCCATGGCGAGATTGGCCATGCCCATGACCATGGTCGAGCCTTGGCTGTGCTCGGTGACGCCGAGCCCATAATAGATGGCCGCGTTGCCGCCCGTGGCATAGAGGCGGGCAGCCTCCCGCACATCGGCCGCAGGAACTCCGGTGAGGTCCTCCACGGCCTCGGGAGAGTGTCGCTCGTCAGCGATGAAACGCGCCCAGCTCTCGAAGTCGCCGAGATCGCAGCGTTCGCGCACGTAGGCCTCGTCGACCAGCCCCTCCGTCACGATCACATGAGCGATGGCGTTGATTATGGCGACGTTGGTGCCGGGCTTCAGCGGCAGGTGGTAGTCGGCCTTGACGTGCGGCGACTTCACGAGATCGATCCGGCGCGGGTCGATAACGATGAGGCGGGCCCCCTCGCGCAACCGTTTCTTCATGCGGGACGCAAAGACCGGATGGCCGTCGGTGGGGTTGGCGCCAATCACGACGATGACGTCCGCTCTTGCCACGGATGCGAAGTCCTGCGTGCCCGCGGAGGTGCCGAGCGTCGTCTTGAGCCCGTAGCCTGTCGGCGAATGACACACCCGCGCGCAGGTATCCACGTTGTTGTTGCCGAATCCGGCGCGAACCAGCTTCTGGACCAGGAAGGTCTCCTCGTTGGTGCAGCGGGAGGACGTGATGCCGCCGATGGATCCGCGGCCGTATTGCGCCTGGATGCGCTTGAACTCGCGCGCGGCGTAGTCCAGCGCCTCGTTCCACGACACCTCGCGCCACGGATCGGTGATCGACTTGCGGATCATCGGCTTGGTGATGCGGTCCTTGTGCGTGGCATAGCCCCAGGCGAACCGCCCTTTGACACATGAATGGCCCTCGTTCGCCTTTCCATGCTTGTAGGGCACCATGCGCACGATCGCCGAGCCCTTCATCTCGGCCTTGAAGGAGCAGCCGACACCGCAATAGGCGCAGGTCGTCACCACCGAATGCTCCGGCTGGCCCATGTCGATGATGCTGTTCTCGTTGAGAGCCGCCGTCGGGCAGGCCTGCACGCAGGCGCCGCAGGAGACGCATTCGGATCCGAAGAAGTCCAGGCCGCCGGGCGAGACGCGGGAGTCGAAACCCCGTCCCTGGATGGTCAGCGCGAAGGTGCCCTGCACCTCCTCGCAGGCTCGCACGCAGCGCGAGCAGACGATGCACTTGGAATCCTCGAAGGTGAAATACGGATTGGACGTATCCTTCGGCGCATCGAGGTGATTATCCCCCGCATAGCCATAGCGGACTTCCCTAAGGCCGACGGCTCCCGCCATGTCCTGTAATTCGCAGTCACCGTTGGCGGAGCAGGTCAGGCAGTCGAGCGGATGATCGGAGATGTAGAGTTCCATCACCCCGCGGCGGAGATCGGCGAGCCGCTCCGTCTGCGTGTGCACCACCATGCCTTCTTCGACCGGCGTGGTGCAGGAGGCGGGCGTTCCGCGCCGTCCTTCGATCTCCACGAGGCAGAGGCGGCAGGAACCGAAGGCTTCCAGGGAATCCGTCGCGCAGAGTTTCGGGATCGCCGTTCCCATCGTCATGGCCGCGGCCATCACCGAGGTGCCGGCCGGCACGGTCACGGGTACGCCGTCGATGGTCAGCGACACCGTCTTGTCGGAGACGGGAACGGGAGTGCCATAGTCGATATCCTGGATCAGGGGCATGGGACGCCTCCCTTACTCTGCCGCCGCGGGAATGCGCGGAGCCTTGTCGAAATCCTCGGGGAAATGTTCTAGGGCGCTCATGACCGGCAGGGGGGTCAGCCCCCCCATGGCGCAGAGCGAGGCGTCGGTCATGAGGGTGCAGAGATCCTCAAGCACTTGGACATTCTTCTCCCGCTCGGTCCCAGCGATGATCCGGTCCATTACCTCGACCCCGCGCACGGCGCCGACACGGCAGGGCGTGCACTTGCCGCAGCTTTCCGCTGCGCAGAACTCGAAGGCGAAACGGGCCTGCCGCGCCAGATCAACCGTGTCGTCAAACACGACGATGCCCCCATGTCCGAGCATGCCCTTGTGGGCGGACAGCGCCTCGTAATCCAGGGGAATGTCCAGCATGGAAGCCGGAAAATAGGCTCCTAGTGGCCCGCCGACCTGGACCGCCTTCACGGGCCGTCCTGTCGCCGTTCCGCCGCCGAAATCCTCGATGATCTCGCGTAGGGTCGCCCCGAAGGCGAGTTCGATCAGCCCGCCGCGTCGGACGTTGCCCGCAAGCTGGATCGGCAGCGTGCCCCGTGAGCGGCCCATGCCGAAATCCGCATAGGCCTGTGCCCCTTGCGTCAGGATCCACGGCACCGTCGCAAGCGATAGTGCATTGTTGACCACAGTCGGCTTGCCGAACAGCCCGTGCAGGGCCGGCAGCGGCGGCTTGGCCCGCACCACGCCGCGTCTGCCCTCCAGGCTTTCCAGGAGAGCGGTTTCCTCGCCGCAGATATAGGCTCCCGCGCCGAGCCGCGTCTCCAGGGTGAAGGCGTGGCCCGAGCCCATGACGGACGCTCCCAGATAACCGGCTTCCGCGGCGACCGCGATGGCTTTCGTCATGGTTCGGTAGGCGTGAGGATATTCGGAGCGGATATAGATGAACCCCTTGGTGGCTCCGACGGCCAGCCCGGCGATCGTCATGCCCTCGATCAGCGAGAAGGGATCGCCCTCCATCAGCATGCGGTCGGCGAAGGTGCCGCTGTCGCCCTCATCCGCGTTGCAGACGATGTACTTCTGTGCCGCTTCGGCGTGGAGAACGGTGCCCCACTTGATGCCCGTCGGAAAGCCCGCCCCGCCCCGTCCCCGCAGGCCGGAGAGTTTGACCTCGTCCATGATGGCCTGAGGCTCCAGGGAGAGAGCGCGGTCGAGACCGGCATAGCCACCGTGGCTCCTGTAATCCTCCAGCGACACGGGATCGACGATGCCACAGCGGGCAAAGGTCAGGCGTGTCTGGCGGGCAAGGTAAGGCTGTGTCTCAAGGAACCCGAGGCGAAGCGGGTGCTCCCTTCCCTCTTGAAATCCGGCCTCGAACAATCCGGCAATATCGGCGGGTTTGAGCGGGCCATAGGCGATGCGGCCCTCGGGTGCCTCGACCTCTACCAGAGGTTCGAGCCAGAACAGGCCGCGAGAGCCGGTCGTCACGATATCCAGCGCGAGCCCGCGGCGGGATGCCTCCTCGGCCACGAGAGCGGCGATCCGGCGGGAACCAAGGGCAAGGGATGCCGCGTCCTGAGATATGAAGATCCTGGTCATAGACCCCTCGCCTCCCGGACGACTTCGTCGAGCGTCCCAGGATCGAGACGCCCGATCGGCTCGTCGTCGTAAAGGGCGGACGGGGCGCAGGCGCAAAGGCCGAGGCAATAGACGCCCTCGACCGTCAGGCTTCCATCCGGTGTCGTCCCGCCCCAGTCGACGCTGAGCTTTGCGAGGAGCTCCTGCGCGAGCATCGCGCCGTTCATCGACTGGCACGCCTCCGCGCGGCACAGCTTGAGCACATGGCGTCCTGCCGGTAAGCGGCGGAAATCGTGATAGAATGTCACGATCCCATGGATCTCGGCCCGGGAGAGATTCAGCGCATCCGCCATGAGGGAGATCGCCTCGTCGGGGATGCAGCCGAACTCGTCCTGCAACGCATGGAGGATCGGCAGCGCGGCACCATCGAGCGATGCGTGAGCTGCGACAATCTCCCTGGCGCGGTCGTCGTTCCACGGAATGGATGTGGTCATGTCCTTACCAAACATTGATCTGGAGCGCTCTCTTGATCGGACCAGGTTCTGCACTTTTGGAGTTAAGAACCTTGCCCCCGGGATAGCAATCGGCATTTTGGCCGAGTTTGCGGACAGCCGCGCCGGTTGTCGCGTTCTTTATCCCGGAGACCTGGCTCAGGGATCCTGCTCATTTTTCATCGCCCCGCTCGGCCATTTACGACTGACCGTCCCGCGACATTCCCTGGAAGGCTCGCGCGTGTGAGACGGTCTCGAAGCTCATCTGTGTCTCCGGCTCAGTAGACGATGACCGAGCGGATCGATTTGCCCTCGTGCATCAGGTCGAACGCGGTGTTGATCTCCTTGAGCGGCATCGTGTGGGTGATCAGATCGTC
>NZ_JBVVAJ010000026.1:0-73043 GCF_055792805.1 Microvirga sp. HS2
TCCTGGCCATCGTGGCCGTCGAGCGTGTCGGCGCCGGTGCCGCCATAGAGCACGTCGCTGGCGAGGCCGCCGACGATCACGTCGCTGCCCGCGCCGCCGTCGATCACCGCGCCCGCGGCCTTGCGCGCGCCGGTGCGGCCCTCGTCGCGGCCGCAGGCGACCCAGTGGTGATAGGCAAAGCCGATGTCGAGCTGGTTGGCGTCCATATAGGCCTTGATGTCGGGATTGGCCGCGAGATAGCCTTGCGCATCGAAGCTGGTGCCCCAATCCGCGCCGGGCCCCTGGCTCTGCCCGTGCCAGCCGCCGCTGCGGCCCTCGACGCTGCCGAAATAGCGCCAGTGATGGAAGCCCCAGGCCTGCGGATCGAGGCCGTTCTGCGCCGCATAGGCGGCGAGATCCGGGTTCTGGGCCATGTAATCGGCGCCGTCGAAATCGGCGTAGACATCGTTGCCGACGCTGATGAAGTCGTTGCCGGCGCTGCCGACCACGTTCTCGATGTCCCGAAGAAGGTCCAGATGGGCATCGCCGTTGGTGCCCACGCCCGTCGCCAGATTGATCCGGATGCCTTCACCGTTGATGCCGGGCTGGCTCGTGGCATAGCTCACCGTGTCAACGCCCGAACCACCGGAAAGGATGTCCGCTCCTGCACCGCCCGCCAGAACATCATTCCCGTCGCCGCCATCCAGGATATCGGCTCTGGCGGTGCCGATCAGGATATCATTGCCGCCCATGCCCGCCATGATATTGGCACCCTGGAGCAGATCGTCGACATCGGTTCCTCTCATTCTAATGAGAATCTGGCCTTGCTGATTCACCGATCCTTCCGAAGGCGCCTCGATCGGTCCATCACCTGTCCGGACAACGTTTTCCCAATCCACGAAAACACCGCCATAACGGCCATCCGGAAAGGCGGCCGTTCCATACATGAGCCATTCCAGATCGAGGGCTGCATTTACCAACGGATCGGTAGAGCCATGGATCGCGGCATCGATGAGTTCGTTTCGGGCCTCAGCGGGAGCAGTGGCTCCCCACACTCCCAAGGCTTCCCCGAGCATATCGATCACCGGGGTGCGGTCGGTGAGATGCCAATCGTCGGGATTATGCCTGTAATGTCCCGCATCATTGATTACTTCAATTTCGTAAGTATCCCTCGGGAGCCATTCATCAGGCTCATTGTCTTCAACATGATATCGATAAGTTGTCCCGTTCGTAGTCTGAAGCAGGTTGTAATCTATTTTGAGGATTTTACCATCCCCAGTGAGAAAGACTCTTGCGATCCACCCTCCCTCCAATTGAACGATTTCTACATCGGCTGGAGTAACGAGATTATCCCATATGTATATTGGCCTACCGTCTTGAGTGGTACCAAAAAGCCAAGGTTTGGGGTCAGCCCATTGCCGATTGCCCGTATAGTGTGGGGTTGTGGCAGGTGGAGGAGCTGAATCGGGCGATATCGTCTCACCAAAGTAACTAGGCCTATCTCCGCCAAAGAATTGGGAATGAATTATCCAGGCATCGTATTGGCCGACTTCTAGCTGCTCCGGGTACTTCGGCAATAAAATTGCTTGAGGAGGCTCTGTCGATGTTGATTCCCGTGGCGCGTACACCGCATCGATATACACCCCATTTTCGTCGTAATAACCACCGCCAACCTGGGTCGACGGCAAGCCGGTGCCAGAGTCGCCTGTACCGGAGCCGCCTGCGCCAGAGCCGCCTGTGCAAGAGCCTGCCTCACCGGAGCCGCCGTCAGACCCACCGCCTACGCGCGGATCATCGCCGGTACCCCATCCGCTGCCGTCTGGGGACGAGGTTCCACCCGTTGCCAGCTGCATGAGCCGATCGAAAGCATCACGCAATGTTTCCGTCGAAGTCGTCATTTTTCCCCCTTATTGGCGCCCGTAGCTGTATCTATATAAGCAATTAATTCCTATGAATTTATATACGCAATAACAATACAACCAAAGGTGCATAGATTCACATAAAAATTCCTATTATGTTGCCAATATTTCTATTTAATTCGGCGCAGACGGATCCTCCGCAATGGCTGCGGTGAGAACCGTGCGGCGGAGGCCGACCATCATCGCAGCCGATGGCGAGTTGATCGCCTTCATCGACGCTTCGTGTCCCTAGACACGCCTCATGGATGTCGAACCCGGCACAAGACCGTCGACTTTGCCTTTGCTTCTTGGACCGGGCGGTCTCTTCGAAATCGCTCTACCGTTTGAGGATCCGCTGCGAGGCGTAAGCTCCGGCCGCCCAGAGGACGGCGGCGATGAAGCGCACGGGAAAGAGCGTCAGCGCATCGGCGCGGACCGGCGCGATCCAGGGGATGCCAAGGCTGCTGATGGCCCACGACACGAGGATCGACAGGCCGAGCGCCGCGAAGGCGGCGATCGCGACCTTGCCGAACTGGTCGGCCTTCCAGCCCAGCCATACGGCGACCAGGATCAGCACCGGGTCGAACGCTGCGGGCAGCCAGTCCCAGAGGTGGATGACGGGGACGGTCGGACCCACGGGGCTCAAGCCCACCAGGGCCGGGGCAGTGCGATGCGGCCGGCGGCCTCTTCGATCACCTGACCGACGGCGAAGAGGGTCTCCTCGTCGAAGGCGCGGCCGATGAGCTGGAGGCCGAGGGGCAGGCCCTGCGAGTCGAGGCCGGCCGGAACCGCGAGGCCCGGAAGGCCCGCCATGTTCACGGTCACCGTGAAGATGTCGTTGAGGTACATCTCGACCGGATCGCCCGAGCCTTTCTCGCCGATGCCGAAGGCGGCGGACGGCGTGGCGGGCGTCAGGATCGCGTGGACGCCCTGAGCGTAGACCTCCTCGAAGTCGCGCTTGATCAGCGTGCGGATCTTCTGGGCGCGCACGTAATAGGCGTCGTAATAGCCCGCCGAGAGCACATAGGTGCCGATCATGATGCGGCGCTTGACCTCGCGGCCGAAACCGGCGGCGCGGGTCTTCTCGTACATCTCGACGATGTCCTTGCCGTTCTCGCGCAGGCCGTAGCGCACGCCGTCGTAGCGGGCGAGGTTCGAGGACGCCTCGGCAGGAGCCACGATGTAATAGGCGGGCAGCGCGTATTGGGTGTGCGGCAGGGAGACCTCGACGATCTCGGCGCCCGCGGCGCGCAGCCATTCGGTGCCCTGCTGCCAGAGCTTCTCGATCTCCGGCGACATGCCGTCGACCCGGTATTCCTTCGGAATGCCGATCTTCAGGCCCTTCACGCCGCGCGAGACGGCGGCCTCGAAATCCGGAACCGGCAGGTCCACGCAGGTGGTGTCCTTGGCGTCGGGACCGGCCATGGAGCGCAGCATGATGGCAGCGTCGCGCACCGTGCGGGTGATCGGGCCCGCCTGGTCGAGGGACGAGGCGAAGGCCACCGTGCCCCAGCGGGAGACGCGGCCATAGGTCGGCTTGATGCCGACCGTGCCGGTGAAGGCGGCGGGCTGGCGGATCGAACCGCCGGTATCGGTCGCGGTCGCGCCGAGGCAGAGATGCGCGGCCACGGCCGCCGCCGAGCCGCCGGATGAGCCGCCGGGCACCAGATGCGTGCCCTCGATCGCACCGGAAGCGCCCGCGCTCACGTTCGAGCCCTCGCGCCGCCAGGGCGACACGACCGGCCCGAAGGCGCTGGTCTCGTTGGAGGAGCCCATGGCGAACTCGTCCATGTTGAGCTTGCCGAGCATCACCGCGCCGTCGTTCCAGAGGTTCCGGGTGACGGTGGATTCATAAGGAGGGTTGAAATTGCCCAGGATCTTGGAAGCCGCGGTGGACACCACGCCCTCCGTGCAGAACAGGTCCTTGATGCCCAGCGGAATGCCTTCCATCGGACGGGCCTCGCCCTTGGCGATCGTCTCGTCGGAGGCCTTGGCCATGGCGAGCGCCTTCTCGGGCGTCTCGAGCACATAGGCGTTGAGCGCCCTCGCCTTCTCGACGGCGGCGATATGGGCCTGCGCGAGCTCGGTAGCCGAGAAGGTCTTGGCCTTCAGGCCGTCACGGGCCTCGGCAATCGTGAGATGGGTCAGTTCGGTCACGGGACTGGATCTCTTAATCTCGACGTCATGGCCGGGCTCGTCCCGGCCATCCACGCCTTGTTCTGCGGGAGCTCCCCGGGGCGCTCTTCGCTTGCCCGGGGATGGCTGAAGAAGGCTGCCGCCTTATTCAACCACCTTCGGCACCAGGAAGAAGCTGTCCTCCGTGGCGGGGGCGTTCTGGACGATCTTTTCCGGATAGCCGCCGTCGGTCACGCCGTCCTGGCGCTTCTTCATGGTCATGGGCGTCACGGAGGTCATGGGCTCGACGCCGTCCACGTTCACCTCGTTGAGCTGCTCGACGAAGGCGAGAATCGCGTTGAGTTCACCCTGGAGGTGAGGCACCTCCTCATCCGTCACGGCAATGCGCGCCAGATGGGCGATGCGGCGGACCGTTTTCTCATCGACCGACATGAATGGTCATACCCCTTGGAAATAGCGTCCGCGGGCTATAGCACCCGCCCGCCTCGGGGGGCAACGGCGGATATTGAACGCCAATTGTCCACTCGATATCGTCATGCCCGCACTTGTTGCGGGCATCCACGTCTTCTCACGCTGCACAGGCGTGCATGGCCGGGTCAAGCCCGGCCATGACGGGGAAAGACAGAGGCCCTCAAATCCTCACCGCCACGGTCTTGTGCGGCACCACGACCTGAACGCCTTTGCCCTCCAGGGCCGCCACGAAACGGTCCGCATCGGGCACGAGCGGCGGGAAGGAGGCGTAGTGGCAGGGGATCGCCGCCTTCAGGTTACCGAAGTAGCGCTCGACGGCGAGCGCCGCCACCTCCGGCCCCATGGTGAAGCGGTCGCCGATCGGCACCATGGCGATGTCCGGCTGGTGGATCTCGGCGATCAGGGCCATGTCGCCGAAAATATCCGTATCGCCCATATGGTAGATTGTCGGCTCCCCCGGAGCCTTCACGATGATCCCGTTGGCGGAACCCAAGGGGAAGTTCACGTCCATCTCCACGAGGCCGGACGAGTGGTCCGCCCGCACCAGGGTGACGGTGAAGCCGCCCTGGTCCGTGGCCCCGCCCGTGTTCATGGGATCGACGTTCTGGACGCCCTGCTTCGTCAGGTACATGCACAGTTCGAAATTGGTGACGACCTTCGCGCCCGTCGCCTTCGCGATCTCCACGGTGTCACCGACGTGATCGCCGTGGCCGTGGGTGATGAGGATGTGGCTGACCCCTTCGGTGATCTTCGCCCGGTCGCCCTCGAAAGCGGGGTTGCCGGTGAAGAACGGGTCGATGAGCACGGCCTTGTCGGCGAAATCGAGCCGGAAGGCGGAATGTCCATACCAAGTGATTTTCATGTGGGCACCTTCGCTGAAACGAGCATGAAGATGGGGCAAGGCCGTCGGCCGGCCACGTTCCGGAGGAACAAAACACAGGCCCCTGAGCTTAAGAAGCTAAGCAATAACCGCCAAGCCTGTTGGAGGATAGCCATGTCACGCCTGATCGCCAGCCTCGCCGTCACGGCCGGCCTGTTCGCCGCGGGGAGCGCTTCCGCCGTCGAGATTTCCATTTCGTGCAGCGCGCTGGGCCAGGAATACGAGATCTGCAAGCAAGGCGTCGACGCCTGGGCGAGCAAGACCGGCAACACGGTCAAGATCGTGTCGACGCCCAACTCCGCCACGGAGCGCCTGGCGCTGTACCAGCAATTGCTCGCCGCCGGCGCGGGCGACATCGACGTGTTCCAGATCGACGTGGTGTGGACGGGCATTCTCGGCCAGCACCTGCAGGACCTCACCGCGAAGGCCCAGGGCGAGATCGGCCAGCATCTGCCCGCGATGGCGGAAACGAGCCAGGTGAACGGCAAGCTCATGGCCATGCCCTGGTTCGCCGATGCGGGCCTGCTCTATTACCGCCGGGACCTGCTCGACAAGTACAAGCGCCCCGTGCCGCAGACCTGGGCCGACCTGACCGAGACCGCGCGCATCGTCCAGGAAGGCGAGCGCAAGGAGGGCAAGAGCGACTTCTGGGGCTATGTCTGGCAGGGTCGCGCCTATGAGGGCCTGACCACCAACGCCCTCGAATGGATCGCCTCCTTCAACGGCGGCACCATCATCGACGAGAAGGGCGAGATCACCGTCGAGAATCCGAAGGCCGCCGAGGCCCTCAAAATTGCGGCGGGCTGGGTCGGCGCCATCACGCCGGAGGGCGTGCTCAACTATACGGAAGAGGAGGCTCGCGGCGTCTTCCAGGCGGGCAATGCCGTCTTCATGCGCAACTGGCCCTATGCCTGGGCGCTGGCGCAGGGCGGGGACAGCACCATCAAGGACAAGGTCGGCATCGCGCCGCTGCCGAAGGGCGGCGCTGACGGACACCATGCGGGCACGCTGGGCGGCCAGCTGCTCGCCGTGTCCAAGTATTCGAAGAACGCCGACGCGGCCATCGACCTCGTCATGTACCTGACGGGCCAGCAGGAGCAGAAGCGCCGGGCAATTCAGGGATCGTTCAACCCCACCATCGTCTCGCTCTACGGCGACCCCGACATCGCCAAGGCGAATCCGTTCATCGGCGAGCTGGCGGACGTCTTCTCGAACGCGGTCGCCCGCCCTGCGACCGTCACGGGCCAGAACTACAACAAGGTCTCGACCGAGTTCTTCAACGCGGTCCATCAGGTGCTCTCCAAGCGTGCCCAGCCCGAACAGGCGCTAAACCGCCTCGATCGCGACCTGAAGCGGATCAAGCGCAATGGCTGGCAGTAAGCATGTCCCGCGCCGCGCTCCCCGCAACCAGTCCGGCGCATGGCCCCGCGCGGGCGAGCCGCTCTGCCCTGACCCGCTCGCGCGTGAGGGCGGCGTGGCTCTTCATTGCGCCGACCCTGATCGTGCTCGCCCTCATCGCGGGCTGGCCGCTCGCGCGGACCATCTGGTTCAGCTTCACGGACGCCAACCTCAACAGCCTCAACGACTATCAATTCATCGGCTTCGAGAACTACATCGCCAATTACGACGGCGAGTGGCTCGGCCTTCTGACCGATCCCGACTGGTGGCGTTCGGTGTGGAACACGGTGTGGTTCACGGCCGTCTCCGTGTCGATCGAGACCGTGCTCGGCACAATCGTGGCGCTGATCCTCAACGCGTCCTTCCCGGGACGCGGCATCATGCGCGCGGTCATCCTCATCCCCTGGGCGATCCCGACCGTGGTCTCGGCCAAGATGTGGAACTGGATGCTGCACGACCAGTTCGGCGTGATCAACGACATGCTCCTGCGTATCGGGCTGATCGCCGCGCCGATCACCTGGACCGCCGACCCGGACACCGCGTTGTGGACCGTGGTCATGGTGGACGTGTGGAAGACCACGCCTTTCATGGCGCTGCTCATCCTCGCCGCGCTCCAGATGCTGCCGGGCGACATCTACGAAGCCGCGAAGGTGGACGGGATCCATCCCGTCAAGGTGTTCTTCCGGGTGACGCTGCCGCTCATCAGGCCCGCCCTTCTCGTCGCGGTGATCTTCCGCGCGCTCGATGCACTACGAGTCTTCGACCTGATCTACGTGCTCACCGCCAATTCGCGAGACACCATGTCCATGTCGGTCTATGCGCGCCAGCAGCTCGTGGACTTCCAGGAGGTGGGCCTCGGCTCGGCGGCCTCCACCCTCATCTTCCTCATCATCGCCCTTCTCATCGTCGTCACCATGGTGGCGGGACGGGTCCGGCTGGGAGGAGAAACCCGTTGAAGATCCTCACCCGCATCGGCTTCTGGCTGCTCGTCGCCGTCATCGGCCTGTTCTCGATCTTTCCGTTCTATTACGCGGTGATCTCGTCCTTCCGATCGGGCTCGGATCTGTTCACGGTCGCCTATCTCCCGGAGCGGCTGGATGTCTCCAACTACGTCGCCGTGTTCGAGCGCCAGCCCTTCGGCACCAATATCCTCAACTCCGTCATCGTGGCAGCGTCCGTGGTGGCCCTGTCGCTCGCGCTCGGGATTACGGCGGCCTATGCGTTCGGGCGTATCCGCTTCCAGGGCCGTTCGCTGCTGCTCATGACCATCCTCGCGGTCTCCATGTTCCCGCAGGTGGCGGTTTTGTCCGGCATGTTCGAGCTGATCAGAAGCTTCGGCCTCTACAACACGCTGCCCGGCCTGATCCTCGCCAATCTCATGCTCACCCTGCCCTTCACGGTCTGGGTGCTCACCACCTTCATGCGCGAATTGCCGAAGGAGATCGAGGAGGCGGCCTTCGTCGACGGCGCGACGCCCTGGATCGTGGTGCGCCGGGTCTTCCTGCCGCTCATGATGCCGGCCGCCGTGACTACGGGCCTTCTCGCCTTCATTGTCTCCTGGAACGAGTTCCTCTTCGCCCTCACCTTCACCCTGACGAACGAACAGCGCACGGTGCCCCCCGCCATCGCGCTCATGAGCGGCTCGACGGCCTACGAACTGCCCTGGGGCACCATCATGGCGGCCTCGGTCATCGTGACGCTGCCCATCGTCGCGCTGGTGCTCGTCTTCCAGCGCAAGATCGTGGCGGGGCTCACCGCGGGCGCGGTCAAGGGATAGAGCATTTTTCGGCGAAGTGGATCCGGTTCGCCGCCTCAAAATGCGGCAAGGCAAAGAAAAGAGCTGATTCCACGCAAGGGGAAACGGCTCTGGTTTCGAGGAAGTATCGCAATGGCTGATGTCGCTCTCAAGAACGTCCGCAAATCCTTCGGCAGGGCCCATGTGATCCACGGCGTCGACCTGGAGATCAGAGACGGCGAGTTCATCGTCTTCGTCGGCCCCTCGGGCTGCGGAAAATCCACCCTTTTGCGCCTGATCGCAGGGCTCGAGGACATCACATCGGGCGATCTCTTCATCGGCGGAGAGCGGGTGAACGATCTCGCGCCCGCCAAGCGCGGCATCGCGATGGTGTTCCAGTCCTATGCGCTCTATCCGCATATGAACGTCTACGACAACATGGCCTTCGGGCTGGAGCTTGCGAAATCCTCCAAGGCTGAGATCGACGCGAAAGTGCGCGAGGCCGCGCGCATGCTGCAGATCGAGAATCTGCTCGACCGCAAGCCCCGGCAACTCTCCGGCGGGCAGCGCCAGCGCGTCGCCATCGGCCGGGCCATCGTGCGCGACCCGAAGGTCTTTCTCTTCGACGAGCCGCTGTCGAACCTCGACGCGGCGCTTCGCGTGCAGACCCGCATCGAGATTGCGAAGCTGCACGCGGATACCCACGCCACGATGATCTACGTCACCCACGATCAGGTGGAGGCGATGACGCTCGCCGACCGGATCGTGGTGCTCAACGCGGGGCGCATCGAGCAGGTGGGGACGCCGCTCGAACTCTATCACCGCCCCGCCAACCTCTTCGTGGCGGGGTTTCTCGGCTCGCCGCAGATGAACTTCATCCGATGCGTTGTCTCGCATATGGGCGCGGACGGCGTGCAGGTCCAGTTGCCTGATGCCGGCACGATCACCGTTCCGGTCTCATCCGAGGGTGTGCGCGCGGGCGAAGCCGTGACGCTCGGCATCCGCCCGGATCACGTGAAGGTGTCGCCGCACGGCGCCCTTGCCGGCCGCGTCGCGCTGGTGGAGGAACTGGGCGAGAACCACCTGCTCTATGTGGATCTCGGCAAGGAGCGACACCTGACCGTCCGCGAACCGGGTGACGCCCATCATCAGGTCGGCCAGGAGATCTCCCTCGCGCTTGCCCCTCAATCCTGCCACCTGTTCAAGGAATCGGGCGAGGCTCTGCCGTTCCTGACGGAGAACAGGGACCCCGCGCCCCCCTCTCCCGGCGTGAGCAGCAAGGCTGCCTGACCTTGACGATCAATGTCGTCTCCGACCGGAGATGACATGCGCAAGCAGTTCCCTCTTCCTGCAGGGACAGGCAGGGGTGCAAAGTCGGCGCCCGACGCATCACCTGGACCGTCATGGCCGGGCTTGACCCGGCCATCCACGTCTTAAGGAGCCGTCACGTCATCAGACGTGGATCCCCGGAACAAGCCCGGGGATGACGGAGAGCCATTCGATTTGAGGTTTGCGCGGTCGCATTCCTCTCACCTTTATCTCCCTGCGCAAGCGGGAGAGACGCGTCCGCCTCCTTTGATGAGCCTCTCCCCGCAGGGTGACGGCGAGCGCCGTGAACCGCCCGTCTCGACGCGGGCCGAGTTCCTCTATACTGGCTGTCTCAAGGCTGCGACGCGAGGAGGCGCCCATGATCTCGAAGGACGACGAGCTGAACGCCTTCATGGAGGCCTTAAGCCCCCGGGCGCGCCTGATGGGCGTCGATCTCGGCACCAAGACCATCGGCCTTGCTCTCTCGGATGTGGAGAGGCGGATCGCGACGCCGCTGGAGACGATCAAGCGGGTGAAGTTCA
Source organism: Microvirga sp. HS2 (assembly GCF_055792805.1). Classification (NCBI taxonomy): domain Bacteria; kingdom Pseudomonadati; phylum Pseudomonadota; class Alphaproteobacteria; order Hyphomicrobiales; family Methylobacteriaceae; genus Microvirga; species Microvirga sp. HS2. The sequence goes on from NZ_JBVVAJ010000026.1 coordinate 10,348, forward strand.
CCCCCGACGCGCAGCAGATCAAGGCGCTGGTGGAGCGCTTCGAGGTCGGCGGGCTCGTGTTCGGCCTTCCCCTCAACATGGACGGGTCAGAGGGGCCCCGCTCGCAGGCAACCCGGGCCTTCACGCGCAACCTGAAGCCCCTCCTCCCGCTGCCGGTGCTGTTTTGGGACGAGCGCATGTCCACCATGGTGGTCACCCGCACGCTCCTGGACGCGGACACCTCCCGCGCCAAGCGCGCCGACGCGGTGGACAAGATGGCGGCCGCCTACATCCTGCAGGGAGCGCTCGACCGCTACGAGCGGATCATGGCGGATGCGGAAGCGGCGGAGGACGAGGCCGAATACCGGTCGGATTCGGGTCTCGACGCGCCTCCGGAGAGCGGCGCGCTGGACGATTGACCCCCTCTCAAGCGCCAAGCTTCGCGAGCTTGTCATTCGGATGTCAGAAAGCCGCCAAATGGGGTTGACGCCCCGGAAAAAGCAGCCTATCTGACCGGCACTCGCTGAGTTCGCCGCACGGCCCGGAGCCTTCGTCTTCCGGAGTTTCAAACGGCACGAGACCTTCGGTGGGGGATAGTTTAATGGTAGAACAGCGGACTCTGACTCCGTTAGTCTTGGTTCGAATCCAGGTCCCCCAGCCACTCTAAGCGACTGACTTCTCTGAGAAATTTACAAGCAATGTCACTTGGCGGGCCGGCTATGTCACCGCCATGTCACTGCGAGGACAAGGGTCGCAGGTTCGATGAGCCTCCACGCTCATGCTGGACGGCTCTGCCGATCCTCCAGGCTTTGCTATAGGTTCCTTGTGGATTCCTGAGAGGCCACCATGCCTCTGATCTCGAACATTGCATTCTTCGTTCCAGGGCCTGTCCTGGAGCCCGTTCACATGAAGCTCGACATCGATCCGATTTTAGCAATTCCATTACAGACCGAGCAGGAGCACTGAGGACCACACTGATTCCTCATTTGGTCTGTGCGTCACCCGCACGATCTGCACTGCTGTGGGGAAATGCCGTCAAAATGGCTCGACAGCTCTGCGCGTGTCGGCGGGATCAGCGGCTGGCGAAGCGCATGAGCCAGAGCGCATGCCCTCTGATTCTTCTCATCTCGCCCACTGGACATCCTGGATCAGCCATCTGCTGTGAATCGCTGTCCGCGCACCGACGATACCTATCCAGGTGAACCCAAAGGCGACGCTGCTGCGCAGCATAGCCAGCTCACCGCTTCCTCGCCTTGCTGAGAGCCCAACCCAAGAGCCCCAGCACAGCCACTCCCAAAGCGAACCCGATGCCAGCCCCCCAGGCCACACCGGAAGAGCCCAGCGCATAATGCCCGACGAGGGCTCCCAGCACGAACAATACAAGGGGCGCCAGACACCCGATCCCGATCATCGATGCAGATTCCCGTCATACTGGCAGGCCTCGTTTCGTCTCCTTAACCTAACGGAGACCAGTGCCGTTCTACGGTTTCCAGCATTCATCGACATCGCACCAGAATGAGTGCTGCAGGAGTGGGGCTGAATGCAGAGACAGGCTGATCTGTTTCCTGGATTGGACGAGGCGGCGGCGCCGATCCGAAAGCTCAGTACCTCTGACATTCAAGTCAAGCCGCAGGGGCACAAGCGTCCCTTCCATCTTGCCCCTGTCGACTTCGAGACGGCAGCCAATGCCCTGGAGGCAAGCGGGCAGTATCGCATCCTGCGCCGCCTTCTGCCCCGGCCTGTGATCGCATCCCGCATCGCAGCGCCGGGCGAAAGGCTCGCCATCATTGTGGATACCGAAACCACGGGTCTGGACCACACTCGAGACGAAGTCATCGAAATCGGCATCGTGGCATTCTCGTATGACCAGGACGGCCGCATCGGTCATGTCACCGGCACATTCAATGCGCTGCGGGAGCCCTCGGTCCCGATCACACCCGAGATCACGCGCCTGACCGGGATCACTCCCGACATGGTGAAGGGGCAGACGATCGATTTGGCTGCCGTCGAAGCGTTCATCCAACCGGCCGATCTGGTGATCGCCCATAATGCCCGCTTTGATCGGCCCTTCTGCGAGCGTTTGGTTTCGGGCTTTTCCCAGAAGGCGTGGGCCTGCTCCCATGCGGAGATATCCTGGTCGGACTTCGGCTTCGAGGGCTCGAAGCTTGGTTACCTCCTGTCTCAATGCGGCTGGTTTCATCAGGGTCATCGCGCGGTCGAGGACTGCCATGCCCTTCTGGAGGTGCTGGCTGCTCCCCTGCCTGGCGATGCGGGCTGCGCCATGTCTCATCTTCTGACGTCGGCGCGCAAAGCCGTGCTGCGGATCTGGGCGGAAGGCAGCCCCTTCGAGATGAAGGACGCGCTCAAGAAGCGCGGCTATCGCTGGAATGACGGCGCAGACGGCCGGCCCAAGTCCTGGTTCATTGAAATCACCGAGGAAGCGTATGAGGCTGAACTGACGTTCCTGCGGCAGGAGATCTATCGCCGGGACGTAGAGCCGTTCAGCCAGCGGATCACCGCCTTCGAGCGGTTTCGCGCTGCCACCTAACGCCTTCTCGGTGCGCCATGAGGGCATTCAGGGCTTCAATGCCCTCCTGCGGCCGACAATCGCCTGGATTTTCTCTGACCTTGCACGGCTACACAGGAGCCGAATGAGGATGTCCGCCGCTGTCAGCGCCTGAGACGCTTCACATTCGCCCGCACACGCTTGCGATAGCCCTTGACCACCTTGCGGGCCGAACCGCCTGTCGCCATCGTTGCAGAAGCCTCGGCAAAGGCGGCCATCTTCTCCGTCACCATCAGCATGGACTCGGCAGGCGTGCCCTGGCCGCGGGCGATCTGGGTCAGTCGGGTCCAGATGACGATCTGAGACTCCAGAGCCAGCCTGTTCGTCTCAACGGCCAGTTTCATCCATGAAAACAGCATCCGTGCCCCGCTCTTGTTATGGCGGCAAATCATACCGCTTCGCGCCCGTGCTCAGGCCTGTTGACCAGCTTCTCGTAACACCCTTCTCCCCAAAATTCACAACGACTGGTGCGTGTATTTGACTCATGACGTAACGAGAACATAATGGGAACATTCTCAACGCGAACACGAACGGGCACGGGGCCATGCATGCCGGGCAACAGGACAGGCTTACCGAATTACGGCTTCGGATTGCCCGGTACGAAGGCAGCTTCAACAGAACCAAGCCCCTGCCCTTCGGTCTCCTTGAGATCGACGGCCATCTTCCCGGCGGCGGCCTCGCGCGGGGCGCTCTGCACGAGATGATCGAGGCGGGACTTGCTTCGGAGTTCGCAGGCTGCACGACACTTTTCACCGCAGGGATCGTCGCCCGTCTCAAGGGCCCTGTCCTCTGGTGCCTGACGCGTCGGGACCTGTTCGCTCCCGGTCTCCTGCGCGCCGGTCTGCATCCCGACCGTGTGATCTATGCCGAAGCAGAGCGCGAGCGGGAAATCCTGCCCCTGATCGAGGAAGGGTTGCGCGAGAAGGGGTTGGCAGCCGTCGTGGGCGAGGTCACGCATATGGGGCTCACCGCCTCGCGCCGTTTGCAGCTGGCGGCTGAAGCCACGGGTGTGACCGCCCTGGTCATTCGACGCTGGTGGACCGTCGCCGAGAAGGATCTGGTTCATCTGCCAACGGCAGCCGTGACGCGCTGGCGCATCGCCCCTGCCCCGTCCGAACTCATGCCGGCTCCCGGTCTCGGACGGGAACGCTGGCAAGTCGAACTCCTGCGCTGCCGTGGCGCTGAACCCCGTACCTGGATTCTGGAGGCCTGCGATGCGAAGGGTCGTCTCGCTCTACCTGCCGACCTGGCCGACCGATCGGATCAGGCGGCGGACCGGAGAGCCGCCGCGTCATGAGCCGCTCGTGACCGTGCACACGGTCGGATCGCGCCGCATGATCCGCTCGGCCTGTGCGGCAGCCCAGGAGGCGGGCCTGCATGTCGGCATGCCGCTCGCCCAGGCGCAGGCTCTGGTGCCGAACCTGCATGCCGTCGAGGCCACTCCAGACGAGGATGAGGCATCCTTACGCGAGCTCGCCCGCTGGGCGATCAACTACTCGCCTGTGGTGGCGCCCGACCTGCCGGACGGGCTCTGGATCGACATTGCGGGCGCCGCGCATCTCTTCGGCGGCGAGGAGGCATTGGTCGATGACCTCACTGGCCGCCTGACGCGGCAGGGCATCACAGCCAAAGCGGCCGTCGCGGATGCGCCGGGAGCGGCGTGGGCGATGGCCCGCTATGGAACCGCTGGCGTCGTGCCGACGGGCCGCACCGTAGATGCTGTGGCGGCTCTGTCGATTCGCGCTCTGAGGATCCCTGTCGACAAGCTCAGTGCCCTGCACCGGCTCGGCATCGAGAGGGTCAGCCAGCTTGCCGCCATGCCGCGCGCGCCTCTGGTCCGTCGCTTCGGACGGGATGTGGCGCTGCGGCTCGATCAGGCCATGGGCCATGTCTTCGAGCCGATCACACCGCTCGTTCCCAAGGAAATGCCGACAGCAGCTCGTGTCTTCGCGGAGCCGATCGGCAGGCTTGAGGATCTCAAGGCCGTGGTGCTGCGCCTGGTCCAGGACCTGTGCCGACAACTGGAGCGGCGCGGAGAAGGCGTGCGCCGTCTCGATCTCTTGTGCCAACGAATCGACCAGAAGAGCGCTTGTCTGCGGATCGGAACCGCGAAAGCCAACCGGGATGCGGCGCATCTCGCGAAACTCTTCGACGAGCGGCTGCAAACCGTCGATCCCGGCTTCGGCATCGAGGAGATCGTGCTCGTCGCGAGCAAGGTCGAGCCTCTGACGGAGACACAGGTCCAGGCGCGCGGTCTTGGCGACGAGATGGGCGAAGCGGACATGGGCCAGCTCGTCGATCGGCTCGGCGCCCGTATCGGCATGAAGAAAGTTTATCGGCTCTCGCCCGTGCAAAGCCTCGTCCCCGAACGCATGGCGCGCAAGATCCCGGCGCTCGCGCCACCGACAGGCTCGGTCTGGCCCGAGAACCTTCCACGCCCCACGCGCCTTCTCGATCCACCGGAGCCCGTGGTGGCAACCGCCCTCTTGCCCGATCATCCGCCGCGTTTCTTCATCTGGCGAAAGGTTCGGCACACGGTTGCCAAGGCCGACGGTCCCGAGCGCATCACGCCGGAATGGTGGAACGGCGACAAGGGTTCAGCCGCCCGCGATTATTATCGCGTCGAGACCGAACAGGGCGGCCGCTTCTGGGTCTTCCGCGATGCGCCCACCGCCGAAGGTGGGCGCTGGTGGATGCATGGGTTCTTCGCATGAGTGAGCACTCTGCTGATCCCATCTACGCCGAGCTTCAGGTCACCACCCACTTTTCGTTCCTGCGCGGCGCATCGAGCCCGCAGGAGCTGTTCGAGCAGGCCAAGCTCCTCGGCCTATCAGCGCTCGGCATCACCGACCGCAACTCGCTGGCCGGGATCGTGCGCGCCTACGAGGCCTCGCGGGACACGGGCGTGCGGCTGATCGTCGGTTGTCGTCTCGATCTTAACGATGGCACGTCGCTCCTCGTCTATCCCACGGATCGGAGCGCCTATTCCCGCCTGTGCCGGCTGCTCAGCCTCGGCAAGAGCCGCGGCGGCAAGGGGCAGTGCCATCTCACGTGGGATGATGTGATAGCCTGGAACGAGGGGTTTCTCGCTGTTCTGCTGGGCGACCACGCTGACGACACACTCAGGGCCAATCTCGTCCGTCTCAGAAGCACATTCGGCAACCGCGCCTACATGGCCCTGATCCGGCGTTTTGCTCCCAACGAGCACCTGCGCCTCCATGACATCGAGCAAGCGGCGCAGGCGGCCCGGGTGCCGGCCATCGCCATGGGGGATATTCTCTATCACCATCCCGACCGCCGTCGCTTGCAGGATGTGGTCTCCTGCATCCGGCAAGGCTGCACCATCGACGAGGCGGGCTATCGTCTTGAGCGTCATGCCGACCGCCACCTCAAGGATCCCGTCGAGATGGAGCGGCTCTTCGAGCGCCATGCCGAAGCGTTCAGGCGCATCCGCGAGATCCTTGAGCACTGCACTTTCTCGCTCGACGAACTGCGCTACCAGTACCCATCCGAAACGGAAGGCAGCGAGACCGCGCAGGAGAAGCTGGAGCGGCTGACCTGGGAGGGAGCCCGGCACAGCTACCCAGACGGCGTTCCGGATGTGGTCGCTGCGACCTGCTGTCATGAGCTGCGTCTGATCGAGGAACTCGGATACGCCCCCTACTTCCTCACCGTGCATGCCATCGTGTCGTTCGCCAGGTCTCGCAGCATCCTGTGCCAAGGGCGTGGCTCGGCGGCGAACTCCGCCGTATGCTTCGTCCTCGGCATCACCTCGATCAACCCGACTGAGCACGATCTGCTCTTCGAACGCTTCGTCAGCCAGGAGCGACGCGAGCCGCCGGATATCGACGTCGATTTCGAGCACGAGCGGCGCGAGGAGGTGATCCAGTGGATCTACGACACCTATGGCCGCCATCGCGCGGCGCTCACCGCCGTCGTGTCCTGCTACCGCGCCAGGGGCGCGGTGCGCGAGGTCGGCAAGGCGCTCGGCGTGCCCGAGGACGTAACGGCGGGATTGGCCGGTCTCGTCTGGGGCTGGGGCAATGATGGCGTGTCGGGTAAGGAGGCGAAGGAACTCAATCTCAACCTCGACGATCCGCGCCTGCGGATGACGCTGGAACTCGCCAGCGAACTCATTGGCGCCCCGCGCCATCTCTCGCAGCATCCGGGCGGCTTCGTGCTCACACAAGACCGCCTCGATGAACTGGTCCCCATTGAGCCGGCCGCGATGGAAAACCGGCAGGTGATCGAGTGGGACAAGAACGACATCGACACCCTCAAATTCATGAAGGTCGATGTGCTTGGTCTCGGCATGCTCGGCTGCATGCGCCGCGCCTTCGATCTCCTGCGCGAGCACAAGGGCGAGAGCTACGACATCGCCACGATCCCGGGCGAGGACAAGGCCACATACGCCATGATCCGGAAGGCCGACACGGTGGGCACATTCCAGATCGAGAGCCGCGCCCAGATGGCGATGCTGCCGAGGATGAAGCCGAAGACCTTCTACGACATCGTCATTCAGGTGGCGATCGTCCGCCCCGGTCCGATCCAAGGCGACATGGTGCATCCGTATCTCCGCAGGCGTGAGAAGCGTGAGGAGGTCGAATACCCGCGCCAGGAGCTCAGGCGCGTGCTGGAGAAGACGCTTGGGGTGCCGCTTTTCCAGGAGCAGGCGATGCGGGTGGCGATCGAATGCGCCGGGTTCTCACCCTCGGAAGCCGACCAGCTCAGGCGCGCCATGGCGACCTTCAAGCTCACGGCCGGCGTCTCGAAGTTCCGCGAGAAGCTGATCACGGGAATGGTCTCTCGCGGCTACGATGCGGCCTTTGCCGAGCGTACCTTCAAACAGTTGGAGGGCTTCGGCTCTTATGGCTTTCCGGAAAGCCACGCAGCGAGCTTCGCCAAGATCGCCTATGCCTCGTCCTGGCTGAAGTGCCACCACCCGGACGTGTTCTGCTGCGCCATCCTGAACGCGCAGCCGATGGGCTTCTATGCGCCCGCCCAGCTGGTGCGGGATGCAAAAGCGCACGGGATCGAGGTGCGCCCTGTCGACATCAACCATTCCCGCTGGGATTGCACTCTGGAGCCGACCGGAAACCCGAGATGTTTCGCCGTCCGGCTCGGCTTCCGGATGGTGCATGGTCTGGCGAACGTCGATGGCGGCCTGATCCCGCTCGCCCGGGCAGAGCACCTCTACACGTCCATCGAGGACCTGTGGCGACGAGCCGGCATTCCGGTCTCCGCTCTCGAGCGCCTCGCCGACGCCGATGCCTACGGCTCCATCGGGGTGAACCGTCGCGACGCGCTCTGGACCATCAAGGGATTGTCGGACGAGGTCATGCCGCTGTTTGCCGCTGCCGACGAGCGGGACCGGGTCATCCGGTCCGAGGCGGCGGAGCCTGCCGTCGATCTCGCGCCCATGACGGAGGGCCGCGAGGTCGTGGAGGATTACCGCTCGAAGGGCGTGACCCTGCGCCGGCATCCCCTCGCTTTCCTGCGTCAGGAATTGACGGAACGACGCATCCGCTCCTGCGCCGATCTCCAGCACGTCAGGGACGGCCAGAGGGTCACGGTGGCAGGGCTCGTGCTGGTGCGCCAGAAGCCGGGATCGGCCAAGGGCGTGACCTTCATGACCATCGAGGACGAGGCCGAGGTGGCGAACATCGTGATCTGGTCCGCCGTGTTCGAAAAGCACCGGCGGCTGATCCTGTCCTCCGGGATGATCGGCTGCCGGGGTCGGCTCCAGCGCGAAGGCGGCGTCACGCATCTCGTCGCCGAGCACTTCATCGACCTGTCGGACCTCCTGCGCTCGGTCGCCGATCGCGATGGCGAATTGCGGCTGCGGAGCGGACGCGGGGACGAGGCAAGGATCGGCACACGTGATTGGGTCCGCAGCCGACCACATGAAGCCATTCAAAAGCCCGGGGCCGGCGAGACAGATCTCGACCATGGGACCGTGATCAAGGTGGCGACGCGAAACTTTCGTTGATGACGACCAGCCGGTGGTCACGCCGAGCCCTCGGGCGCGACGAGCCGGTCGTTGCGAACAAAGCGGGGAATGGGATCTATAGTGGCTCAAAGGAATGATTCGACCGTGTCCGCGAACCCTGCCTATCTCGATCAGCTCAATCCCCGGCAGCGTCAGGCGGTGGAGCACGGCGTCTCGGCCAATGGCTCACATTCGGCTGCGCCGCTGCTGGTCATTGCCGGGGCGGGATCAGGCAAGACCAACACCCTCGCCCACCGTGTGGCCCATCTGATCGTCAACGGCGCCGATCCGCGCCGCATCCTCCTCCTGACCTTCTCCCGCCGGGCCGCGGCCGAGATGGCGCGCCGGGTCGAGCGGATCGCCGGACAGGTTCTAGGCCAGAGCGCAGGTGTGATGACCGACGCCCTCACCTGGGCCGGCACGTTCCACGGCATCGGCGCCAGGCTCCTGCGCGACTATGCGCCTGAAATCGGCCTGGACCCCGCCTTCTCCATCCATGACCGGGAGGACTCAGCGGATCTGATGAACCTCGTCCGGCACGACCTCGGTTTCTCCACAACGGAGAACCGCTTTCCTGCCAAGGGCACCTGTCTCGCGATCTACTCACGCTGCGTGAATGCCGAGACGACCATCGATGAGGTGCTGAGAACGGCTTACCCGTGGTGCGCCGGCTGGGCCGCCGAGCTGCGCCAGCTCTTTGCCGCCTATGTCGAGGCCAAGCAGCGCCAGAACGTCCTCGATTACGACGACCTTCTGCTCTACTGGGCCCAAATGGTGGCCGAGCCCTCGATCGCCGCCGAACTCGGCGGGCGCTTCGACCATGTCCTCGTCGACGAATACCAGGACACCAACCGGCTCCAATCCTCGATCCTGCTTGCCCTCAAGCCAAGCGGTCAGGGCCTCACGGTCGTCGGGGACGATGCCCAATCGATCTATTCCTTCCGGGCGGCGACGGTCCGCAACATCCTCGACTTTCCCGCCCGGTTCAGCCCGCCGGCCGAGATTGTTACCCTCGACCGCAATTATCGTTCGAGCCAGCCGATCCTGGCCGCCGCCAATGCGGTGATCGAGCTGGCTTCCGAACGCTTCACGAAGAATCTCTGGAGCGACCGGGCTTCCGCCGAGCGCCCGCAACTGGTGGCCGTGCGCGATGAGGCCGACCAGGCCCGCTACGTGGTTGAGCAGGTGCTGGCGAACCGCGAGAGCGGCATGAGCCTCAAGCAGCAGGCGGTGCTGTTCCGGACCTCGCACCACTCCGGTCCGCTGGAGGTGGAGCTCACCCGGCGCAACATTCCCTTCGTGAAGTTCGGCGGCCTCAAGTTCCTCGACGCCGCTCACGTCAAGGACCTGCTCGCTCTGCTGCGGTTCGCTCAGAACCCGCATGACCGGGTTGCCGGGTTCCGCCTGATGCAGCTTCTGCCCGGCGTCGGCCCGACCTCGGCCCAGCGGGTGCTCGATTACATGCATAATGCCGCCGATCCGATCCAAGCCCTGATGGAAGCCCCTGCCCCGCCCCGGGCAGGCGACGCGTGGCATGCCTTTGTCGACGTGATTGCACAGCTACGCGCCGGCACGGCAGGCTGGCCGGCGGAATTTGAGCGCGCGCGGACCTGGTACGAGCCGCACCTCGATCGCATGCATGAGGATGCCACAACACGCAAAGCCGACCTGATCCAGCTGGAGCAGATCGCGGCCGGCTATCCGTCGCGCGAGCGTTTCCTCACGGAGCTCACGCTCGATCCGCCGGATGCCACGAGCGATCAGGCCGGCGTGCCTCTGCGCGATGAGGACTATCTGATCCTGTCGACGATCCATTCCGCCAAAGGACAGGAGTGGAAGTCGGTGTTCGTCCTGAACGTGGTCGATGGCTGCATCCCGTCCGATCTCGGCACCGGCACCACGGCCGAAATCGAGGAGGAGCGCCGGCTGCTATACGTCGCGATGACCCGCGCCAAGGATCACCTTCATCTCATCGTGCCGCAGCGGTTCTTCACGCACCAGCAATCCGCCACGGGCGACCGTCATGTCTATGCCGCCCGCACCCGCTTCATTCCCAGCGCGCTTCTGAAACTGTTCGAGCGCGTGTCGTGGCCCCTGGCTGTACCGGATTCAACTGCCGTATCCGCGACACCGAGAAACATTCGGGTTGATGTTGGTGCGAAGATGCGAGGCATGTGGCGATAGCAAGGGCGGGATCATCAATCTTAGGACAATGCTCATCCAATTATACGAGTTGTTTCCCCACCGTCGGAGAAAGCCCGGCATCCCGCTCTTGAGCCGAAACAAGCGGATCCTGAAGATGGGCTGTCTGCGGCTGCGCGGTCCTTGCGGGGCTCAGGATGAGTCCCTGCCGGCAGCGACCGCTTAGAAACTCAGAACGCTCGCTACATTGGTCGTCCCAACAGAGCCCTAGGTAATGCCCCAGCCTAACGAGGGCTGAAGGTGCTCAACTCAGGCAGCTCTGAACGCAGCGTATCACATAGTGGCTCTCAATGATCTTCATCTTAACCCACGAAAGCACAATCCCTCAAAGCCATAGACATCTCCTAATCCGTCCTTGAGGCGCACCAGGTGGAAGCGGAGTGCCGTGCCGCGCAGGAACGCCTTCGTTTCTGCGCCCTTGAACAGCACGACCTCAAGCTGCGTCGGCAACCCCTGTAACAGGCCTAGAAAGTCGCGCATTATGGCGTCGCTGAATCCCACCGCCTCTACGAACTCAAAGCTGCCGTCCTGAAAGGATCGCACCTGCGGACGCACTGCCTTCAACATCAGCGATTTGCCCTCACGCTCGCCGCGCACGAGGGCGCGCCCGAGTTCTGATGTCTGAGTGCTGGCCAGACGTGCTGCATTGCCGATTTGAAACCGGATGCGGCGGGCCTGCCGCTCGCAGGAGAGCATCAGGAGACCCTGGCGGGAGAGCCGACCAGTCGCATCGAATTGCTGAATATCCGTGCGCAGGAGCACGAAATCATCCGCCAAGCGCTCAAGCTGCCACCCCCCCTCCCCGACCACGAAACTTTGGGCTGCTGCCGGCTGCGTCAGCAGCAGGCTGAGAAGCATCAGCAGGTACCGTTTCATCCGCTCCCAACCTCTCATCTTGGTATGATCGTTCGTGAGATCCGGCTCGGGTGGATGATACGGGGGAAGCTCTTACCAATTGTCAATGCGCGGTCGTGGCCTGAATGGGCTCCATTTCGGAAAGAGCAAGCGTCGCCTGCTATGCCATCAGCTACTCATGCTCGAACATCCGGGTGATGGAGGCATAATCCATCTTGTTGTCTGCCAAGGCTGATGGGGCCGTGACACGGACCACTTCGCACGGGACGATGTTTCCGGCGCCTCTGTTGGCACGGCGAGCCCATCCACCGTTCGCGGGGCAGTCTCTCGCCGATTTCGTGACCAGGGCCACCGCGTCCTGCTTTGGAGCAATGGAAAGCATTATTATGACACAGGAGGATCTCCATGCCCCCACACTTTGCAAAGAGTTTCAGGATAAGGGACTGACAGGGGGCGATACGAGATGGACATCGGCTGATGCGCGCGAATAGCCTCAGGGCCGGCTAGAAGCGTTCCTTCACTACTAACAGCCACCCCGCCCGTTCTGATGGCGCCCAAACCAGAAATGGGACCCCAGTAATCTTGTATGTGTGGGCAAGCGAGGGCCGGCTGTATCTTGGCGTGACCTCTCCCCCCTCGCCCGGCCGGTGCTTGGCTGTGCGGCGAGTGACAGCCTCAATAAGAATCCGGCGCTCAAGCCATCATGCAAGGCTTCTGGCGATCGGGGATCGGGGCTGATCCGTCACGCGAACAGCGGCAGCCAATACTTCGCGACAGCTTCCGAGGCCTATCGGAAGAAGCACGGCATTAGAATCACCCTGTCTGTGCCAGGAAGCCTATTGGGTAATAGCAGTACACGCATAAGCGACAATGTTCGAACATCAATCGACGGCCAGCCTTGTGCGAGGGACCGCGTAACAGAGGATACTTACGATACCGCCAAATCAAGCTATAGGGTAGCCGGGGCAAGTCTCGTTAGGGTAACATTATTATTGATTGTAGGATCATGAGGATTGATCGAGCGGGCTCTTTGGAAATACCGCTCAGCCTGAACCCTATCTCCTCTCAGGAGATATGAGTATCCCCGATTATTGAGCACCTGAGGGGTTGGGCCCTTGATTTTGACTGCCTGACCGTATGCTCGGTCAGCAAGATCGAAGCGGCCAAGCTGGTCATAACTTGCCGCGAGCCCGAGCCACGCATCCCCATTCCGCGGCTCCGCCTCTACCGCACTTTGGAAATAGCGTTCAGCCAACGCATAGTTCCCGCGGGCGAACTGCTCCCTGCCGACCCGTTCGGGTTGGTCTGTGGCGACAAACGCCTCCTCGACAGTTGTCCCGTTCAGAGAGACGCTCCCTCCAGAGCCGTCAACAGATTGACAGCCCGCCAGCAGTGCCCCAGACAGCACTACAGCCACTATACTTGAACGATACATCGCCCCCCGCCATTAGAACGCATCTGCCACTCGAAGAAGCCTTATGATCACAGGCGTCATAATGACTATCATAATTACAGGGAAGATAAAGAGTCCTAATGGCAACACGAGCTTCACGGGAAGCGCGTAAGCCTTCTGTTCGGCGCGGGCCATGCGCTTGTCACGCATTTCCTCGCTGTAAGTGGTCAATGCTTGCGAAATGTCTGTACCGAGTTCAAGGGACTGCTGCAGGAGAGTGACGAGCGAACGGGCTTCTTCCAGGTTCAGGCGACCGGCGAAGCCATGGAGAGCCTCGATCGTTCCACGTCCTGCCCGGGTCTCTCCCGCCATGAGTGCGAGATTGGTCCGAAGCTCAGGCTGTTTTGAGCCCAGTTCCGTCGTAACGCGTTCCAATGCGGCCTCGAGGCTCAGACCGGCATCGACGCAGACCACCAGCAGATCCAGGAAGTCGGGGAACGCCAGACGGTACCGTTCCTGAAGTATTCTCTGCCTGCGATCCAGAAAGGCCTTAGGCAGGTAATAGGCAAGAATGAAGACACCGGCGAGGACGCCGAACTTCTCCAAGGGGGCCCATTGGCTCAGCGCATTGAACGTAGCAATATAGAAAATTGCGGGAGCGCCGATGACGATCAGCAGCCTGGCAGCAATGAAGACCGCCACTGCATTCTGTGAAAAATACCCCGCCTTGATCAGCTCCGTCCGGAGCCTTCTTTGCTCCTCGGCATCGACGCCGATTTTGCCCGGCTCCAATTTGGCCTGAATGGTCCTGGAGAGCGAGCCGGGAGGCGACGCACCTCCAACTCCACCGCCTGCCCCGACGCCTCCGAAGCGCTGACGAAGCCGGCTCCGGCGCAAAACAAACGTGACGCCGCCGAAAGATGCGAGTGAAACACAGGCGAAGATGAGGCCTAAGATCGCCCAATACAGGAGCATTTGACTGGACATTGCCGCCTCAGAACTTGAAGTTCACCATTTTGTACATGACGATGTTGCCGGCAATCAGGAGCAAGGCTCCGGCGGCGGCAGCAAGGCTCAAGAGCGGATGCCCCGCTACAGCACCGTAATATTTCGGATTGATCAGGTTGATGATGCCGTACATCACGAACGGGAACAGGGAGAGGGCCACGGCGCTGAACCGCCCTTCCGAGGACAGGGCCTTGATCTTCCGCTTCATCCTAAACCGCTCGCGGAGCATCTTTGCCAGGCGGGCCAATATGTCTCCCAGGTTGCCACCCGTCTGATACGAGACCGAGATCGAGGTCACCAGAAAGCCGAGGTCCTCATACCCGACACGCTGGTAGAGGTTGCCGAGAGCCTCGCGAATGTCCCGGCCATACGTCACCTCGTCGAAGACAAGCGCGAATTCAGTCCCGGCCGGGTCGGGCATTTCTCTCGCAACGAGCGACAATGAAACGGGCAGAGGATGGCCGGCCCGCAAGCTCCGCACGATAATATCGAGAATATCGGGGAGCTGCTCGGCGAACCGCCCGATGCGACGGGCTCGCATGAAGAGCAGCAACCCCAGGATGGACAGAGCCGCCCCTGCGCCGCCCAGGGCAACTCCGAGAGACCGCCAGAGCAGGAGCTGGAGCACCATGTAAAGTGCTACCCAGATAACGATGAAAGCCAACCCGATCTGTGGCAGGCGCTGGCTCATCCCGGATTGCTGCAGGAGAAGCTGAAGCCTGCCCGACGGCTCCAAGGCCAGTAAGTTTCCCAGCTTTCGCTGCTTGGCCACTTCGAGCCTACGTTCGTCATGCCGGGATCCCGAGCCGCTCATGGATGAGAAGCGCTGACTGGTGCGCCGACGCGCCACCAAGTCGCCGGTCAAGAAGACATAGGCAAACTGCACGAGCAGGAAGCACGCCGCGAAAATCGAGAAGTAGATCAGCCAAGGCTCAACCATCGTCTTGCCTCACAAAGCGGCATTGGGGTCGAAATAGCTGCCCGGCAATTCGATGCCGTGCGACCGCAGTTCGTGGAGGAACTTGGGACGGACGCCCGTCGCGCGGAACGATCCGATGATGTTGCCCTGCTCGTCCATGCCTTCCCGAACGAAGCGGAAGATCTCCTGCATCTGGATCACATCGCCTTCCATTCCGGTGATCTCCGTGACGCTCATCAGGCGCCGCTTGCCGTCGCTCAGGCGCTGCAGCTGGACGATCAGCTGAATCGCGGATGCGATCTGACCACGGATCGCGTTATTCGACATCGGCATGCCGGCCATGCCGACCATCTGCTCCATACGGCGAACAGCATCACGCGGCGTGTTCGCGTGAATAGTCGTCATGGAGCCTTCATGGCCGGTGTTCATCGCCTGAAGCATGTCGAAGGCTTCCTCACCGCGGCACTCGCCGAGGATGATCCGGTCGGGTCTCATGCGCAGCGCATTCTTGACGAGTTCACGCTGTCTGATTTCCCCACGCCCCTCTGCGTTCGGCGGGCGTGTTTCCAGACGACCAACATGGGGCTGCTGCAACTGCAGTTCCGCCGCGTCCTCGATCGTAAGAAGGCGTTCCTTGGGAGAGATGAAGCTCGACAGAGCGTTCAACATCGTCGTCTTGCCGGAGCCCGTTCCGCCGGACACGATGACCGACATTCTTCCCTTGACCGCAGCTTTCAGCACCTCGGCAATGGGGGGCTTGAGCGCGCCTATATCGACCAGACGATCCAGTGAGAAGGGACGCTTGGAGAATTTACGGATGGAGACGAGCGGCCCGTCGACGGCGATTGGCCGCACCGCGGCGTTGACGCGAGACCCATCGGGCAGGCGCGCGTCGACCATCGGCGAGGATTCGTCGATCCGTCGGCCGACGAAAGCGACGATCTTGTTGACGATCCGCAGGAGATGGGCCTCGTCCTTGAACCGGACCCGCGTGGGCTCGAGCTGGCCGTAGCGCTCCACATAGACCGAAGCATGCGTATTGATCAGGATATCGTTGACCGTCGGGTCCTTGAGAAGCGGCTCGATTGGTCCCAGCCCGAGAATCTCGTCCAGAACCTCTTCCGTAAAGGACTCGAGCTCTTTCTGGTTCAGAGCGATGCGCTCGTTCAGGACATAATCGCTGACGAAGCGCTTGACCTGCCGTGCCAGTTCCTCGGGCGCGATCTTGTCCAGGAGCGCAAGGTTGAACTCGTCGATGATCCTCCCGTGCAGTTCGACCTTCTGATCGATCAGGGCGGGTTTGACTGCGACGAGCTCTTCATAGAGCTTGTTTTCCGTGCTGGGCTCCGGCTGCTTCTCCGGTTCGACGAGTTTTATCTGGGGAGCAGTCTGCCGCCATCTGTCCGAGATGCTGATACGCATTGTTATCTCCTTGGCAACTCTTCTTTTAGACCGGCGTCAGGACGCACTCAGGGAACGGGATCGTGTGGACACGATCCAGTCGCCAATGCGCCGGATGTTCTTTCCAATGGCGCTCTTTGGTGAGGTCTGCATCATGGGGCGGCCAGTGTTGGCGGCTTCGGTCGCCGCGTTCGTGTCCCGCCGCACGAAGAAGACCTGCCATCCACCGAAGGCTCGCTCGATCTCGGATTTGCGTGCGACGCGTCCCAGGAAATTCGTCTCGCAGCCATTAATGACGATGGCCGCACGGTCGGGCCCGATCGAGAGATCATCCAGATGCTTCTGCTTGTTCGTGATCTGTCTGACGGAAGGGACTGTCGCCTCACCCGTCACAACGACAGCGCTCGCGCCCCGCAGCACATTGTCAAACCAGGGCTGCCAGTGATTGGGCAGGTCCAGCAGGACATAGGTGTATTTCTTGCTGAGCTCATCCAGCAACATGAAGATGACCTCCGCCTGAATGGTGTGACTAAGTTCGCGCCGGGGCGGGCACGAGAAAATATCGACCTGGCTGGAGTGCCTGTTCGACAAGATCTCGACGAGCTGTGCATCGAGGCGCTCCGGCCTGTCGATGAACTCGGCGATGTCGAAACGGGCCTCGAGATCGACATAATCGGCGAGCGTGCTGCTTTGAAAGTTGAGATCGAGAACGGCCACTCGCGTGTCCCGTTTTCGGTTGGAGGCCAGATAGACGCCTGTCTCGAGCGCGATGGTCGTATTCCCCACGCCTCCCTTGGCCGGGAGGAAACTGATGATCGTCGCGCTCTCGCCCGCCGAGCCCGTCTGCGTTCCGCCCGCGGCCTGGAAGACATCCTTGAGTTCCTGGGAGACATTATCCCACTTGATCCATTCACCCGCGTTCGTCCGGACGAGGCGCTTATAGGCGTCGGCCGACATGGTATCAGCGACATAGACCACGAAGGCATCGTGGTTTTCAGCCTCTGCGAAGCGGATGACCGCGTCGGCCAATGAAATATCGCTGGCCTCGTTCGGCACGAAGACGAAGCTCTTGCCCCTGCCGTACTCCGTGTGCTTGCGCACATTATCGAGAGACTGCACGACGTTGGCCTTGCGGCCGAGCCCCGCCAGATGCTCGACGAGGCGATGGCCCTGAGAGGCGCTGGAATTGGGCTGGATAACGAAGGTAGCCACGGAGTTGACCCTACTGATGCGGTTCTAACGATGAGATGGAAGCTGGATTGCCAGGTTTTGTCGTTCGCGTCGGATCCACCCGCTGCGCGTCGCGTCTCCGGGAGAGAACCAGCGCGCAGCCTCTTTGTCTTCAGGGCTCGTATGCAGCGGGTTCACCGCGCTTCCGTCATGACCGTGTACTCGTCCCGCTTTGAGACGCCTCTGATGACGTTGACGATCACCCGGTTATCCCGCTTCGCCAGCGTGGCAATAGGGGTCGGCTGCGGGGCGGAAGCAGCCCTGCGCATTTCGTCCAGCTGCGCCTCCAGCTTGGCAAACCGATCATCGTCCTTGTTGGTTTTCTCTTCGATGGCCTCGGACAGGCCGAGATCGGCCAAGGTCACGCGGCGTGCGTCGGCGCTCTCCGCCTCGCCCGCTTGGCGCAGAACCAGGGAAAGCCTGCCAACACCCTGGGCCAGAATGACCTTCTGCGACTGCTGGAGGTTGAGTTCCAAGGTAACAGCCTTGGCGAGGGTCGGCTTGTCGGTCCGCTCGTTGGCGACCTGATCGATGGCCAGGACCTTCACGTTCTGCAAAAGCACATCGGCGGCGGCGGGGTTGGCGCTGCCGCCATTGCGGTCGCCACGGGTCAGAACCACGTCGACGCGGTCACCGGGGAGGATGAAGCCCGCGACGCCGCGGACCTCGTCCACGTTCACGGACACGGCGCGCATGCCCTCGTCGATCAGAGTGGAAAGGGTCGCCCGCTGGTTCGGGCCAGTCACCTTAGACCCGAGGATCGGCTCGTTCTTCTGCATGGACACCAGCGTGAGGCGGCGCCCGTCCTTCAGCAGGTCTTTGACGGTCTTGAACGAGCCTTCCAAAGGCACGCCAGGCCATTCGATCTCGCGCAGATTGTCAGGGGTCAGGTTCGCGCCGAACTCGAGCGGCTGTCCTGCGACGACGATCGTGCCGATCTTCTGCGGCGCCGGTGGCGTCGCCAATCCTAGGAGGTACTCTCTCGAGAGAAAAGCTGCGGCCCCTCCGAAGAGGATGGCAACCAATAGCGCAATTGCACTGCCCGCTCTCATTGTCTCGCCCCCCTGTTAAAGATGCGCGCACCGAACAAGCGTCCCGGTTCCCTAGCCACTAGATCGCTTGGTCCGTGAGACTACTCTCGATATGTTTTTGAAATCAGAAACGAAATGGTGCGAAGCGCATTTTATATTAAGTGCGCTTCGCAGCTTATTTCTTGTATAACTTGAAATTATGGGGTCCCAGCTGGCATCTTCGTCATGGCCGTCTCCAGACCCTGCCAAGCTCCAAGTACCTTAGTGCCGACGGTGCTAATAGTACCGATCACCGCAGCCGTGACGAGGCCGATGAGTACGCTGTACTCGACGAGGGACGCACCTTCTTCATCGCGCAGGAAACGCGTCAGGAACTGAGTCATGTTTGATATTCCCCTTGTGCCGGCAGAAAGTACTGCCTGAGATTTACCTGGGGATCTTCATGCAGATACTGCCATCCCCCAGCAGAAACATTGAACATTCAGAATGTATTCACAGTCAACAAAAGGTTTCGCTCGTATCGTATCTCTGACGGATTAGTTACGCTTGATTATTAGGCTTGTATTGATATTAAGGCCATCTAGGTAATCTCGAAGGGCTACCTCTTTAGAGTATTTTGATGCGAGGCATCCAATCGGGAATTTTGCGAAGGGATCGACAATGCGCAGCAAAGCCTCGACCCAATCGGCTGCCAAACGCTCCCATCTGCCTGCTTTCTCAGGCGTTGAGAGGAGTTGCGCATCGCGATCTGGTACCGCGATCATCATCCATTCTGGTCGCTACCTTCAGGCGAATGACAATCCATATGCGAGTATCACGCGTGGTGTTGCATCGTCCGTGGCGCTCTTGTGCGTGCTGTGAATTGCTGCCTATACTTGAAGCACCAGATCACATTTGCCGTGCGGACCCCGAATGCTTTCGAAGATTGCGTCGCTTCATCAGATCCAGGGTCTGGCGGTCGTCATGCCGGTCCTCGTGCTTGTCGTTATCGACGACCTTCGCAACTTTCGGATTCGCAACCAGGTGGTGCTTGCTCTCCTGGCGTTATTCGGCGCTTTCTACATCGTGAACGGAGACTTGGCTACGTTCACATCGCACCTGCTCTTCGGCCTTGCCATGTTCGGCCTGTGTCTTGTGATGTACAGGTTCGGAATGATGGGCGGCGGTGACGTCAAGCTCCTCGCAGTCGCCTTTCTCTGGATGGGCATCGAGAATTCGACGGTCTTCGCGATGCTGCTCGGCATGCTCGCTCTGGCCTATGCGTCGGGCGCCAGATTTCATTTGCTCCCCTACCGCACTGACAACGGCCGGGTGAAGGTGCCCTACGGACCGACGATTTCACTGGCCTGGACCGGCGCCGCACTCGCGAGCATCGTTATGTGATCCGCGGCTCTCGCAGCCTGGCTCCGCATGTTCTTCCAAAGAGCGCCTGTCCGATATGGCGCCCGACGAGCGCTTTTGCTTTCAACCGGAAGCGACAGGTGTTCACGAACCGGGCTGTTTCATGATTCATCCGCCTGCGGCTCGAACCGAGTGAGTGCGCTGAAAGGCCGTGCCCGCAAAAAGAGCCGCAACGGACGGCCTCGTTGCCGGCCAGCGAGATGATTGCAGACTGGAAGGTGCATCCCAGACAGGAGACACGGGCTCGGCAACAGGACCCGCTATCGGATCGAGCGTTACGTCGGAAGCCTCGATCAAGCTCCCTGCACCCCGCCCGCTGCCACCAGGGGTGCGTTGAGTTCCTCGCCATCGTTCTTCCTGAACGCCAAAGTCAGACGGACGCTCTCAACTTCAACATTGAGGGGACGATCCGCCTCCGGATGCGCTTGCTGCTCCGGCGTTGACATTGATCGTCACCCCGCCAACTCCGCCCCCGGAGGAATCGGTTTGCGGTCCAGTCTGGTAGCATCGAACGGCGCGAGCCATCCGCTCGCCACTGAAGGCAATGTCCTTGTTGGCCGCATGTGCAGGCCATGGATCAGTGACATGCGTCACGATGTTCGTCTGAACCGCATTTCCGGCGCTGAATGCGATCGTGTTCTTGCGGTCCATGTATTCCGAACATGCGGTGAGGCTGCTCGCCGCAACCGCGACAG
The DNA here is from genome assembly GCF_055792805.1 of Microvirga sp. HS2. Lineage (NCBI taxonomy): Bacteria > Pseudomonadati > Pseudomonadota > Alphaproteobacteria > Hyphomicrobiales > Methylobacteriaceae > Microvirga > Microvirga sp. HS2. The sequence goes on from NZ_JBVVAJ010000026.1 coordinate 31,017, forward strand.
CCAGTGCCGCCCGCCCCATCCCTGCATAAGCGATCATCGTTCAGTCCCTTGTTTGCTTCGACGGCCAGTTGCGCGCCATCGGCATGCCCAGCATCGGAATGGCTTTTGCTAGTTCTTTGCCCTCACGACGTTGGACCTCACAGGCACGGTTTTGACGGCCGCAACGGGCGCAACATCGGGAGACGTCAGGATATGGCCGTATGGTCCCGTGATCTTCTCACGGTTTGCCAGGATCCACTCCTGAGTCGGAGAAACAGCAGACGGATCACCCGGCTTCTCGACCTCCAGCTTGCCTGTCAGGAACAGGTCTGCGTCGTTGGCCGGCAGCGTCGAATCGAGGGGTGTCGACAGCAGATCACTGGGCCTGCCGGGCTTCACGAGATGTGGGGTCACGATAACGACGAGTTCCGTCTCACGGGATCGGAACTCCGTACTGCGGAACAGTGTTCCCAATACAGGGATGGATCCCAGCCATGGAAGCTGCTCGATGTTGCGTTCAGTAATGTTCTGCAGCAGTCCCGCCATGGCAAAACTCTGCCCGTCGCGCAGTTCGACTGTGGTTCTTGCACTGCGCGAGATAATGCCCGGAATGGCGATTCCCGACGTCACTACCGACAGGGTTGGATCAATGTCACTTACTTCGGGTGCAAGATCCAGATTGATCAGGCCATTGGCCAAGACGGTCGGAGTGAAGTTCAACTGCACACCGAATTTCTCCCACGAGACGGTAATCGTAGGAACGCCCCCCTGTGTGGTCTGGGCAACCGGAACCGGGATCCTGCCGCCGGCATGAAAGGTCGCGGTTCCGCCGGATACGGCAACGAGGTTCGGCTCAGCGAGACGGCGGATGAGGCCCTTCGACTCCAGGGCATCAATCGTCACGTCGAGCATGCGGGAGTTGTTTGCGAAGCGTGCGAGAACCGTTGCAAACGGGACTGAAGATCCGAGCAGACTGTCCAAAACCGTACCGTCAGGCGTTGTGCCGCCTCGACCTATGACGGCTGCCCGCGTCTTCCCCAAATACTCAGACCTTATGCCAAGCTCCCGGCCCGCATTGCGGTTCACCTCGATGAAGCGCACCTTCAGCATCACCTGCTGCGGCGAGGCCACGCGCGTCGCGTTGACCACGCCTCCTGGGGCAAGGGCCTTGGCGATTTCGACCGCCTTGTCGACTGTCACCGCATCGGCCGCCGTTCCCTCCAGAACGAGCTGGTCCCCATTGCTGCGAACCCTGATGCCGCTTGCGCCCGAACCGGCCGAGATCTTTTCCGCAACACTTCCTGTGTCAGGCCCGACCTCGACATCGACCACTCCGATCACACGCCGCGAGCTGTCGAGGATGGAAACGTTCGTCGTGCCCGTCTTCTTGCCGAGAATGTAGAGCGTCTGGTCGCTCAAAGGGATGACGTCGGCAATCTCGGCAGACCCGACCAGCACGTCGGAGAACGGAAAGTCGATGCGAAGCGCCTGGGACTTGTTGTTCGCGAGCCGAACGCGGAGCAACTTCGCGCGCGTGGGCGCCTCTTTAGATTGCGCCTGGGCCTGCGCGGGAGCCACAACGCCGAAATCCGATGCGGCCGAGATCAGCACCCCCAGCGCAGCAATGCCGGCAACTACCTGCCTTAGCCCCATCCGTCTGGCCATCGCCCCCTCGCCACATTATCTGTCATGCCCAGTTACTTAACTGAATAAATGCCAGATATCGACACGGCAAGCTTAAGAACCAGACTTAGTAAAAATAGATCTGAGAACTGAAGAAGTGAGGCGAAAATGACACAACTGCCGCCCCCGATTCATCAAGGGCAGCACTCGCCTCCCACGGGCGAACGCCCTCATTTTTGTTGAATATACTAATGGCAGCCTCGCCCCTGAAATCTTAAAGCGCGAACTGCACGCACTACTTTAGGCGTGTGCTTTTCAGGGCATATCTGCAGAAGCAACCAAACATCTGCTGGTGCTTCCAATCCATTTCGCTACATCCCAGTGCCTAAACAGGACACTGCATATCCTGCGGCAACGCTGACTAAAACTCTGATATGAAAGAATATCACGGAGGCAAGGAAAAGTTGCCTTGATAGGTATAGGCCGCCCCGGAACCAACAATCCGCGTTCTCGCTTAAAGTAAAAGCAGAACCTCGAGAGAAGAACAATGTCATTTTCACGTTTACTTCTCGTGCTTGCGGCAGGCCTGAGCCTGACCTCCTTCGGGGTGCAGGCACAAGTACGCAGGCATTATATCGACCCGCCTCGGGAGATCCCACCCAGCACGCCGCTCTCCGTCCCCGATATCGGCACGACAGGCTCCGTTCGCCCGGCTCCGCCAATCGTCACCGAGTCCCAACTCGCCGCTCCGCCGCCGCAGGGCCTGCCCTGGAGCGGATGCACCACCACAACCTATATGGTAGGCGAAACATTGGATCGTCAGGTGCGTGTGCACCGATGCTGGTAATTCTGACGGCGCTTGCTTCTCGCGGATGTACCGTTTCCGCGAGAAGCGGCAACGGTTCTCCGAGTCTCCTTTTAAACGAGCAGGCTTCCGTCGCCCTCAGGCGCCGGGATCAATCGGCAAAACCACTATGTGTTTCTTCCGCGTCGTCTTCCCTCCAATCCAACAGCAGCAATCGACCCGGATCGTTTCTACGCGTTTCGCAAGAGACGCACCCTGATTCATCCTAATTCCCGGACGGGAGGGATTGCGCTGCAAGCATTTCTTCGCTGTATTCAGGCATCGAGGTGGTCATGATCCACAGATACTATCCGCTTCTGCTCGCTGCCTTGCTATCGGCCGGCTCCTCCGCTCCCGCCCATGCGACGGAGGCACCTGAATTGACACCGCGCATTGGAGAGACCGTTCAAGAATTCGAGGCGAGACAGCGCGGCGTGAAGTTCTCCCGGGCGGACGACCAGCCTGTCACCGTTGATGCCGATCCGAGGGGCCATTTCTATCTTCAACCGCTCCTGGACGATCAACCAGTTCGCATGGTGGTGGACACCGGTGCGAGTTTCGTGGCTCTCACCTATGAAGATGCGGAGCGTGTGGGCGCCAGACTGGCGCCCCGGGATTTCACCCTCAAGATATCGACGGCCAACGGCATCGTGGAAGGAGCGCCATTCCGGATCAGCGAGATCAAGATCAAGGCCCTGATCGTCCGCGATGTGGAGGCAATCGTCCTGCCGAAGGGAAGTCTCGAAGTGAGTCTTCTGGGAATGAGCTTTCTCAGTCGGCTCGGCGGGTTTGACATTTCACAGGGGCGCCTGAGCCTTCGCAATTGATGCGGGTGCTCAACAATTCGGGCGCCGATTTCGGTGTCGAACGACGCTCGCGCAACAATTACTCATAAAACCATCAGCTTATGGCAAACTCGAAGTGACTCCCGCTTCGCGCTGACGGTGCTCGCCCCCAGTCAGAATATTGTCGATCCGAACGATTCACTGGACAATTGCGTCGCCGATTCCGGAATCCGAAGGCCCGTCTGGGCGGTGCATCCGGCATCAGTCGGTGTGGTTGTCACCCACTTGCCGGGAAACCACGATGACAAGAACGCGAATTCAAACTCTCTGCATCTGATGCTGACCGTTACCGACACAGGCACACCACCGGGCCGGCCGACGAACCCTAAAGCCCCTGCTTGCGGGAACCGGTCGTATGTCACTTGAACATCCTCGTCGTGGAGGCTGGGGAACACCCGTCGCATCTGCGTGAGGATGGGAGCCATATTGCAATCTTGATTTCCGGAATTGCACACATACGGGTATGAGGCCGTGGGCTGGCAAAGCACGTCCCGGCAGCTCTTCCCGAGACTACCGTCAGGCCACCACGCAGTATCCTGCAGGGCGGCATTCATGCCTGCGGAAATCGGCGGATTGACCACAGCCCACCGCGCTCCGACCTGTGTTGCCTTGGATGTCGCATTCCATTGATACAGGTAAAGCCCGAACTCTGCGGTCCCCAGCGAAAGCAGAAGGAGCAACGGCATGATGAGCGTGGCTTCGACCAGCGCAGCGCCACCCGTGTCCTTCAGAAATCTACTCTTCGATGAGCGGCTGCTCATGATTCACCCTGAACGTCAGTTCCGGCCCCAAGCCGACGAATGGCAGAAAATCAAAAGTGTAGCGCACGTCCGCCCGCACGATGACATTGGTCTGAGACAAGCGGGTCACCCTCTCGACAGTGAAGCTGTCGAGCCGCCCTGGCGTCGTAACCGCCGCTGGCGGAGAACTGGGTAATTGTGACGTGAAGAGTCCGTAGAGAAAGTAGTTCTTGGCGCGCGTTTCGTCGAATGCGAGAGCATCGGGAAGACGACCGAGATATCGGCCCGTATCCCGGACTGCCTTTTCAATCGCGTGATGATAGGCGAGCGCCCTCGCGAACTCGACACCGCCCGTAAAGAGAATGAGAAGAACCGGGAGGATCACTGTCATCTCGACGAGGGCTGCACCAGACTCGCACTCGAGCACGTCCCTGGCGCGCACAAGTCGGAACCGTTGCTTTCCCATTCCCCCTCCGGCCCTGTCGGGTTTGGCCATATTTTCTTAATAATCCTAAACTTCGGACGCCTGACCTCCAAGCTACCCACTTGGAGTACTCCTTCTTCTCAGATCGGTCGGATAGGAGAATATTGCAAACTCCGCACTCATAGGCGGGGACAGGCTTTTTGTCCCCTGCGGATGGGGGCGGACATGCGGACAGGCCAGCAGAGATTCTTTTGCTTCTTGCGTCGCTTCGGATCGGACGAACATGGCATGGCAGCGATCTACTTCGCCATTGCCCTGCCTGTCATGATCGGCATCTTTGGTCTCTCCATCGATCTCGGGCGTTACACGGGCATGCATACCGAGCTGCAGTCCCTGGCAGATGCTGCGGCCTTGGCGGCTGCCAGGGAACTCGACGGCACCGACACTGCAATTGAACGCGCCACCAGTGCCGCGCGCGCCGTGATCAATGACGCCAAGTTCGCCGATACGTGGTCCGCCGACAATAAGATCATCGATCTTGTTTATGCCGCCAGTTGGAGCGACCTCGCGGCGGGGAAATACCTCGACGAAACGCCCGGCCACTCTGACAGCAAGAAGGCGTCCATCGTGCAGGCGCGAACGGCGACCGCCACCGCACCGACCTCTTTAATCCGGGCCCTTTTTTCCAGCGACCCTGACTTCGAGACGACGGCACGCGCCACTGCAGGCTCGACGACCGTCGCCTGCGCCGTCCAGCCGTTGTTCATGTGCCTTCCGACCGGCGGATCAACTCTACAGCCTGGCATGATGGTTCGGGTCATGGAGCAACCAGGCAATGCGTGGGGACCTGGAAACTTCGGCCTTCTCGATCCGCCATATTCAGGTCTGAACGGGAACGCAAAGGATACAACGATCAAGAAAAACCTTGCTCAAAGCTCCCCAGACGTCTGCTACGTCAATGCACTGACCCCGGCGCAAGGCAGTAAAGCAGGACAGGTGAGAGAGGGACTCAACGCACGCTTTGATATTTTCGACAACAATCCAGACGCAGTCGTCAAAATTCCCCCTGGTCCGAATAATTTCAAAGGGGATCTGGAGTTAGCGAATAAATCGCAATGTGTGAAAGTTCCTTTTACATGGTCCAGCCCGCCTCCCAACGGCCGCATGCCACGTGATAGCTGTTTCCCCTATGGATGTGGCGGCCCCTATGGGAATGGCGACTGGCAGGCGGGAGCAGCGACATACTGGACGACCCATCACTCAACCCCGTATCCCGGCTTTGCGACACGCTTCGCCATGTACATGGCAGAGTTGGGTCTCGATACGGACGGCAATCCGCTACCCATTGGAACGGCTCCGGCCGCCAACGGCTCCGATCCCGAGAAAGCAAGAATGGGACCTGTCTGCGCTGCCGAGAAGGGGATCACCGGCGTCGGCACCTGGGAGCGGCGCGTCATCTACGCGGCCATGATCGACTGCGAGGCGAATGCCGATTGGCTTAAAGGGAACTCTACAAGATCCCCTATCCGAAACGCGGACATCGGCCAATTCTTCCTGACGGAACCGACGGAAAGAGGGCAGGAAATTTACCTCGAGTTCGTCAAAAGGATCACCATGAGTGACGACGAGGGCAAGCTCCATCACATCGTTCAACTCTACCCCAATCCACCCGATCCATAGGGGGCGGATCCCTCCCATCGTCCAGATTTGCGGAACACCATCACGATGGCCCATGCCCATCCGACCGCGCGGGAGGGTCCTCAAAATGCTTTGAGCCAGAGTGCGAAGGCTTGCTGTCGGCCGGCTTGGGGGAATGCCAAACCCGAAGGCACGAAGCAAAGGAGAGATTTTACTCATGTGGCAGCTCTATACGTCGATCGCTATCGGAGGCGTGCTTCTGATGACCACTCCGCCGAATGACGTGAAGGATAAGGGCGTAGCTCCGGCCGTCGCATTCTTGCTCACATGGCCCGTGTATCTTCTCCTCGACATTGCTCAGCAATATTTACGCAGGAAACACAAATAATTTCCGCAAGGCTGTAGAATGATAAGGAGCGGAGTTTGGTTCAGCCTCTAATCAGACCGGCAGATGATCTCTCGCCAGATCGCAGCCCGCGTCCGGTTAGCGACGGCGATCTTTCTCAAGGACAGCTTTGAAATGAGCTTTACCCCCGGAGACATCAGATCCTGGACAGAAAACGTATTAGGCGCTCTCTCGAAGGGATAACCCAGGATCTCTGCCTCTCTAGCCGAGAGTCTCCCGCTCTCCGGTCTTCTGAACGCGCCTCAACATCGGGCGGCTATTCTGATCCTGCTACCGAAGGATTACCTCAGTCGCAGGATCTCCTGATCGTCAGCCACTGAATCAGAATTCTACACGGCAGCGTAAGTGCATGCTGTGTTGATAATGCCAACGCTCAATCATGAACACATCTTGCACTGTCCCAAGTGCGCGTGACATCTCCCGATGGACCATCCGTGCGCACGAAGCACGCCGCCTAAGTCGCAGAAGCCCATTCATAAAGAAAGGTCCCATGCCCGGCGGCAATCGCCGACGGGAGTACAGGAATTTGTGAGGGCAAGCGCACCAAACAATGCTATTCTCAACCCAAAAGGGCTGACGCGCCTTCATGGCCAGAAACGAGGTGCCTCATGCGGTTCCTGCTCGTTTGTGCCCTTTGCGTCGTCGGAGTGCCTGCCATCGCCCAGGGGTTTGACATTCGCACTGTCAACCGGGTACGGGTCTGGAGTCCCAAGCCTCCACAACAAGCACCAATTGCGGCCGAGTTGCGAGATCCGGAAACAACGGAATCGCCCGCCGCTGAACCGGACGATCCGCAGGCCATCAACGGCGTTCGGGTTTGGAGTCCCAAGCCGTCACCGGCCCCAGTTTTCGTCGCGCCGCCGCTGCCGCCGATATCGATCACAATCAATCAGATGAATTACGGGACGGCATACCCGGATTATGGGGACGACCCGGGTTACTGGGGCTACGATGGGGCATTCTACCCATTGTACAGGTCGGTTTTTTGGCGGCGCCCATTTTTCCACCGGAACCGTTCATATTTCAGCACTCATTCGTCCTTCCACCGTCCGCTGATGTCGGGTTCTCGCGCCTTCCCGATCCGTCGGTGGTGATGACGAGGTGCCAGAAAGTTCCGATGAGGTGGGTTAAGCGCCAGGCGCCATAGGTCTCCACGAAGGTCGTTGCAGCATGGTGCCGAGGAGACGCACTGGATGTTTAGCCCCGACATTTGGCGGAGCGGGTCGAGCCTGAAGCGTTGGGGCTCGGCTGTCCAGATCCTGCAGATGCACTCGTCCGGGGTGATGCCGCGCAGGGTTTGAAGCCTACGAGCAACATTGTAGGCGGCAAGGAAGTCGCTGAGGTGCCCCGCAGCTGGTTATGACCATCGGCGGTCTTTTGCCCTGACCTGCCGGGGGAGTGGGAGACTGAAATGCGGAACGCATCGGATCAGACTTCTCGTCTGATGCTCTAGTGACATGTCGTGTCGGTGTGCCTTTCTCGGCTGCTTGCGTCCGAAGGACCACTCTAGGTCACGCACTAACGATCCCCGGCCCTCCACCAATGTCCGCTGTTCCCGCCTTAGGCGGACATTCGATCTGCTTCCCAGGCGTGCCAACTGCAGACCTTGCCTTGAGCTCATAGGGCACCATAGAACTAAGCCCCGAGGGCCTGCCTGTGGCTGTGCGGCCTGTCCACACAGGCGACCGGATTTCCGGTTAGGTCTAAGCACAGATCAGGCGTACGTTAGAAACGGCTTGCCCGGTAAGGAGTAGGATCGATTGTTGGTTTCCTGCTCGCAACTAAGTCAGAGACCAGGAGGCCTGTCGTTGAGCCCCCAATCAGTCCCGTTTGACCGTGGCCGAACGCAAGCATGACGTTCCTGTGCCGGGATGACGGCCCGATAACCGGCAGGGAGTCAGGTGTCGCGGGGCGGTGCCCCATCCAAACGGAGATGGGTTCGCCGGTCATGTCGGGAAAATAGCGTTTCGCAATCTTTCCGAGGGCGGCGGCACGCCGCTCGTTCATCGGTGCGTCGAGGCCTGCGATCTCCGCCGTTCCAGCGATACGAAGGCCATGCTCCATCGGCGTCATCATGATCTTTGCGGCCAGTGGATAGAGTGGGCGCTTTGGTGCCGTCGCCGGCATGGGCAGCATCACATGGTAGCCGCGCAGGCTTTCAAGCGGGATCCTGAGACCGATCCGGCCAGCCAACCGCTGAGACCACGCGCCGGCGGCAATGACCACCATGTCGCACGCCATGCGTCCGGCATCCGTTACGATAGCGTGGACCTGTCCGGCACCCTGCTCGAAGTCCTTGACCGACGCCCGAACGAAGCGTCCCCCGTTCCGCGCGACACCTTCGGCAATGGTTGCTACGAGGCGATGCGGATTGCTGCAATGGCCGGAATCAGGAAGGTAGACAGCCTTCGCAAACCGAGGTTTCAGCGAAGGCTCCAACTGGCGGATTTCGTCGGGATTCAAAGTCTCCGACCGAACTCCGAGCGAAGCCCTGAGCTCTCGACCGAGCGCATCCTTGGCGAAAGCTGCATCGCTCTCATAGAGGTAGAGCTGACCGGAGACATTGAGCAGGCTTCCAGCATCGACACCTAGAAGCGTCCGGTAGTGTGTGAAGCTATCGGCATGGAGCGAACGAAGCGCCCTTGCAATGCCGTCGATGCGCGGGCCTGCTCCCGCCGCGATGAATCTAGCGAGCCAAGGCATGGCGCGAGGCAGATAGCGCCAGTCTATCCACAAGGGACTATCAGGATCGGTGATCCAGGATGCGGCCTGTCGCACGATGCCCGGTGTGGACAGCGGCACCACGGAGCCCGGGCCGATGCTTCCGGCATTGCCGAAGGAGCATCCCTCTCCCGGCGGCAAGGGATCGTAAATCGTAACGGAGTGTCCGTCCCGCTGGAGAAAGGCTGCACATGAAACTCCGATGACGCCTGCTCCGACGATAGCGATGTTAGCCAAGGCTCTTCTCCCTCACAGTGGAAGACGTAGTCCGCAACCGGTACGGCCGGCTTCGGCGATCACCTCGGCTGCAATGGCGAGATCGCCGAGAGCGAAGCCAGGGAACAGGAACATGGCGCGCTGCTTCTCATCCGTGCGGCCGGGAGCGGTCCCAGCCACGAGGGACGCCAGGTCCGCATCGAAAGGACCCGGATAGCGGAGCTTGGCACGGTTCGACGGATCCGCGGCCTGAACATGATCGTCGGTGGCGAGAATATCGAGAGAGCGCAGCCCCTCGCCGCGCCAGGGACGGCCCAGATCGACCGCGGCGACGAAGCAGCCGGGCCTCAGGAGCGAGGCATCAAGGAACGGCTCGAGGCCGGGCTGTGCGGGAACCGTCGAGATGACTACGTCGCAGGCGAGCACCTCATCCGGCGTATCCGTTACCACGGCATCGAGGCCGCTTTCACGTGCATAGGCCGCGAGCTTTTCAGCGGATGAGCGTCCACGCGAGTTGCACACAACCGTGCGAAGTCCGGACAGCACATCCCGAAGGCTGGCGAGATGTCCGTAGGCTTGGGCACCACATCCGATGAAGCCGATGGTGGAACTCTCTGGGTGTGCGAGATAGGAAGCCGCCAGCGCTGACATGGCAGCCGTACGTAGCACCGTGAGACTCGTTCCGTCGAGAACCGCTACCGGAACTCCCGTCGTAAAATCGCTCACCACAATCAGACCGTTGACATTCGGCAGACCGCGCTCGCCGTTATCGGCGGCAACGCCCACCCATTTCGTCGTCGCGAATGGAGGGTCGGGCATGGCAGCGCAGAGTGATTGAAAAAAGTGCCCGGGGCCGACCGGCACGGTGAGCTTCGGCTGAACGTGGACCCTACCCTCAGCATGCAGGCGAAAGGCACGTGCAATCGCTTCCCGTGCTGCCTTGGGCTTTATATCGAGTGCGGCAATGTCCGCGCTGGAAAGATAAAGCAGCTTGCTCATTGCCCTCACCCTGCTCGACTCCTGGGCGCAGCAGGGACATCGAATTCACGAGCGATCTTGTCCGAGACCTGAACTGCATTTTTGAAGCGATCGATAGAGAAAAGATCGATCGGTGTCTCGGTTCTACCGTCGACGATGAGATCTGTGAGCACCGCAGCAACTCCGGGACCCACCTGGAAACCATGCCCGCAGAACCCGAAGGCATGGAAGAGGCCGGGGGTCGTCTCGCTCTCGCCGATAACCGGCAGCATATCGGGCAGATAGCCCTCGATGCCCGACCAGACCCGAATGACCTGCGCTGATTTCAGGAACGGGGCAATCTTCGCTAGGCTGCGCATGCCGTTGAGCGTCTTGACCGGCGGCACGGGAGCTCGATTGAGCACCGGATCGGCCACCGTCCGCGGATAGCCTGCGAAAATCACATTGCCGCGCGGGATCTGTCGAAAGATCGCTGAACCGTCCACAGCCTGCACGGAAGGCGTGACCTGATAGGGAATGGGTTCGGTCACGAATTGCGGAGGACCGGCCGCAAACATCGGGGCCGTCTCGCCAAAGGCTTCCGCAATGGCCAGCGCCCAAGCCCCGGCGGAGTTCACCACAGCATCGCAATCCACCACGCGACCAGTATCGGTCTGTAGAGTAAAGCAGGCACCTTTCCGATGCACCTCGGTCACACGGCTATGCTCGACAACTTCCACGCCGAGGCGCTGCGCGGCTCGCGCGACAGCCACCGACACGAGACGAGGGTTGGCCGTGGCATCTCGCGCCGAGTAGGTTGCCGTCCGTGGTGCTTCTCCCACCCAGGGCCAACGGCGGCGAAGCTCGTCACGGCCGATCCGCTCGATCACGAGGCCATGGCTCTCGGCGACGCGTGCATGCTGTTCCAGCTTCTCCTGCTCGGCATCGTTCATTGCGATATAGAGATGGCCGGTCTTCTCGAACTCGCACCTGTCGCCGATCAATTCCTCGATATCTTCCCAGAGCGCTTGGGATCTGAGAGACAACGGATACTGCCCCGGATGACGTCCCTGAAGGCGCAGGTTCCCAAAGTTCACTCCGCTCGATTGGGCGCCGACGATGCCTTTCTCGATCAGGATCACATCCACGCCGCGTCTCGCGAGGAAGAGAGATGTCCAGGTGCCGATGAGTCCGCCCCCCACAACGACAACACGCATCTTCGTCGTCATGGCTCCAGCTCCGCTGCGGCATGAAGAGGAATCGGCTTCACCGGGGCCTGCATACGCAATCGACCGGCTTCAGCGATTGGCGCGTCGCAGGCTCCCGCCACGATCTCCTGCAGGGCCGGACCACAGAAGCGGCCTTGGCATCGGCCCATGCCGCAACGCGTGATGGCCTTGACGCGATTGACCTCACGTGGTCCCAGCTGCGCACGAACGGCGGCTCGGATTTCTCCCACCGTCACTGCCTCACATCGGCAGGCGATGGTTTCGTCGGAAAGTGTCGTCGATTGCGAGACCGGCCATGCGAATGCTCTAGCGAGCCCTCGTTGGAACTGTCGCAGGCGTTCGACGTCCCGCCGCAGTCGGGCCAGCTCGGCCTCCGGCTGGGTCCGGCCCATGTCTGCGAGCAGCGCGTAGGCTGCGAGCGCACCACTGGCTTCTGCGGCGTCCGCTCCGCCGATTGCTGCGCCATCACCGGCGAGATAGAGGTCGCCCCCCGCCCGTCCGTCGGCATCCGTCTCCGGCAGCCATAGGCGGAAGATCGGGTCGAACCGGAAGCGGGCGCCGGCCAGCTCGGCCAGTTGAGTCTCCGGCTTGAGGCCATGTCCATATGCGACGGCATCGCAGAGGATGAGCCTTTCCCGTCCTCGGCCATCTGTGATCCGCACGCCCTCGACATGACTCTCCCCCTCAATTCCACGGGGCGTTGCGCCATCGATGACGGGAATACCGGCCCTGTGGAGCGCCGCACGGTACATGATGCCTCGCGCCAGCGTGCGTGGGCTCGCCGCAAGGTCCCGTATGGCCGCCCATTTCGCGGAAAGCGGAGACGTATCCACGACAGCTGCAATCGATGCGCCGCACTTATGGTATTGCAGCGCCGCCAGAAACAGCAACGGAGAGCTTCCGAGAAAGACGATGCGGCTGCCGATCAGGCACCCCTGATCCTTGAGGATCACCTGTGCGCCACCCAAGGTGAAGACGCCGGGCAATGTCCATCCCGGCAGAGGCATGATCCGATCCGTAGCGCCGGTTGCGAGGATCAGCGCATCATATGAAATCGTACCCGCTACACCATCGCACAAGGTGTGAAGGACGTTCTCATGGACGCCCCAGACCAGAGTGCCGGGCCGATAATCGATCTTGTCTCGGAGAGATGCGAACAGTGAATGCAGCCTCTGATACTTCTCTGCCTCCGAGCCCATCAAAGACTTGATGTCCAGAGCAAGGCTCTTGGCCGGCGCACGGTAGCCCTGGCCCCCTACCTCCCCTGCCTCGTTCACGAGAACCGGCTTCAAGCCCGCCTCGGCCAGAACGGATGCAGCGCGTATGCCAGCCGGTCCCCCGCCGACGATCACCACATTATGCATCGGCGTGAGCCTTCTGAGGGTCGGTCCAAATGACCATGCCGTCGGCCGCGAGGGTCGTGCATGCTCGCACGCGATCGCCGTCTCCGAGCGTGACCCAGCAGTCCTGGCAGGCTCCCATGAGGCAGAAACCGGCGCGCGGCGCGCCACCGAATTCGAGATGTCGGACAGATCCTCCATTCAGAAGGAGCACCGCGAGCAGACTATCGCCTTCGACGGCCTCGGCCGCATCCCCGTCAATCGTCAGGCGCAGCGTCGCGCCGTGACGGGGAACGGATCTTACAAACTGTCCCCTATGCGCCTTCTTTGGCTCGCCCGACATCTCTGACCGCCACGTTTCTATCGCGATGCAATAACTTTTGTGGAATGGTAAGATTGTCGGAAAACCGCTGTCAAGAAAAAGCCATTAGATCTTTAGGGCAATGCGCTCAAATGCGAGCCCTCAGAGATCGCGCCTCATGTGGAAGAGATCGAATGCGCTCCGGAAATGATGTGCATCGCGAAGCGCTCCACGACTGACTCGGGCGAGAAACGCGAGAGTGGAACCGCGATGTTGATTGCGCCTTCCGGGCGATTGTTTGCCGCGACGACCGCAGCTGCGATGGAGGCATCGCCTCGATAAAACTCGTCGAAGGCAGTGGCATAGCCCTGCTCGCGCGAAATGCGCAGCTTCTTTACGAGATCGTCGAGCTGCCACGTCGTTGAAGGCGTGTACGCCTTCCGGTCTGAGCGTTCGAGAATCGCGACGGCCTCGTCCTCGGGCAGGCGCGAGAGGATCGCCATGCCGGGAGCGGTGCAATAGGCCGGCATTCGGGAGCCGATGATCACGTTCGTGTTCAGCATGTGCCGGCTCATGAAGCGGGAGATGAAGATGATCTCCGTGTCATCGAGCACAGTCATGTTGACCGTCTCCTCCGTCTCTTTGGACAGGTGCAACAGGTAGGGCATCGCCCGTTCCACAAGGCGATTGCTGCGCAGGTAGTAGGAACCCAGTTGCAGGGTCTTGGCGGTCAGCTCGAACCGCTTCGTATCACGGTCCTTACGCAGGTAGCCCAGCTTGGCCAGCGTGTGCGTGAAACGTTGCGCCGCGCTCACATCCATTTCCGTTGCGGCGGCGATCTGAGAAAGGCTGAGGCTCGTGGCGTGCTGATCGAAAACCGAAAGCACACGGAAAGCCTTTTCCACCGACATCACCATCAGCGGATCTGTGGCACGGCCGCGCTTCGCAGGCTCCTCATCTTCAACGTTCTTCATTCCGCTCGCTGCCATTCTTGAATTCTCTCGCATCTGAACAGCCCCGATAAAAATCTCAATGGGTGTTGACAATAATGGTAAGTTGGGCGGAACATACAATAATAACTATTGCATAGCAATAAAACATCAGGAGGTTCCGGGCCATGGCTGAGTTTGTCTTGAATGAGAAGCGGGGTGCCATCGGCATCATCACCTTGAATCGTCCCCAGGTCCTGAACGCCTGGAACACCGCCATGCGGGATGAGCTAACCGCCACCCTGATGGCCATGGAGGAGGACGCGGACATTCGCGCCATTATCCTCACCGGCGCAGGCGACCGCGCCTTCGGCGCGGGCCAGGACCTCAACGAGACGAAGACCTTCGATCCCGACCGCGCCGAGCAGTGGATGGGCGAGTGGGAGCGCCTCTACGACCGGATCCGGTCGCTCTCGAAGCCGATCATTGCAGCCTTGAACGGCGTCGCAGCCGGCTCGGCCTTTCAGGTGGCCCTTCTCTGCGACCTCCGCGTCGGCCACGCCGGCGTGACCATGGGCCAGCCGGAGATCAACTCCGGAATTGCCAGCACCACCGGCCCCTGGATCATGCGCGAGCACATCGGACTCGCAAGAACCATTGATCTCACGCTCACCGGCCGCATGATGGATGCGGATGAGTGTTACCGCATCGGCGTCATCAACCGTCTGGTGCCGCAAGACAAGGTAATGAGCGAATCGCTTGCGCTGGCAGAACTCCTCGCGAGCAAGCCTCCCGTCGCAATGCGCCTGGATCGCCAGCGCTTCCGCGAAATGACCGAGGAAGGGTTCCGTGACTGTCTTTCAGCCGGCATCCGTATTCAGCGCGAAGCCTATGCATCCGGGGAACCGGCGCGAATGATGGAACAATTCCTGGCCCGCAAGGCCGCAGCAAAGAAGGGCTGAAGCCCCACCACACCACGAGGGAATGCAGGTCACCGATCTGCGAAACTGGAGGACGAACATGAGCAACACCAATCTGACCATCAATCGGAGACACCTGCTCAAAACCGCAGGTGGCGCAGCCCTGGTCCTCGGAATGCCCGGGCTCACCGGCCGGGCTTTCGCGGCGACGACGATTACCGTCGCCGATCCCGGCGGCCCCTTCGGCCCTGCATTCCGTAAAGCCTTCTACGACCCGTTCGAGAAGGCGACCGGCATCAAGGTCGTCAACGTGGCCCGCGAGGCTGAGCCCACGGCTCAGTTCAAGGCCATCGTCGAAACGAAGTCCTACACCTGGGACGTCTGCACGCTGACGCTCTCGGCGCGGGACATCCTGGTCAAGCAGAATCTTCTCGAGCCCATCGGCTTCACCCGCGATGCCGCGCCAGGCCTGATGCCGGAAGCCATTACCGATTACTGGATGGGCACGGACGTGTATTCCACGGTCTTTGCTTACCGGAACGATCGCTTCAAGGACAACGGGCCGAAGAGCTGGGCTGACTTCTGGAACGTTGAGAAGTTTCCCGGTCGCCGTTCCCTGCGCAAGAACCCCATCGACTCCCTTGAGCAAGCCCTGATGGCAGACGGCGTGAGCATCGATCAGCTTTACCCGCTGGATGTCGACCGCGCCTTCAAGAGCCTGGACAAGATCAAGCAGCACATCGCTGTGTGGTGGACGGGCGGCGCGCAATCGACCCAACTTCTGCAAAGCGGTGAAGTCGACATCATCAGCGGTTGGAACGCACGCCTGCAGTCGGCCATCGACGGCGGCACTGCAGCGACGATTGTCTGGGATCAGGGTCTCTATTCCATCGAAGGATGGGCTATTCCGAAGGGCTGCCCGCGTGCGGACGCCGCGAAGCAGTTCATCAAGTTCTGCTCTGCACCTGATCGTCAAGCTGCCTTTACGGATGTTCTGGCCTACGGCCCGACCAACCTCGATGCCTACAAGAGCATCTCCCCGGATCGCGCGAAAGTCCTGCCGACATCGCCCGAAAACCTGAAGAAGATGCGCGTCGCCAACGAGGACTGGTGGAGCGAGAACCGCGCCGCGGTGACCGAGCGCTTCAACAGCTGGCTTCTGACCTGACGACGAGCGCCGCCGCTTCGGTCCGTGAAGCCGGAGGCGGCGGCGCATTCCGGCAAGGCTGAGGTGGGATCCACCAGCCGGTTGCGCGTGAGCTTTCGCTGATGCCGATGGTTCGCCTGCGCGGCCTATGGTCTCCGGCTGCCCCTTGGCCTGCCGGGCGAATTTTTATCGCATTTCTCGACTGGGCGGATGCCGTGGCTCCGTTCAAGACCGCGCGCACTCGGCTTCGAGACGAAGGAAGGAACACGCTACGATGACACCGGTGGCGAAGACTGGCGTGACCACGCCGAAGCTGATCATTGAAGGTCTGTCAAAGCAATATGGTTCCGTAACGGCGCTGGAACCGACGAACCTGGTCGTTCCGACTGGGGAGTTCCTCACCCTGCTTGGGCCGTCCGGATCCGGAAAGACGACGCTGCTGCAGATGGTCTGCGGCCTCGTCGAGCCGACCTCGGGGCGCATCCTCATCGACGGAAACGACCAGACGCAGACTCCGGTCCACCAGCGCGATATCGGCCTCGTGTTCCAGCACTATGCGCTGTTTCCCCACCTGACCGTCGCCGAGAACATCGAGTTCCCGCTGCGCATGCGAGCTTTGTCCGCTTCGGAAATCAAGCGGCGTGTCAAAGACGTGTTGACGATGGTGCAGCTCGACCATCTTGCGGCCCGCTTCCCGCGTGAGCTTTCCGGTGGCCAGCAGCAGCGTGTCGCGCTCGCACGCTCCTTCGTCTATCAGCCATCGATCATCCTCATGGACGAGCCTCTCGGCGCTCTCGACAAGAAGCTGCGCGAACACATGCAGATCGAGATCAAGCAGCTGCATCGCGAGACGGGCGCCACCATCATCTACGTGACCCATGACCAGGAGGAGGCGCTCGCCCTCTCCGACCGTATCTGCCTGATGAACCATGCCCGGATCGAGCAGCTCGGCTCTCCCCACGAGATCTATGCGCGCCCGGCTACAGCCTTCGCCGCGGACTTCATCGGAATCTCGAACATCTTCCGTGGACAGGTCGATACCTCCAACGGAGAGACCCGTCTCGCGACGCCGCATGGGACATTCCGCCTGCCCGCGGGCGCCGCGTATTCCGGCTCCGAGGCCGCCATCGTGATCCGTCCTGAGCAGATCAGCCTCGGAGGCGACAAAGGCAACACCGTAACGGGCCGCGTCTCCGATGCGGTTTACGCCGGCTCCGAGACGCGTCTCATCGTCAATCTCGACGAGGGCGAAACGGTGATCGTGCGCCTGCCGCCGGGCCAGCCAGCTCCTGCCTATGGAGAGCGCGCAACTTTAGGCTGGAACCCGGACGCGGCGGTTCTGGTGCCATGAACGGTAAGGGAACCGCAAGCATGACAGCAATCACCGCTCCCGCAGTCCCTCTCCGACAGCGACTTCTTCGTCCCAATGCACTTTGGCTCGCCGCGCCGGGAATAGCGTTCCTGGCCATCTTCTTCCTGTACCCGGTCCTGCGCCTTCTGGCCCTGAGCGTGCAGGATCCGGCGAGTGGCGCTCTCAGCGTTGCAACCTATGCCCGCATTGCGAACACGGACGTCTATCTTCAGGTACTGGGGATTACGTTCAAGATCGCCGCCAATACGGCGCTGTTCTCCGTGCTGCTCGGATATCCCCTCGCCTATTGGCTCGCCGGACTGAAGGGGGGATTGCGGGAGCGCATGGTACTGCTCGTGATGGTACCATTCTGGACGAGCTATCTGGTAAAGACCTTCGCCTGGATGGTCGTGCTTGGACGCACCGGCGTGATCAACAGCATGCTCACCGGAAGCGGCCTCGTCTCGCAGCCGCTTTCCCTCGCCTACAACGAGTTCGGCGTGATGGTCGGCATGGTTCATGCCATGGTTCCGCTTGCCGTGCTCACCATGCTGCCTGTCATGATCGGCATCGACCGGCGTTTGATCCAGGCTGCGCAAGCACTGGGCGCAGCACCGGCTCAATCCTTCTGGCTCGTTTATTTCAAGCTCTCCCTGCCCGGTGTGACCGCCGGTGGCCTGCTCGTCTTCATCTCGTCTCTCGGTTTCTTCATCGTGCCAGCCCTCCTTGGCGGACGACGCGAAACGATGCTGGCGCAGCTCATCATCACGCAGGTGCAGGAGCTCCTCAACTGGGCATTCGCAGGCGCGCTTGCGGCGATGATGCTGGTGGCAGCGCTCGTCACGGTCTGGATCTATGACCGTCTGTTCGGACTCTCGTCGCTCTCGGGCGACATCTCGGCACAGAACGGCGGAGCCGGGCGTCTACGCCTGCTCGGTCTCAGCATCCTCAGGGCCGTCGCGAAGGTAAGCGCCGTGTTGGCGGATGCGGTCCGGCGGGTGATCGGAACGCGTGGAACGAGCCGGCTGCTGCCGATCTACTGCACACTGGCCCTGATGTTTCTGGTACTGCCGACCCTGCTTGTGATCCCGATAGGCTTCACGAGTTCGCAGTTCCTGGAGTTTCCGCCTCCGGGTTACAGCCTGCAGTGGTTCGAGACCTATTTCTCGTCGCCTGTTTGGATCTCCGCCACCTTGCGCTCCTTCGGCGTGGCTGCCGCGACAGCGATCTGCGCGACCCTCCTCGGTGGCCTTGCGGCACTGGCGCTGGCCCGCGCCAACACTCGTTGGGGTGGCCTCGTCTTCGCGACGTTCCTTGCTCCCTTGATCGTCCCGCGCATCATCATAGCGGTCGGCCTGTTCTATCTCTTCGCCCAGATTGGTCTCGTCGCGACGGACCTCGGCCTCGTGATCGGTCACACCGTCCTGGCCCTTCCCTTCGCCTTCGTGACCATCACGGCGATCCTGAAGAACTACGACTGGCGTCTCGATCAGGCGGCGGCAGTGCTTGGAGCCAACCGGCTCAAGACCCTGCTCCTCGTCACGGTGCCTCTCGTGAAGGGGGGGTTGGTCGCGGCCTTGCTGTTTGCCTTCATCACTTCCTTCGACGAGCTCACGATTGCGATCTTCGTCAGCGGCGGCATTAAGACGACGCTGCCCAAGCAGATGTGGGACGACATGATCCTGCAGCTCAATCCGACGCTCGCTGCGGTGTCCGTCGTGGTCTTCGTGATCGTCACCATCCTCCTCCTCCTCGCGGAACGTTTCCGTCGTACAACTTAGAACTCACAAGCCGAGTACTTTCGATGTCACTCGATAATATCTGTCTCACCGATCTACTGCGGCAGCATGCCGACAAGAATCCTGATGGAACCTTCGCTCGGTTCAATGGCGATCCCGTCACCTTTGCCATGCTGGATTCCCAGTCATCCGCCCTGGCTGCCTGGCTGCGCTCCCGCGGCTTGGAGTCCGGGGAACATGTTGCCGTAATGATGCGCAACAGCGTGGAAACTCTTGCTGTGGTCTTCGGTCTCGCCAAGGCTGGCCTTGTCTGGGTACCCCTCAACGCCCAGCAGCGCGGTCCAGGCCTCCAGTACATCATCGATCACTCGAGACCGGCTCTCGTGATCGCCGATGCCGAGCTCTTGCCGACGATCGCCGAATGCGAAGCGAAGCATCCGCGCGAAGGCTTCCTCATTCATGGGGAAGCAGAGAGCCATCCGCGCCTGGCTCAGGCTCTGAGCACCGGAGCCCCCTTCACGGAAGCTGGACCTGCCCTGGATGCGCCCTTCGCCATCATGTATACCTCCGGCACGACCGGACAGCCAAAGGGCGTGATCGTCTCCAACCGCATGATCCGGTTGGCCGGAGAAGGTGTCAGCCTCGTTGCAGCCTCTCGTCCAGGCGACGTGATGTTCGTGTGGGAGCCGCTCTACCATATCGGCGGAGCCCAGCTTCTGAGCCTGCCGATGACCCACGGCGTGGTGCTTGCGATGGTGGATCGCTTCAGCGCGAGCCGCTTCTGGAATCAGGTACGCGAATACAATGCAACGCACATTCACTATCTCGGCGGCATCTTGCAGATCCTTCTCAAGCAGCCTGAATCTCCGCTGGACCGTGACCATGCCGTAAGGATCGCCTGGGGCGGAGGCTGCCCCGGCGATATCTGGGAGGCATTCCAGAACCGCTTTGGCGTTCAGATCCGTGAATGCTATGGTATGACTGAGGCTTCCAGCATCACGACCTTCAACGATAAGGGTGTCGTCGGCTCGGTCGGACATCCCGTACCGTGGTTCACAGTGGAACTTCTCGATGCCGATGGTAGGCCCGTACCTCAGGGTGAGCGTGGAGAAATCGTGGTTAGCACGTCGCTGCCGGGTGCAATCTCGTCAGGGTATTTCGACAATCCATCTGCGACCGCGAAGACGCTTCGGAACGGCGCCTTGTACACGGGCGATCTCGGCATGTACGATTCGGAAGGTAATCTCATCTTCCACGGCCGCATGACCGACAGCGTCCGCTCTCGCGGCGAAAACGTCTCTGCCTGGGAAGTCGAGCGCATCGCATCCGACCACCCGTCCGTAGAGGATTGTGCCATGATCGGCGTTGCGGCAGATATCGGCGAACAAGATATCAAGCTCTTCATCAAGCCGAAGGCCGGTGCAAGCGTTCAACCTGCGGAGATCTCCGCGTGGCTGTCGACTCGCCTCGCGAGCTACCAGAACCCGCGCTACATTGCCGTCGTTGACGAGTTCGAGCGCACCCCGAGCCAGCGCATCATGAAGCACAAGCTCTCCAAGAGCCTTGACGATTGTTGGGACAGGCTCGCGAAAGGAACCTGAGATGACGACGGAATCGACCATTCTCCTGACAGGAACCGGCGCATTCGCCGCCCGTATCCTGTTTGACATCGCAGCCACGGCGAGCGCCCCCACTCGCGTGGTTCTTGCGGGCCGCAACCGGGAGCGCCTGCAATGGTTGAAAGTCGCAGCTGGCGCACGGGCCGCGATCTTCAACACACCTGTAACGGTCGTTGTGCTTGAAGCGGATCTGCTTGCGGAGGATGCTGCTGTCAAGTTGCTGGAAGAATCGAGGCCAACAGTCGTAGTGCAGGCTGCTTCCGTGCAAACTTCATCCGTGATTGCCGGATCGCATGACGCATGGAGCAGGCTCGTCCAGGAGGGGGGACTAAGCGCGACCGCCGTCTTTCAGGCGGTCCTCAGCTCCCGCGTAGCAGAAGCCATGATGCGCTTGGGGATCACCGCCCCCCTGATCAATTGCAGCTTCCCGGATGTAGTGAACGGGTTGATTAGCGCGCTCGGATATCAGGTCATCTGCGGCATGGGCAATGTCGCGATCTTGTCCAATGTCTTCGCAGCCGACTACAATTTGTCCGACAGGAACCGCATCAAGGTCCTTGCCCATTACCAGCATCTCGCTGCATGGCGCCAGCCACCCGAAACGCGCACCGGGTCGGCCCCGCGGGTCTGGATCGATGATGAGGAGATAGGCGATGTGTTCGGAACCTTCCGCGATGTGAAGCTGACGCCGGAACCGGTGATCGACATCTCGGGAGCCAGCGGCGTTCCGATGATCCTCGCCCTCGCGGAAGGGCGTTCATGGACAGGCCATGTTCCGGGGCCTTTCGGCCTGCCGGGAGGCTATCCAGTGCAGCTTGTCGACGGTGTTCTATCTCTGAACCTGCCATCGTCCGTGTCGCAGGTGGAAGCGGTAGCATGGAACAGACGCTTCGAGGACAAGAGCGGCCTCGTCATTGGCCCAGATCGGCGCGTGCGCTACACGGGCGTCCTGCGCGAGCGCCTGGCTCAGCATTCACCTGCATTGGCAGAGGGCTTCGACGTGGCAGACCTTGAGGAGGTCTACCACTCTATGCAGGAGCTGCGCACGAAGCTCCAGCAACGAGGTTAAGCCCAGCCGCCCCGCTGCGCGCCATTAGTGCCGCGCGCAGCAACCGAACGTTCGGCGTCGCGTGTTAAGGCGCCGTCAATTATGACGAGAGGTTGCGTGCGGAGGACCGCCTGAGGCCAATCTGAGCCGTTGGTTATGAGCTTATGAAGGTCAGCTTACCTTATGACTACGGAAGCTCGACTTTCGTCTGCCTCGTGCCATTTTGAGACCTTCCGAGCTTGGCGCCCGATGCGTGCTATATCCATCAATGGCTTGCGGTCAAAATTTCGGGTAAGGCCATCTATGGAACCAGTGCTCAAAATCTGACGATTGTTACCCGCTCGTGAGGTCCACTGCGGGTGGAGGCTGTGTGAAAACGCTGAAGGGTTGCTCCTGTCCCGTAAGCTCAGATTAGCCGTATCAAAGGAGCCTGCTCTTCCGATCCAATGCTGCTCAGGAAGCGAACCACCCTCCGTTTCTGCACCGAGGGAGCCATCGTTGAAACTCTGGAGCAAAGCATTTGCGACGAGTTCGAGGCGAGTTGAGGCCTGCTTACGAATACGCGAGCCTCTACGCAAGCAATGGAGAATGAATGTAAGCACTCAGCGTGGCACCCGTTCCATTTGCCCAAAGGTTACGCAAGGCTGTTGCGAAGGCCGCGGTGAAGACGGGCGAAGTTCCAACATCGCCATAGATATCGGGCATCGCAAGCCACACCGTTGGATCGTCTTTGGAACGTCTCGCCGTTGACGTCAGCCTGGCCCAGTTCGGATCATTCGGTTCGATCATCTTGCCGCTGTCCGAGACGCCGTAGCAGTAACGACACCAGAGCGCAGATACGAGCGCGAAGCCGTCCACACTCTGACCGGCGGAGAGCCGGTCCATAATGCTTGGAATGATGAACTTCGGCTGGCGGTTCGAGCCGTCGAAACAGAGACGTCGGACGGTGTCTCTGATCGTCGGATTGGAAAAGCGCTTCTCGATCAGGGCGAAGTAGGCATTTAGATCTGTTCCCGGGACCGATGGGACCGTCGGTATGATCTCACTTCTTTCAAGCTTGGCGAGATAGCCTCCAATCAACGGATGAGCCATCGCCTCGTGCACAAAATCGATATCCAGCAAACCGGCAGGATAGGCAATGGCGGCGTGGCCGCCATTGAGAATTCGAACCTTCATCAACTCGAACGGCGCAACATCCGGGACGAACTGGACGCCGACATTCTCCAGCCCAGGACGCCCGCTCGAAAACCTGTCTTCCAACACCCATTGCCGGAATGGTTCGCACGTCACCGGCCAATTGTCTTCGATCCCGAAATTGTCCCGCACGGCCGCGCGTTCCCGATCGGTCGTGGCAGGTGTGATGCGATCGACCATTGAGTTCGGGAACGCGACGTTGGCCTTGATCCACGCCGCGAACTCCGGGTCGGAGAGCGCAGCTAAACCGACAAGGACATTTGAGGTGACATGGCCGTTGTGCGGTATGTTATCGCAGCACATGACTGTGAATGGCGGTATCCCGGCCTTCCGCCGCGTTTTCAGACCGGCGAGGATCAGGCCGAACACGGTTCTCGCTTGATCGGGACGGGCTGCGTCGGCGATGATGTCAGGATGACCGGCATCGAAATTCTGCGTTGCGGGATCAATGAAATAGCCACCTTCGGTGATGGTCATCGAGACGATCCGGATGGCCGGATCCGCAAGTTTCGCAATCAAGGCCTCCGCATTGCCCGGTTCAATGAAATCGACCATTGAACCGATGACCCGCGCCTTCGAATGCCCGGAATCCTGCTCAACCACAGTAGTTAACCAGTCCTGCTCCCTGAGGCGCTGTCTGCCAGGCTTCTCGGCATCCAGGGCACCCGCGCCGACAATCGCCCATTCACGGTCGCTGCCGGAATTGAAGAGATCGTCGAGGTAAACGGCCTGATGCGCGCGGTGGAAGTTCCCAAGCCCAAAATGCAGGATCCCTGCCTTGAGATCAGATCTGGCATAGGCAGGTCGGGCCATCTCCGGCGGCAGTCTCTCCAAGTTTGAGAGGGAGAGATTTACGCTCATCAGGGTGCCTTTCGTTTGAAGATCCGAGAGCTGGTTCCGACGCCATCCGCCATGCTCGCGCGCCCGGAATTCACAGCCTTGGGACAGGCTCGTCTGCCGCGAATAGGGTCTCGCCGGACGCTCGACGGCAATGGAAGGCAATGGCCGTTGGTTTCAATTGAGCCTGATGCCGCTGGAACGTTCAAAAATATGCATCCGCTCGGGCGCGATGGACAGGGATACGCTGTCCCCTACCGCGATGCGTCGCTCGCCATCGACGACGGCCATCACTGTGGTACCGCCGACGTCGAGCGCCACATGCGTCTGGGCCCCCGTCGGCTCGACCAGCCGAACTCTGCCAGGGAGACAGCCTTCCGCGCGCGTTTCCAAATGTTCGGGACGCAGTCCCAGGATGATCTTGCTCCCAGGATGCAGATTGCCCGCGTCCGGCAGGGGCAACGCCGCTCCGCCCTGCAGCCGGACAACAGGACCGGATTCGTTGTTGTCAATCTCCGCGTCCAGGAAATTCATTGCGGGTGAGCCGATAAAGCCGGCGACGAAGACATTTCCGGGTCGTGTGTAAAGTTCCAGAGGTGTACCCTGCTGCTCGATCTTGCCCTTATTCAGAACCACCACCCGATCCGCAAGGGTCATCGCCTCTATCTGGTCATGTGTGACGTAAATCGAGGTGGTGCGCACCTTCTGATGCAACTCCTTGATCTCCGCGCGCATCTGCACTCGGAGCTTCGCATCGAGATTCGACAGCGGTTCGTCGAAGAGAAAGACCGCGGGCTTTCGAACGATGGCGCGCCCCATCGCCACGCGCTGGCGCTGTCCCCCCGACAGTTGATGCGGCCTGCGATCGAGCAGAGCCGTCAGATCCAGCATCCGTGCGGCTTCGCCCACCCGCTCTTTGATCTCCGCCTTGGGGCGACCGGCGAGTTGAAGATTGAAGGCAATGTTGTCGAACACGGACATGTGCGGGTAAAGCGCATAATTCTGGAACACCATCGCAATATCGCGTTCGCTTGGGTTCAGCCGGTTGACTTTTTCCCCGCCAATGAAGAGATCGCCCGAGGTCATCTCCTCAAGGCCCGCGATCATCCGGAGCAGAGTTGACTTGCCGCATCCCGAGGGACCGACAAGGGCTACGAATTCCGCATCGGCGACTGCCAGATCAATATTGGGCACAACTTCGGTAGCGCCGTAACATTTGCGGATTGCACGGAGTTCAACCGACGCCATCAATTCAACCTTTCTGCTGCACTGCAAAGGGACCCTGCCGGCCGGCTACGAGCAGGGCCAGATCGGGGCGGTCCGTCGTCAATTGGCCGATCGGCTTTGACAACCAGTACTCGAGTTCCAATTCAGTGTTCGGCACCCAACACCCCACGCGTGACGTGCCGGCCTCTGCGATACATTGATCAAGCACCTCTTCGAGCAGGCTCTTCTCGATGGCCACCACATTCGCGACGTCGATACCCCGCTGAAGAACCTTGTTGAAGCCGCCGAAGAACTCCGCGGAACGACGGTCAATCGGCATGAGCAGCCGCTGAGCAGGGTGCTTGCGCCGAACATCCTCCAGAATCTCCGGAACGAAACAGGTGAGGAAAACCCGATCGAGCATGCCACGCTCTTCCGCCAGAGCAATGATCTTTTCAGGCATATCGGGATAGGGAAAGCCGCGCTCGTCGGTCTTGATCTCCAGTTCGAGCTCGAGTCTGGAGGGCGCTAATATATCCAAGACCGCCGCCAACGTCGGCACTGTCTCGCCTCTGCTGTCTTTCAACACGATTTTCCCCAGAGCGTCGGCGCTTTGGGCTTGCACCGGGCCGCGACCGTTCGTGGTGCGGTCGAGAAGGGGATCGTGAATGACCACCGGAACACCGTCGGAACTGAGGTGAACATCGAGTTCGACCGCATCCACGCCCAATGTCAGCACATTGCGGAACCCGCCGAGGCTATTTTCAGGCCAGAGGTCACGACCGCCGCGATGACCAATAATCTTCATCATCCGAGAAATCTCCGATTTGTCACTTACCGCTGTCGACAAGACCTTTTACGAACCAGCGCTGCAGGACGGTGATGACAAGGACAGGCGGAAGCATCGTCAGAAGCGAGGCGTTCATGAGGAGGTGCCAGGTCGGCAGCCCGTCAGGCTGCGGCATCACCTTCTTCAGGCCGACCACTGCAGTGGTCATGTTTGGGTCGGTGGTCATGACCAACGGCCACAGATATTGGTTCCATCCCATCAGAAACAGAATGATGGACAAGGCCACGATATTGGATCGGGACAGCGGAAGCAGGATGCGCAGGAAAAACTGAATCGGGCGAGCGCCGTCGATGCGCGCCGCCTCGCATAGCTCATCTGGAACGGTCAGAAAGAATTGCCGGAACAGGAAAGTGGCCGTCGCGGACGCAATGATCGGCAAGATCAATCCGGAATAGGTATTCACCATATTCCAATTCAGCTCTACGCCGACGCCGAGCCACTCAGAGACGATGTTCAGCGGCAATGCCATATTCGCCGCCGATTCATACGTCGGCACGATGCGAACCTCGATCGGCAACATCATCGAGACGAAGATCAGCCAGAAGGCGGTACCGCGGAATGGAAAGCGGAAGTAGGTCACTGCAAAAGCCGCGAGCAGTGACAGCACCAGCTTTCCGACAGTAATCCCAAGTGCCACGATGGCTGTATTGATCAGCAGCTGCCCGAAATTGACGGTTTCGAGGACCTTGACCGTATTGACAAAGAACTGATCACTCGGCAGCCATCTCATCGGGACCTGGAGGACATCCTGCTGGCTCAGAGAACTCGTGACGAAGACGAAATAAAGCGGCAAGCAGACCAGGGCGATACCGGTAATCAGAATTGCGTGGCAAACGAAGTCGAGGACGGGTGTGCGCTCATTCATGGCTCAGACCACGTAATTGACACGCCGTTCGACCAGTCTGAATTGGGCGAAGGTCAGGGCAAGAGCAAGGATCATCAGGATGACCGACTGGGCCGCCGAAGCGCCCATATCTAGGCTGACGAAGCCGTCCTGATAAACCTTGTAGACGAGGATCGAGGTTGATCCTGCGGGTTCGCCGCGGGTGGTTGCGTCGACGATTGCGAACGTATCAAACAAACCATAAACGAAGTTGATGACGACGAGGAAGAAGAGCGTCGGCGCGATCATCGGCAGCGAAATCCGCTGGAATCGCCGGATGGGACCTGCACCATCAATTGCCGCCGATTCCAGGATCGAACGCGGAACTGCCAGCAGAGCCGCGATAAGGAATATGTAGTTGTAGCAGATGTGCTTCCACGAAGCGGCCATGACGATCAAGACGAGCGCGTCGGTCGAGTTTCGGGTCGGATCCCAGCCGATGCCCATCGCGTGCAGTACCTGGGAGACAGGCCCGACGCGAGTGTTGAACATGAACGCCAGCATGATACCGGCGACGGCCGGAGCGATAGCGTACGGCAACAGGAGTATTGATCGATATGCGGAGCGCCCGCGGACTACATGGTTCGTCGCGAACGCGAGCAGAAGCGCAATCGAAAGCGTGGCGGCGTTCTGAGCCAAAGTGAACCAGACGGTCACCTTGACCGACGCCCAGTACGCAGGGCTTGCGAGCAGGTTGGTGAAGTTCAGAAGACCCACCCACTGAACATTTCCGCCAAAGGGATCATTAAGCTGAAAGGCTTGAATGAGCGCCCGAAATGATGGGATGAAGAAGAAGAGCAACAAGACCAGGAGCTGGGGTGCCAGAAGGAGTGCCGGGATCCGCCACTCTCGGAAATGAGCACGTTTTAACCCGTTCTGGCTCGGCTCTCGGAAAAGAGCGCGTAAAAGTCCGCTCGGCCTCCGCTCCGCCGCCGCGGAGCGGAGGTGCACGACACCTCCGCTTGCAGTGGTCATCGGTCGATCACTTCCCAGCGTTAAGCTGCTGATAGCGGCGGAGCACCTCGTTTCCGCGCGAGACCGCGGCTTCCAGGGCTTCCTGGACCGGCTTCTGCCCCAACGTGGCCGCCATGACCTCTTCCATGATAGCTACGTTTGCCTGGTTGGAATTTCCGAACCGGAAGCCCAGCGAATTGTCCGAGTTCGGTTTGCGCATCAGCTGCTCGATTGCGATGGCGCGGGTCGGTTTCTGTTCGAAATAGCCTTCCTTCTTCAGCAGATCGTAAGCCGTCGTCGTGACGGGCACGTAACCAGTGCTCTTGCTCCACCAGGCCTGGGTTTCCGGTTTCGACAGATAGTCGAAAAAGGCTGCAGCGCCCTTGTATTTGTCGTCCGTGTGACCTTTGAGAACCCACAGGGCACCGCCACCGATCACGCTGTTGTGCGGCGTGCGCCCCTGCTCATAAGGCAGATAGGTCGCATTCCACTTGAACTGAGCGGACGCCTCAACGGATGCGTGCGAGGCCGTCGATGCAATGATCGTCGAGCACGTCCCGGAGGTGAACAATTGAACTGGCTGGATCCCCTGCCCTGCGATCTCCATGATCCCGCCGGATGCAAGGTTGTGCATCCGCTCGACCTCGGGCTTCAGGTATTTGTTGAACACGAACTCCGTATCCAGTCCATCGATGCCGTTGCGCTTGGTGCCATATGGGAAATCGTTGATCGCCGAGTAATTCTCGAGGAAGCTCCATTCGAA
Source organism: Microvirga sp. HS2 (assembly GCF_055792805.1). Taxonomy (NCBI): domain Bacteria; kingdom Pseudomonadati; phylum Pseudomonadota; class Alphaproteobacteria; order Hyphomicrobiales; family Methylobacteriaceae; genus Microvirga; species Microvirga sp. HS2. The sequence goes on from NZ_JBVVAJ010000026.1 coordinate 59,720, forward strand.
GTCGCCGGGCAGGACCATTCCGCACTTGGAAATACCCTTGTCGTGGATGGCCTTCAGCTGCGCCTCGAATTCCCCCCAGGTCGCGGCAGGCTTCTCGAAACCCGCGACCTTGAAATGCTGTTCATTATACCAGAGGATCGGTGTCGATGAGTTGAACGGCATCGCCTGGAGCTTACCCTTGTCGGTATAATAGGAAGCAACCGGCGCAATGACCTTGCTCCAATCGACTTTGTAGCCTTCCTTGCTCATCAGATCCGCCACGGGAAGGACCGCCGAGGAATTCACCATCGTGAGGAAGGCACGCTCGTTCGTCTGCGCGATCGTCGGAGCGCTTTTGGCCCGATAAGCGGCGATCATCGCGTTTATAAGCTCTTCGTATTTCCCCTTGTTCACCGGAACGACGGTGTACTGGTCCTGCGACTCGTTGAATTTCTTGACGAGTTCGTCGACGCGCTCGTTCAGCACGCCGCCCATCGCATGCCAAAACTCGATCTGAGTCTTGGCCATGGCAGTGGTCCCTATGAGCACAGAGCCGCCAAGCAGCACAGCAGAGTATATGAAGCGCTTCATAGTCGTCCTCCCATTTTTGATCATCTGCTTTTATAATGAGCATACGCTCTCGATCTTTATTGTCCAGTACGATATTTATCGTCACACTTAGCCGAACCCTTCTCGTTAAGTCTCGGCCAATAATATCTTGGACAACAGGAGTAATGCTCTTATGTGAAAGCTATTTGACAAGCGGAGAGCAACCGATCTAGGCCTGAGCATGCTCTCATAAAGGCACGTAACATGGATACATTTCAGGGCCCACTCGGCGATGCGCGATACGGCTTGGTGATATTCGATTGTGATGGAGTCTTGGTCGACAGCGAAGTCATCAGTTGCGCGGCGGTCGCAGATGTTCTGACCCGTCACGGGGTGCCGACCGATATCGAATCCGTTCTGCGAAACTTTCTCGGCCGGCCCGCGTCGGCGGTTACCGAATATTATACCCAGCATGCGAATGCGCCACTTCCTGACGACTTCATATCCGGCTGGCGATCACATCTTTTTGCGCGCTTTGAAGAGGAACTGCAGGCGATCAAGGGAATCCATGCTGCCCTGGAGGCCATTGATCTACCCCGCTGTGTCGCCTCTTCAAGTGATGAAGAACGTCTAGGTGTATCCCTGACCAAGGCCGGTCTCTGGGACCAATTCGAGGGACACATCTTCAGTACGACCATGGTCAACCATGGCAAGCCGGCGCCGGATCTGTTCCTTTTTGCAGCCGACAGGATGGGCGTTGGTCCATCACACTGCCTAGTGGTCGAGGATAGCGAAAGCGGGATCCGAGCCGCAAAAGCTGCAGGAATGACAGCCGTTGGGTTCACGGGTGGAAGCCACTATTTGGTTCTGGATAACACCGCCTCATTGCGCCGTGCGGGGGCGGATTATATTATATCGAATGCTGCCGAATTGCCGCTCCTGCTGAAAGCTCCTTCCGCCGATGGCTGACTATGACAACCCTAAGCTGGATGATGCCGCCAGGGCCGGATGGCTATACTACATCGGGGGCAAGACACAGGACGAGATCGCACAGAAACTTGGGGTGTCGCGCCCTACGGCCCAACGGCTGGTATCATTGTGCCGTTCCGAGGGGCTGATCACATTTCGGATGAACCATCCAATCGCCGAGTGTATGGAGCTCGCGAAGCGGCTCACTGAAGAATTTGAGCTCGTGTATTGCGACGTAGTGCCGTCTGAGGGGGCATGGCCCGACGTATCGAGCACAGTTCCTGAAGCCGCCGCAATGTTGCTCGAGCGGCATTTGCGTTTGCGAGTGGCCACTGTGCTGGCGCTAGGAACCGGACGGACCATGCGGGCCAGCGTCCAACGCGTGTCGGCTTTGAACGGGTCGATCCATCGATTGGTCGCGCTTGTTGGACACATTGGACCCGATGGTTCAGCGAGCCCCTTCGATGCGCTGATTAAACTTTCCGAAACTGTTGGTGCTCAGCATTTTCCGCTGCTCTTGCCGCTCTATTTGTCCTCGCCCGAGGAGAGAGACAAGCTACTATCGATCGCAACGATGCAGCGGATTCATCAATTGGCGGCCAATGCTGATCTGTGGCTCACTGGCATCAGCGATCTGGCCTCGGACTCACCCCTCGCAAAAGAAGGCTTTCTTAGTCGAGATGAGTTGTTCGAACTCAACCGGCTTGGAGCCATTGGCGAGATCGGAGGGTGGGCATTTGATGCCGACGGCAGAATCATTGACGGGAGCACAAATTCTCGGGTCACCAGCGTTGCGCCTCAAATCGGCGTTTCACGTCCTCGCATCTGCGTGGCATCGGGAGCTCGCAAGCTGATACCTCTACAAGCGGCACTCCGCGGACGCATCGTCAATGGCATAATCACCGACGAGGAAATGGCCAGAAGGTTGTTAAGTAATGAGCACCGATAACGGTGCGCACTCTGTTCGGACGGCATCGCCAGGTCAGCAGTTTGAGGTTGGGCCGGCAGCTCTTCATCGGCGGATCGGAGAATCTCATACGCGGTCCTCTCACTCCAAGTCTATAGAGATTGCGCTCCGAGTGCGACAGCCGGCAGCATCGGGGATACAGACGCTGATGGGCTCCGATGGCCCGTCAATCGCGGCGCAGCGGTCCACGGCTGCCGCTCATGATGCTTGAGGCCAATCCGCGCGGGCCCGGATTCCACGCACCTTCCTCCGAGTGTCGGCCACCCCGCTCCACGACGGGGTGAGCGGGAGGCGTTATCGCATGGACCGGCTTTGCGCCAAGATAATGGGCCGTTCTCTTGCCCTGCGGCGGCCCCAGAAGCCGTCTGTGGCGAATAGCGCGGCGACCCCTCTATCGAGCCATCCCAAATCGTCGAGAAGGTCCAGGATCGTGAACCGTCGGCGGATCAAGCGGGCCCGTCGATACTCCGTCGCCAGTTTCTCCAACGGCACACCGAGGTCCTCGGGATGGGTCGGCGCGCCGGCGACGCGGAGCCAGCCTTCAACCTCGCCAGGCGCTACGCAGAAGCGGCGCAACTCCTCCTGCAGTTCCGGCCAAATCGCGCGAAGGGCGGCGAGCCGCTCGGCGCGCCGGGTGGCCCGCGCCTGCTTCGCGCGCATCTCCACGCGAGCACTCTCCGCGATAGCTCGATCCGGAAACGCTGCGGCGATTTCCGCCTCAATGCGCTCAGGCGAGGTGAATCTGCCGGCCGCCTTCCCGACAACGTCGTCGTTGATGTCCTGCGCCAGGAACCATTCGTAGAGCGCCAGGATTGCTATCGTTCCGATCCCAACGCAGGCGCCGTGCGCTGCCGGCTCGCCGTGATAGGTCAGCCCCTCCATTTCCCAGACATGGGAGATGAGATGCTCGGCCCCGCTCGCCGGCCGGGAATTTCCATGGGCCTGCATCGCGAAGCCCGAGACCAGCAAACCGCCCATAAGACCGCCAAGGGCGACCGGATCAGCGCGGCCAATGTCGTTGGGCCTGGACAGCCACCACCGCACATTCTCCTGAACGAGCGCGAATGGCTCCCGGTTGAGCAGTTCCTCGCCAAGAGCATCGGCCAACGCCCAATCGGCCCCGGCGACGATCTTGCCGGCAAGATCGCCGTAGCCCCAGCCGGCCATACGGCCCGGCGCCCTCGCGATCACGTCGAGATCCGCAACGATGCTGACGGGCGGAGCACAGGCGAGTGTGCGCTTGAATCCATTGTCGAGCAGAGCGGCGCCCGAGGCCGCATAGCCGTCCATGGAGGCCGCCGTGGCGACGCTGACATAGGGAACGCCGGCCATCTCGGCGGCATATTTGGTGAGATCATTGACGACGCCTGAGCCGACCGAGACCGGCAGGACACCCCGCTCCCCAATCAATCTTGCCATGTCGCGCGCAATGTCGGCATTCGGCTTCACCCGCGGCTTCGCCTCCAGCAGAACCGGGGCGGCGGCAGAGAACCCCGCCCGTTCCAGAATCGCGTGTGCATGGTGCCCGGCTGCGGCCATTGTGTTCTGGTCGGCGACGATCATCGGCGGCCGGTCCCCGGCGACCCTGACGGCGTCCGGCAGTGCGACCAAGGCGGAAGGAGCAACCCGCACAAAACGTGTCGTGGCCGCCTTCCGGATCGCATCGCCGAGAACCTGCGCCTGATCTGTCATGGAATCCTCGCTAGCGATACATTTGAATATCGTATATTACATATGTATGAGACTTACAACGGGGCAGCCTCGCCTCCCATCCCGACAAGGGTTTAGGAAATGACAGAGCCAACATCCTCGTTCTACATGCAAGGAACCCTCGACGATCGGCAAGGAACAGTGCCGGAGTCCACCAGGACTCTGCCGTTGTGCGCGCTGTAGACAGATCGCTCTGGGGCCTGTTGCCAAATTGAGGAGGCTACTCAAGCCTTGAGCCTATGATCAGTTCGTCAGACAATTCACTCGAGACCCGCGTTGCGTGGCTCTATTTCATGGAAGGGCTGACGCAGGCCGAGATCGCGGAAAAGCTCGGGATGACGCGGCTGCGCGTCAACCGGATGCTGGTGGACGCTCGCACGAGCGGCCTCGTGAACATCACGCTCAACTCGCAATTCGCGACCTGTGTCGAACTTGAGCAATTCCTCGTCCGCGAATTCGGCTTGAAAGATGCCGTCATCATCCCGACGCCTGGCGATCCCGATCTCATTCCGGTCCTGATCGGACAGGTGACGGGCGAGTACCTCTCGAACCTTCTTGAAACGTACCGGATTACAGGCCTGGGACTGGGATGGGGCGCAACGCTCCGGGAGACCATTCGCAAGACGCGCACCGGACGCTACCCAGAGCTTTGCGTCAACTCGATGATGGGCGGCCTGACCCATGGCCTGGAGCTCAACACCTTCGAGACTGCCAGCAGCTTGGCCAACTGCTTGAATGCCCAATGCCAGTATCTGGCAGCGCCCATCTATGCGGGGAGCCCCGAATCCCGGGACATCATCCTGGCACAGGACGTGTTCCGCGAAGCGTTCGAGCGCATCGCCACCAACGACGTTGCGGTGCTCAGCATCGGTGATCTTTCGCCGCGCTCCCTGTTGATCCGTTACGGCCTGCCCCGCGACGTGGTCGTCGACGAGCTGGTGGCGCTCGGTGCGGTCGGAGATATCCTGGGACAATTCTACGATGCGAACGGACGGACGATCGACCATCCGCTGAACCGCCGCGCCATCGCGCTCTCCCTTGGTGACCTTTCACGGATTCCCACGGTCATTCTCGCCTCCGGCGGAGAGAACAAGACGGCAGCCATCGCCGGAGCCCTGAAGGCGCGCCTCGCCTCGGTGCTTGTCTGCGACGAGGAGACGGCCAGAGGCGCCTGCGATCTGGCCCGTGCCGGCGAGGCCTCCCAGGTGCAGCCGGATCGACGCCGTGGCGACCGTTGAGGCCGCCACTTCACCCATGGTTGATTTGCCATCGGGTCTCCGGCAACTGAGACCCGCTCCATCACATGGTCGATTGGGCAGGGATTCCGGAGCGAGACGGCCGATGCCGCCGATCGATCCTTAAAAATAGGGAATATTGCTTCGGGCGCACCTCCCATGCAGTTCCGCGCACTCCTCCGTCTCTTGTCAAAAAAGCCTGATGATCTCCCCGACGCTTTCTGCGCTATTCGACGAACTATCCATTTGTAAAGCAGATAATGCATATGTATTCTGAGGCCAATAACGCGGAGAGTTCGCGACGTCGCTCCTCGTGGCCAAGCCAGAGGGGCTTGTTGCCGACGGATACGGACAGGGAGGAACGTCGATGCTGTTCGGACGAGCGTCGGAAGCAGGCTGGGCGCAGCGGTCAGCCTGCGCTCTCATGCAAAACACAAGAGGGCAGATGTCATGACGCGCGTGCTTCAGATCTCCGACACCCATCTGAGCCCCACGAAAACACATTTCACAGCGAACTGGCCCGGACTTCTTGCGTGGGCCAAGAAACAGCGGCCGGATCTGATCATCCACACCGGCGACGTGTCAGTGGACGGGGCGGATCAGGAGGACGACCTGCGCTACTGCGCCTCGATCTTCAGGGATCTCCCGGCGCCGGTGCTGTCGGTCCCGGGCAATCACGATGTCGGTGAGGCCCATCATCCGCATCAGCCGGTCAACCCGACACGCCTTGAGCGCTGGCGCCGCACCTTCGACGCCGACTGGTGGCTCAAAGACGTGGCGAACTGGCGGTTGCTGGGGCTGAACTCGATGCTGTTCGGCTCGGAGTTGCCTGACGAGGAGCGCCAACTCGCCTGGCTGCGCAAGTCCATGGCTGATGCATCGGGGCGCAGGATTGCCTGGTTCACGCACAAGCCGCTCTTTCTTGAAGATCCTGATGAAGCGGATACGGGCTACTGGTCGGTCAAGCCCAAGCCGCGAAAGGTGCTTCTGGACCTTCTTCGGGAGTTCGATGTCGCGCTCGTGGCGACGGGACACCTGCACAAATCGCACGACGTCTTCGTGGACGGCTGCCGCTACATCTGGGGTGCGTCCTCCAGCTTCGTCGTGGGACCCGACATGCAGCCGCCGATGCCGGGAGAATGCCGCCTTGGCGCCGTTGTCTACGAGTTCGCAGACCTCGACGTGACGATTTCCCGTGACGACGTGCCTGGGCTGACCACATTCCGGATCGACGACGTGGTGCACGAGGTCTACCCGCCGCGGGACGCGGCCTGACCACGTGCGACCGGCCAGAGGAGCCCAAGATGGCCCGAGTTGAATTGCGTGCCCTTGCCAAATCCTTCGGGGCGGTCCCGGTTCTGAGCGGGGTTGATCTGGATATTGCCGACGGGGAATTCCTGACGCTCATCGGGCCGTCGGGATGCGGAAAATCGACCCTCATCCGCATGATTGCTGGACTCGAGCCGCAGACCTCGGGCTCCATCTCCATCGGTGGTGCGCCCATCGACCATCTTCGTCCGCACGAAAGGCGGGTCGCGATGGTGTTCCAGTCCTATGCCCTCTATCCCCACATGTCGGTGTTTTCCAACATCGCGCTTCCCCTGACGATGCAGCGTTTGTCGCTGTGGGAACGGCTCCCGCTGATCAAGCATTTCTCGAGCCGCCGCAGGAAGGTCATGCCCGAGATTGCGCGCGAGGTGCGCGCCATTGCCGAGCAGCTTCAGATCGAGCACCTGCTCGATCGCCGTCCGGCTCGGCTCTCAGGAGGACAGCGCCAGCGCGTCGCACTCGGACGTGCCATGGTGCGTCACCCGGACGTGTTTCTCATGGACGAGCCGCTGTCGAATCTCGATGCCAAGCTGCGCGTCCACATGCGCACCGAATTGGCGGAACTTCATCAGCGGCTCAAGACGACGTTCATCTACGTGACCCATGACCAAGTCGAGGCCATGACCATGTCCGACCGGGTCGCCATGATGGATGCCGGCCGCATCCTCCAGCTCGGCACTCCGTCCGAGCTCTACGAGCGGCCGGTCAACATCAAGGTCGCCTCCTTCATCGGAAGCCCCGCCATCAATCTCCTGCCGGCCAAGGTGGGAAGCGAGGACACCATCGAGCTGATGGGCCGGCGACTGTCGCTCAAAACCCCTCTGACACCGGGCTCGGACGTAACGCTTGGGATCAGACCGGAAGCGATGTCTCCGGCTGCGTCTGCCGAGTTGCGGCCCGGCCGAGCATCCCTGCCGGCTCGGCTGCGCCGCAAGGAAAATCTCGGCTCGGAGTTCATCCTTCACTTCGATGTTGCCGGGCCTGCACCGGTCATCGCGCGCATTCCCGCGGGCCCCGAGGTTCAGGCCGTCTCCGGCGATGTCGAGCTGAGCTTCGAGACGGCTGGCTGCCATATCTTCGACGACAAGGGCGAGCGCGTCGAGTCCGGCCTGCCTGGCGGGCGCCAGTCCGCGCATCCGCGCACGCTCGTCGCGAGCGGAGGAGCAGCGTAATGGCCGCGACCGCCACATCCTATGCCGAGGCTGGTCGGCCTCAGGCTCGCGCCAACCGGCAGGCCCTGATCGAGAAGCTCGTTGGGATGGGATTTGCCTTCCCGGCCTTCCTCCTGCTCCTCGTCATCATCATCACGCCGCTCATCGTCCTCTTCTACCTGAGCCTTACCGATTACGAACTCGGGGCGCTGGACTTCAAGAATGTCGGCCTCGCCAATTTCCAGAAGGCGATGTCGGATCCCGTCTTCAGGCGGTCCCTCTGGAACACCGTTCTTTACGTATCGATCGTTCTGCCCGGAGCGGTCGGGCTCGGGCTTCTGGTGGCCGTGCTCGTCCATGGCCGCAAGAGAACCCGCTCGTTCTACGAGGTGATCTATTTCCTGCCGGTCACCTCGACTCTGATTGCCATGGCGACGGTCTGGCAGGTTCTGCTCCATCCGCGCCTCGGCCCCATCAACGCCTTCCTCCGGGAGATCGGCGTCGGCGAGGTCGCCTTTCTCAGCGATCCGTCCCTCGCGCTGCCGACGCTCGCCGTCATCGGCATATGGCAGCTCGTGGGATTCAACATGGTCCTGTTCCTGGCAGGCCTGTCGGCCATTCCGAAGGACCTGTACGAGGCGGCAGAGATCGATGGCTGCGCGAGCGGGATCGACCGTTTCCTCACGATCACCTGGCCGCTTCTCGGGCCGACGGCCATGTTCGTGATCGTCACCACCTCGATCACCGCCTTCAAGGTGTTCGACACGGTCGCGGTAATGACTCGCGGCGGGCCTGCCGGAGCATCCGAGGTGCTGCTCTATGCGGTCTATCTGGAGGGCTTCCAGTACTTCCACACGGCCTATGCCGCAGCGCTGACGATCATCTTTCTCGTCTTCATCCTCATCTTCTCCGTCATCCAGACCTTCGTCCTCGATCGCCGGGTGCATTACTGATGAGCACGCAGCTTCCGACCTCGTCCGCAGCCCGACCCTCGCCGGGGCTGGCGCGTGCGCGGCACATCCTCGGTCTCGCGTTCACCCATGGTTTCCTGCTGATGGGTGCCGTGTTTATCTTGATGCCCTTCGTGTGGATGCTCGCCACATCGATCAAGCCTCCGGACGAGGTGTTCACCGCCACCTTCAGCCTCTGGCCGAAGCGCTTCTACGGTGCCGAGAACTATTCCTATGCTTTGACGGCGGCGCCGCTTCTCCGCTTCGCCCTCAATGGGGTGATCCTCTGTGGCGGCATTCTCGTCGTGCAGCTGCTCGTGGCCATTCCATCCGCCTACGCGCTCGCTAAGTTGCGCTTCCCAGGGCGGGACGTGCTCTTCGTCCTGGTGCTCCTCGGACTTGCGATCCCGGTGCAGGTGCCTGCCCTCCCGCTCTATATCGGCCTGGCCAATCTCGGGCTTCTGGACACCTATTTTGCGATGATGGTGCCGTTTTTCCTGTCGGTCTTCGCCATTTTTCTTCTCCGTCAGTTCTTCAAGAGCTTTCCGGACGACATCATCCACGCAGCCCGCCTCGACGGGATGAGCGAGTTCGAGATCGTGTGGCGGGTCGTGACGCCCAGCGCATGGCCGGCCATCGCGGCCTTCTCGGTATTCTCGATCGTCGCACACTGGAACGACCTTTACTGGCCGCTGATCGTGATCACCGACGCTGCTCTGGCCCCCCCACCCCTCGGCATGATGTTCTTCGCCAATGCGGAAACAGGCTCGAACTACGGCGCGCTGACCGCCGCCGCCGCGATTCTCACCGCGCCCCTCGTCATCACGTTTCTCTTCGCCCGCCGTCAGTTCATTCAGGGAATCACGATGACGGGCGTCAAATAAAGACTGCCGGAGGAACGGCAGCTTCGGATCATCGCGACACGAAACAAGGGAGGAGACAGCTATGGGCTATTACTCGAAATTCACGGCGGCGCTTGCGGGAATGGCGCTCGCCGGCGGAATGACCGCCCCCCCGCTTCTGGCGGAAACCACATTGGACGTTCTGTATCCTCAGCCGTCGTTCGCCAAGTTTCATGAGCCCATCGCGCAGGAGTTCATGAAGCATCATCCCGACATCAAGATTACGTTCCGGGCTCCCGTGGCGAATTACGACGAAGGGCACCAGGTCATGTTGAGGCAGGCGGTAACGAACCAGTTGCCGGACCTGTACTTCTCCGGGTTTCACCTTCAGACGGAACTCGTCAATGCGCTCCTGAAGCGGCAGCAGATCACCGAGATCGGGCCGCTGCTCGACGCCGAGCCTGCGGAGTGGCGCAATGCCAACTACTCCGAGAAGATCATCGATCTCGGACGTGTGAACGGGAAGCTCTATGGCATGCCGGTGAATGCCTCGACGCCGCTGATGTACTTCAACGAGGAACTCGTGAAGAAGGCCGGCGGCGATCCTCGCAAGATGCCGGATACATGGGATGGCGTGATTGCACTTGCCGCAAAGATTCGTGCTGCCTCGCCGGGTGTGGCGGGCCTGTCCTACAACGTCCACGACTGGCCGGACGACTGGCTGTTCCGCGCGCTGATTCACCAGGGCGGCACGAACATGCTCGATGAATCCGGCACGAAGGTCGCGTTCGGAGGCGAGCCGGGCCTCAAGGCACTGGCCTACATGCGCCGTTTCGTGACCGAGACGGGTATGCCGCTGATCGACTTCGACTCGTCGCGCCAGCAATTCACTGCCGGCCAAACGGGTATTCTCTTCGAGACCCCTGCCCGCCTGCGCCAGATCACGGACCTCATCGGAAACAAGTTCATCCTCGGAACGGCGGTCTTTCCGGTCGACGACAAGGCGAAGGGCGGCCTGCCCACCGGCGGCAGCTCCGCGATCATCACGGCGCGCGACCCGGCCAAGCAGAAGGCCGCGTGGGAATACGTCAAGTTCATGACCGGCCCGGAAGCGCAGAAGATCGTGGTGGAGATCACGGGCTATCTCCCGACGAATAAGCGGGCATCCGGCCCCGAATTCCTCGGACCGTATTACGAGGCGAATCCGAACTTCAAGACGATTACCTATCAGACCGACCGGTCGGTCCCCTGGCAGGGCTATCCAGGCGGCAGCTCGGTCCGGATCTGGCGCCTGCAGCGCGACATTCTCAACGGCGTCATGCGCGGCGAGACCTCGCCCGAAGCCGGTCTCGACCGGCTGGTCAAAGAGACCACGGCGCTGATGCAGTAAGAAGGCTGCTCCCCAGAGGGCACGGCTGTCCGGCCGTGCCCTTCGTTTTGCGAGACACGAAGGCAGAGAACCTCGATGATTCCCTCTCGACCGGCGCGCCGCCCGGCGGCTGTCCTCTTCGACTGCGACGGCGTGCTGGCCGACAGCGAACCTCTCGTGAACCGGGTGATCGCGGCGGACCTCACTCTCCGGGGATGGCCCTTGACGCCCGACGAGGCGGGCCGCGCCTTTCTCGGAACCGCGCTGCCCGACATGGTGCCGCGGATCGAGGCGGTGGTCGGGACATTGCCGGCAGACTGGATGACCATGATCTCGCGCCGCGTCGCGGCCGTCATGAAGGAAGAGGTCGAGCCCGTCTCAGGGGCCCCGGAGGCGCTTCAGGCCATCGCGTCGCGGGGCATTCCGATTGCGGTCGCATCCAACTCGACCCGCCTTGAGCTCAGCACGAAGCTACATCGCCTCGGCTTCACGAGCCTGTTTTCGGGGCGAGTTCTGTCCTTCGAGGACGTGCCGCGGCCAAAGCCTTGGCCCGACATCTACCTCGCGGCGGCGCTGGCCTGTTCCGCCGAGCCTGAGGATTGCGCGGTCGTCGAAGACAGCCTGCCCGGTGTGCGCGCCGCAATAGCCGCAGGCTGTAGGGTACTCGGTTTCGCCAAGGAGCTCGGTTGCGAACAGCTCAAGACGGAAGGCGCTCATCCCTTTACGGACATGAGACAGCTTCCGGTTCTCTTGGGGCTTCCAGAGAAATGAAGGTCAGGACACCATTGCGGTTCTGTTGCAGCTTTGAAGCTTGCTCCGTCTGAGCTACGACACGATGGTAGTAAGACAGACTGGCGGTGAGGCAGGAGAATAAGAACCCGTTCAAGGGTCGGCAATTCACGGTGGAGATCATCATGTGGACCGTCCGCTGGTATCTGCGCGTCCCGATCAGCTACCGCGATCTTGAAAGCATGCTCTCGGATAGGGGCGTGCAAGTGGACCATACGACCTTGTTTCGCTGGATCCAGGTCTACGCACCAGAGTTGGACAAGCGCATCCGACCGCACCTGCGGATGACAAGCGGCTCTTAGCGTGTCGATGAGACTTACATTCGGGTGAAGGGTGAATGGGCGTACCTGTACCGGGCTGTCAATGGGGCCGGGCCGACGATCGACTTTCTGCTCTCGCCCAAGCGAGATTCGGGTGCAACTCGGCGATTCTTCCGTGAGGCGTTAGGGCAGCCCAATACCGTCAATCCGCGTACCATCGCGGTCGACAAGAATGCGGCTTACCCAGTCGCAATGAAAGCCATGAAGCGAGAGGGGACGCTCTGGAGCTTTGCCAAACTTCGTCAGGTGAAGTTTTTGAACAACATCGTTGAACAGGATCACCGGCACATCAAACGGCCGGTCCGTCCTGGGCTGGGCTTCAAGACCTTCCGGACTGCCAGTCGGACGATTACCGGTTACGAGACGATGGCGATGATCCCAAGGGCCAACTGGCCGGTATACCAACCAACGACTTGAAGGCTCATAGTGACTTCATTGCTGGTCTCTTCCACGCTGCGGCTTAACCAGATCTCCTGCCTGGCTTCGCTTGAGCTACGTCACGATTTGCAACAGAACCGCCTTTGCGACCTGTCAAGCCAACTAGAAGAAGCAAAGATCACATGGAGAAGGATTACGTGCTCTGTCCATCGAGGCCGTCTTCAGAAGATGAAAATAGGGGTCACTCGGCACGAGCCCGTCGGCACCAAGTTGGTACCGGCTCTGATCGGGAACTCGGGAAAAGCCGGAAGAAGGCCTTAGGCCTATGGTAGCGGAGGACGATTTGAACCCCCGGCACAAGGATTATAATTCCTCTGCTCTGACTGTCCGCTCACCCCCTATCCTTTATGTTGCGGCTGATCCGGTTCTGCCTTCGATGATACTCACCTACGCAACTGGCTAAGTGACTAAGAATGCATCCTAGTCAGCGTCGGGCCCGAGGCTCCCCTCAGACAGACCCCGACACCGGCATATACGACCGTGAGGCCATCAACAGGTGGTGCGGCGGCCGGCACATCCGACGCTCTTCCCAGAATTGACGGCCGAGCAACCGTCGGAACAGAATGAGCCGGTCCCTGACATGGCGGAGCAGTTCCGTGCGGCCCTAGAGCGGTTTGGGGTTGAACGGAATCGGGAAGTCTGACTCGATGGTGGTCAGGGGCGTGAGCACAGAGGCTCGCCATGACCACACCGTTGTCCCAGGACCTGCGCCGGCGCATCGTGCGGG